>JBFYSP010000057.1:0-9336 GCA_041301395.1 Anaerolineae bacterium
TCGATTGAGAAATCGGGGGAGTACACATCGAGGTAGCAATCGGTTCGATCGAAATCACTTAAGATAGAAAATACTTTGCTGTTCTGCTGTGTGCGCGGTGCGTAGGGCTCAATGGATATAAAGGGGATATTGGCTTTCAGGCAAAAAATGGAGCCGTGGAAGCGGTCGGTAACGCAAAACGACAGGTGGTTGAAACAATCGGCCCATTGCTCGGGGGTGATGAGGTGACCAATATTGACATCCGCGTAGGGATTGTACATGCTGAAGGCGACCGTCTGAAAACCGCGCTGCTTGTAAAACCGGCTCACTTTCTCGGAGAACTCAGGCTTGCCATAGAACAGCATGCCCAGGATCGGTCGTTCCGGGTCGATAGAATGTCTTTCCAGGAGGTCACGTACGTTTGTCTTCGGCACCTGGTAAAGGATGGTTGGGTCGGGCGAGCGCACCACGGGCACATCTCGGCTGAGTTTGGCTTCCTGGACCATCTCCCAGGTGATCTGGTCGCGCACGCCAATCAGGGAATAACTGCTCAGGAGGCGCTGAATTTGGGGCTGGTGCTGTTGGTAGAGCTCCATCTGGGTGCGATGGCCGGAGGCGGCATAGGCGATTTTCATCGCCGGGAGGCGCTCGGACAGCCAGTAAATATTCGGAAATTTTGGGATCTGCCTCTGGTCGGTAATATCCCAGATGACCATGCCGACCACCAGGGCATCGTAGCCCTGTTTGATTAAGAAGTCCACCATGTTTTCATACCCGAAAGGCATGATGGGGGTTGGTTTTTCCAGGTGGGTCGACTCCCGGTAAAATTTTTCCGCTACCTGGTGGCGCTGCAGGTTGAAGAGTGGGATATGGCGGTGCGGCTTGTAGCCGCGGATTTTCTCGTAGTACAGCCAGTTGCGCGGGACATAATCCAGCGTGCGGATTTCCGCATCGGGCAGGCTGCCAGCTAAGTTTTGTTCAAGCGCCTGGGTAAACAGGCAGGCGCCGGGATTGGCAAAATGTACGGTAGTCAGGATTCTTACACGTTTCATGGCTTGCTCATTCCACAGGAAGCATGAGCGGCGCGCAGCGGTAGACCGCAACCTTAACACCGGACGCAGGGTGGCGCCTGGTCAACTCCTCCCGGGCGTCTGCCCAGGTTGTGAAAAGCTGCCCGGAAGGGAAGGCTTTGACAAAATCGGCTGGAGCCAGGCCGGCAGAGACAAAGAGCACCTCCTGTGACTGGCGGGCGAGCAAATTTCGGGCATAGCCGATCCTCCTACCAATGGTTTTCAAGTCACTCCATCGAAAATAGCGCAGGCGGCGCAGCAGGCGCGTGCGGAACGATTTTTGGGCCGGAAATAAGTCGTGAGACCCCAGACCGCGCGGGCAGGCAGCCAGGATAACCCTGGATGCATGGCGAGGAGCAGATTCGATCGGCCACAAGCCCCGGTCGTAAGCGAACTGTACATCCCCATCAAAAGGATAAACATCTGTGATGACGATATCGACCGGCCCAGCGGCTTTGACCCGGTAGTGGTCGCGCACAAACTGCACGCCCTGGCGAAAGGCCAGGTTCATATCACCGGAAAACACCTGGCAGACTTGCCGGAGCTGGTTTATAGCCAGGTTGACGATGAAATCCAGGCCGATCTGCGCAGCGATGGACTCGATTTCGCTGCGAAAAGGGCAATCGATCGAGCCGCCCCGCCGCTCTGAGCCCTGGAAGTTATCGTGCAGGATGCGGATGGTTTCGTAACCGGCCGCACCGGGCACCAGGATCTTGGCTCCGCCGGAAAATCCGGCTGCCGGATGAGGATAAATGCAGCCCACGCCGATGCGCAGGTCGCTGCCAGCCACGATAGGATTTAGATAGATTGGTGTACCGTTCGCCGATTTCCCAAGGTATTCGCAAGGGCCGCGGCTGTCATGAGCGTGTACCTGAACGCCTTCAGGCAGCTGGAAGCCGAGTTTTTGCTGCATCTCCTGCGGGGTAGCTGGAGGGTGCGTTCCCCCAGCGAAGACCAGGTGGATCTGTTCGGGGGGCAGGCCACTGTGGAGCAGATCTTCGATCAGGATTTCGACCACCGCTGTGACCGGCGTTGGGCGGGAGATATCATCCAGCAAAATGGCCGCCTGCTTGCATCCCTGGATCAGCCCGGCGAGCGGAGGGCTGCCAATTGGCATACGTACAGCGGCAGCAATCTGCTGACGGCTCATGGCAGGTAGAGGCTGGTTACCCAGGATTTCGACTTCCCAATCTTCCGGCAGTGCCAGTTGGAACGGCGCATCCACATCCCATGCGCCGGAATAAAGCTCTATTATCTTCACGAAGGGATTCTACCATGCAGGCTTTCTTCCTGCCTGCGCCGATCTCCTGGTCAAGCATCCCGGCTGCCAGTGATATACTTGCGCACAAGGTGAAGGTATCCAAGCGCTCGTTCTCGAAGCAGGATCTCTATACTCTCCTCGGCCTGGTGGGTTATTTTGCGTTGCTGAGCTGGGCTTTTTACCGGGAGTATACCGGCAACAGTTCTGCAAAACTCCAGCTGTTGATTCTATCTGCCTGGGCGGTGATCTCGATAGTTTTACTGCTGGGAGCAGTGGCCTGGTTCTTGCGCGAGGAGTCGATGCGGGGCGCATTCCAGGGCGCCAACCAGCGTTGGATTGCTCTACCGGCATGGCTGGCCTGGGGTGTTTACCTGACTTTGTTGTTCTTTCCTGTACTATTAATTTTTTTGCCCTTCTTGCGCGGCCTTGCCGATGGCGTGTGGATGCGCCTGGCAATTTACATTCCGGTTGTACTGTTTGCATCATTTTTATGCCCGTACCGACCTGGCCGGGGCTCCGGCTGGAGCCTTATTTTCTCTGCCCTGCTGGCCGGATTATTTGTCCAGATGGGGGCATATTTCAGCCAGGTATCGTCCTACCCATTTTCACTGACCTGGTCGGAAGGCAACCGCTTCTACGATTACTCGTTGGTCTTCGGACAGGATCGCTACAATTATTCGGGCGAGATTGAGGCCAATTATTCTTCGCCGGGAAGATACGGCTTATGGGGTATCTGGTTCCTGTTTTCCGGCTTGCCGATCTGGTTTCACCGCTTATGGAATGCCCTGTTGTGGTTAGTGCCACCTTTGCTGCTGGGATTTTTTGCCTCCAACAGCGTCAAGGTACGCCCACAGCGGATGGCGATCCTGGTTTGGATGGCGCTGTTTGTCATGCAGGGGCCGATCTATGCCCCTTTGCTGATCTCGGCAATCCTGGTGGTGGTCGTCCGGAAATCACGCTTTTTACCACTTCAGGCTGCTATCTTATTGCTCTCCAGCTGGTATGCCGGGATCAGCCGCTGGACCTGGTCGCTGGCCCCCGGCGCGTGGGGCGCGTTGATCGATTATAACGAGCGATTCCCGCAGCGTATGGGAAGCTGGATCAAGCGCGTTTTCCCTGCCGTTCTGCTTGGCGTGGCTGGCATGCTGCCGGGTTTAATCTCGATGTGGAATACTTTGTTTGCCCCCGAACAAGATGGCATCATGTTCTCGCAGCCGCTGCTGTGGTATCGGCTGTTTCCCAACTCAACTTATGGAATGGGGATTTTGATGGGGGTGCTCGTTGCGACCGGCCCGCTGATTCTGCTGCTGGCCTGGTTTGCCTGGACACGCCGCTGGAGGATGGGCTGGCTGGGGTTGCTGGGCAGCACGGCGCTGGTGGTGGGTCTGCTGGCAGTTGGCCTGACTGCCAGCGTTAAAATCGGCGGGGGCAGCAACCTGCACAACATGGATATGTACCTGATCACGCTCGTTATCCTGGGAATGGTGCTGTTGGATACCAGTAAATTTTCGCTTAGTGATCTGCCGGCCTGGGTGCGAGGACTCGTCAGCGCGGTTGCTCTGATCCCGGTCGTGTACAGCTTCACAATGGGGTCACCTTTAAAGGTACCGCCCCGGGCTCTTACTCAAGATGCACTGCAGACGATCCGGGCGGAGGTGGCGCGTGCCGTTCCCCAGGGCGAAGTACTTTTTTTGGATCAGCGCCAGCTACTGTCGTTTGGCACCATCAGCGGCGTGCCTCTGGTGCATGATTACGAGAAAAAATATATGATGGACCAGGCCATGGCTGGCAACGCCCCTTATTTTGAGGATTTTTATCGCGACCTGGCGAATAAACGTTTTGCGTTGATACTCAGCGAACCTTTGAATGTTAAGCTGCAAGATCGCGTAAACGCCTTTTCAGAAGAAAACAACGCCTGGGTAAAGTGGGTTTCGCAGCCGTTGTTATGCTACTATGAGCCAATTCAAGAATTCAAGCGGGTGCGCGTGGTGCTGCTGGCACCGCGTCAGAACCCGGTGAACTGCCCTTGAACAAGCATTAAGTTAATCTCATCCTGTTGATTTCTCCCTTGACCGATAGTCAACTGGGGTTATAATTCAACGGCTGAATTTTGAAAAAGCCGCCGGTTTTTTTTTGGTGGGTTTAACTCAGCCTGGATGAATGAATGGAAGTCAGATCAGATATCGATCGCGAGCTGGTACTGCTCGAACAGATTGAACATGACCCGGATATCAGCCAGGCCACCCTGGCTGCACAGCTGGGTGTAGCAGTTGGTACGGTAAACTGGCTGATAAAGCGCATGATCGATAAGGGGTATGTCAAGATCAAGCGCGCCCAAAGACGCAAGCTGAAATACATCATCACACCGGAAGGGCTGGCATTTCGCGCCCAGCTCACCGTGAACTATATTGACACCTCCATGCGGTTGTACCGGCGGACACGCCAGCATGTGCGCGATGTGTTGTTGGAGGTGAAGAAGACCAATGCTGCTGCAATTTACCTGGTGGGAGAGGGCGATATTGCCGATATCGTGCGTCTGACCTGCCTGGAGCAGGGCATCCTGGTCCTGGAAAAACCGGTCGATGGAACAAGCCTGGATAGCGGTGATGGCCTGCCACTGCTAGAAGTGCGCGGCACCAAGGTGTACCTGAGCACGCATCCCTTGCAGGAGCGAATGAGTCGAAGCGAGGAACATAGCAAATGACAACCAGCGATTATTGGAAAGGGCGGAGGGTTTGTGTGACAGGCGGCGCCGGGTTCCTGGGTTCGTTCCTGGTGGAAAAGCTGCGCCAGCGCGGGGCGATGCATGTCTTTGTGCCCAAGATTGAGGAATACAACCTGGTCGAGCCAGCCGATATCCACCGGATGTTAAATGACGCCCGTCCGGATGTCATCATCCACCTGGCGGCACTGGCCGGTGGGATCGGGGCGAACCGGGCGCGCCCGGCTGAGTTTTTTTACATTAACTTGATGATGGGGGTGCAGTTAATGCACGAAGCCTGGCGGGCCGGTGTGGAGAAGTTTGTCGCCATTGGCACGATCTGCGCTTACCCTAAGTTCACGCCCCTGCCGTTCAAAGAAGAAAACTTGTGGGATGGCTACCCGGAAGAGACCAACGCGCCCTATGGTCTGGCGAAAAAAATGCTCCTGGTGCAGTCCCAGGCATACCGCGAGCAGTATGGTTTTGACTCCATTTACTTGCTGCCAGTGAATTTATACGGGCCGCGTGATAATTTCAACCTGGAGACTTCGCACGTCATCCCGGCATTAATCCGCAAGTGCCTGGAAGCGCAGGAGCGCGGCGATCGAGAGGTTGTGCTGTGGGGCGACGGCTCGCCGACGCGCGAGTTCCTGTATGTCGAGGACGCCGCCGAGGGGATCAGCCTGGCTGCCGAGCGCTATAACGGCAGCGATCCGGTCAACCTGGGCTCGGGCAATGAAATCAGCATCCGGGAGCTGGCCGAGCTTATCGCTCGCCTGACCGGTTTTTCCGGCAAGCTGGTGTGGGATACTACCAAACCCAACGGTCAGCCCAGACGCGCCCTGGATGTAAGCCGGGCAGAGCAGTATTTTGGCTTCCGGGCGCGCATGCCTTTTGAAGAGGGCTTGCGTCGCACAATCGAATGGTACCGGCAACAGAAGGCTCAATCCTGATCGTGGGTTCCCTGCGGTCTAGCAAATTTTGGAAACAAGATGGCACAATCATCATTGGTACAAAACGAAAAAGAAGAAATCATATACATCCGGCCGCCGCAGGGTTGGCTGGGGCTAAACCTAAAGGATTTGTGGCTTTACCGCGAGCTGATTTACTTTTTGATCTGGCGGGATGTCAAAGTCCGCTATAAACAAACCGCCCTGGGGGCTTCCTGGGCGATCATCCAGCCTTTGATGACCATGGTGGTTTTCACGGTGCTTTTTGGCCGTGTGGCCAAGGTCCCGACTGATGGGATACCATACCCAATTTTCTCGTATACCGCGCTGCTGCCCTGGGGTCTTTTTACCAAGGCGTTGACCGATGCCGGGAAATCGTTGATCCATAATCGCAGCATGATCACCAAGGTATACTTTCCACGCTTGGTGATTCCGATCTCTTCCGTGGTCAGCGGCATCGTGGATTTTGCACTGGCGTTTACGATCCTGATTGGGATGTTGATCTATTACAACAGCGACCTGGGCGGCAATTACGATATCACACCGAATTATGCCGTGATCACCCTGCCGCTTTTCCTCCTGCTGGCGATGGTTACCTCATTAGGGGTCGGGTTGTGGCTCTCGGCATTGAATGTGATCTACCGGGACGTGAACTACATCCTGCCGTTTATTACGCAAATCTGGCTGTTCATCACCCCGGTGGCTTACCCTGCCAGCATGATTCCGGAGAAATGGCAGCTGGTGTATGCCTTAAATCCGATGACCGGTGTTGTAGAAGGATTCCGTTGGGCGCTGCTGGGCATGGAGCCGGCCCCGGGACCGATGGTGGCGGTATCGACCGTGATATCCATAATTATTTTAATCACCGGCCTGTTTTATTTCCGCCGGATGGAACGCACCTTTGCCGATTTGGTATAGGGATGATAGAGAGCATTTGTGATGAGTGATATCGCCATACGTGTCGATGGGATGGGTAAGCAGTATAAAATCGGCCTGACGCAAGAGCGCTACCGCACTCTGCGAGACAGCTTGATGCAAACTTTCCAGGCTCCGGTGGAGATGGTGCGTAACTCGCGGCGGGAGCGCAATTCGCGCAAAGAGCTGCGCGCAGCCAACGAATACATCTGGGCTTTGCAGGATGTATCCTTTGATGTGCGCAAGGGAGAAGTGCTGGGGGTGATCGGGCGGAATGGCGCCGGCAAGAGCACCCTCTTAAAAATCTTATCCCGAGTTACCGAGCCAAGCACCGGTTTTGCTGAGATCCACGGGCGGGTTGGCTCTTTGCTGGAGGTGGGCACCGGCTTTCACCCAGAGCTGACCGGCAGAGAGAATGTCTACCTCAACGGCGCAATCCTGGGCATGACTCGATCCGAGATTGGGAAAAAATTTGATGAGATTGTAACTTTCTCGGAGGTAGAGAAATTCATCGACACCCCGGTCAAGCGCTACTCCAGCGGAATGTACCTGCGGCTGGCATTTGCTGTTGCCGCCCACCTGGAGCCGGATATCCTGGTGGTGGATGAAGTGCTGGCGGTGGGCGATGCCGAGTTTCAGCGTAAATGCCTGGGGAAGATGAGCTCTGTGGCTAACGAGGGACGGACGGTATTGTTCGTCAGTCACAACATGTCGGCCATCCTGCGCCTGACTCAAGAGTCGATTGTGCTGGATAAGGGGCATATGATCAAGCGCGCTGAGACACCGGCCGCGGTGGATTATTATCTGTCCTCCGGCTATGCCCAAATTGGGGAGCGCATCTGGGAGGCGGATGAAATCCCGCCGGATAGTGCGCCTTTCCGGCCGATAGCGGTGCGCTTGCGTGATGCACAGCACCGGGTGGTGGATTCGGTACGCTCGGTAGACCCGATTGACATTGAGATCGAATACCAGTTGGATGCCCCGGTCACCGGCTTGCGTGTTGGGATGTATCTGATGACAACGCATGGCGAATACATTCTGACCTCTTTCGACACCGATGACCCGCAACAGTTTGAGCACTACCGGGTGCGCCCGGTGGGGCGCTATATCAGCCGCTGCACGATTCCGGCCGATTTCCTGAACGAAGGGCGCTATGTGCTGGGCTTAAATGCCAGCTCTTATCGCATCCGGCGCTATTTCCAGGACGAGCAGGCGATGACCTTCTCGGTGGATGCTTCCGGTGCTCCGGGGATGCAGTGGCCCGAGCAGCGCCTGGGCCCGGTGCGCCCGCGCCTGGCCTGGCAGATTGAGGAGAATACCGGTGAATCGCTCCGGTAAGCGTTGGATCAAGGACGCGCTGGGCGAGCTGCCGCTGGTGCCTGAGCTGTACTGGCAGCTTCGCCAGCCAGGAAAGCCCATCAGCCGCAGCTTTACCTTGCGCACGGTGGAGAAACGCCTGCCGGAGTGGATCATGCAGGCCCAGGAAGCGCGCCGCCGGGCGGAACATGGCCGAAAAATCTTCCTGTTCAGCACGCTGCGTTATTGGATCGAACATGCCACGCTGACCGGAGTGGCCCTGGCCGGGCAAGGTCATGATGTGACCCTGGCCTACCTGCCTTATGCCAACTGGCAAAAGCCGATGAGCTCCTTCGATCTGCGCCGCCAGAATGCCTACGCCGGCAGCGTCTTCCGGAATCTGGAACCCCTGGTCAGGCCTCTTTCGCTATTGGATGCCCGGCTGCCAGGGGGAAACCTGCCGGCTGTGCTGGAGCAGGCGGTCGCCGAAGTAAGCTTGCGCGATGTGCAATACACCTTGCAGGTCGAGGATGTAGACCGGGAAAGCGATCTGTACCGGCTGCGCCTGGAACGGAACCGCCAGGCTGCTGCAGTGGTCTTCCACTGGCTGCGGGCTAACAGGCCGGATGTCGTCGTTACGCCCAATGGAATGATCCTAGAGATGGGCGCAGTCTACCAGGCGGCGCGCTACCTGGATATCCCGGTCGTCTCGTATGAATTTGGCGAACAGCGCGGCCGCATCTGGCTGGCATACAACCGGGAGGTAATGCGCCAGGACACCGATCTATTGTGGATGCGTTACAAGGATCGGTCTTTGACCCAGGAGCAATCGGAGCAGGTACGCACCCTGTTCGCTTCTCGTCAGCAGGCCAGGCTGTGGGAGAACTTTTCCCGCCGCTGGCAGGGCACGCCCAGCCAGGGGGGGCAGCAGGCGCGCCAGGAACTGGGTTTGGATGCGCGCCCGCTGGTTCTGTTGGCAGCCAATGTGATCGGTGACAGCCTGACCCTGGGCCGCCAGGTCTTCAGCCAGAGCATGACCGATTGGTTGAAACGCACGCTGGATTATTTCTGTGGGCGGCCGGATGTGCAGCTGGTGGTGCGCATCCACCCCGGCGAGCGCTATACCAGGGGGCCTTCGGTAGCCGATCTGCTGCACACCGATCG
>JBFYSP010000059.1:0-31071 GCA_041301395.1 Anaerolineae bacterium
GGCGGCCGAGGCTGCAGCGGCTACTGCTGCCGGGGCGGGCGGGGCAACTGTGCCGATCACTGCCACTGTGACGATCACTGGTACCGTAGCTCCCCTGGCAAACACACCCAGCCCTTGAGTAATCCTCCTTTGTAACGCAACCATGATGTAATAAAAAGCCCCCAGCGTGAACTGACCCCCAAAAGTCAGACAGAAAAAGAAAGCACCTCATGCGAGAATAGAAGCAGGAGGTGCTTTTGTTATGGCTGGGAAGAAAGGGATGACGCATTACACGTTCGAAACGAAGCTGCAAGCGGTGCGCCAGCACGAAGAAGAAGGACTAACCTATGCGGAAGTAGCGGCACAGCTTGGGCTGCGGAAGGCGGATCGGATAGAGGTTTGGGTTCGCCAGTACAAACAAGAAGGCCAGGCGGGGTTGAGCAAGAAAGGCAGCGGGCGACCCCGAAAGGCACACACGGATCAGGAACGGATCGTCCAACTGGAGATGGAGAATACATTGCTAAAAAAATTCCATACCGAGTTGCGCACAGCTATGCTCGTGAGGCGCAATATCGGGTCATCGAGCACTACCGAGGAGTCTACCCAGTGAAAGCGATGTGTAGTTTCTTTGGGATCTCGCGAGCGGCCTACTATGATTGGCACACACGACTGGGCGGACCGGATCGGGACACCGAGCGTAAGCAGCTGGTGCTGGAGGCCTATGCAGCCTCGAAAAAGACCTACGGCTACCGGCGAATTGGCTTATGGATCCGTCAGAAACGGGCCGTCATTATCAATCACAAGGCGGTCTTGCGGCTGATGAACCGCCTGGGGATCCATTCAGTGGCTCGCCAGCGCAAAGCGTATACGAAAATGAGCCAATTGGAGACATACCACTGCTACGACAATGTGATGAACAGGGATTTTACAGCCACACACCCCAATCAAAAGTGGGTGACCGACATTACCTACATCGCCACTCAGCAGGGATGGGCCTATCTGTCCACCATCAAAGACTTGTTCGGTGGCTTCATTGTAGCTCACGCCATGAGCCTTTCCAACTCTGTGGCGCTGGTTACCAAAACGCTCAAAATGGCCCAAGAAAATGAAAAGGTCACTGATGGACTGATCCTCCACAGTGACCAAGGGCATCAATACACCTCGCATGCGTACCATGTCCTCGCCCAACAGTATAGCATTACCCCGTCTATGTCGCGCCGAGGAAATTGCTGGGACAACGCTCCCATGGAAAACTTCTTCGGCCATCTAAAAGAAGAAGCCCTGCGACATGTCAAAACCCCAACCTATGAGGAGGCCAAGCAGATCGTTGACGAATATATTTACTTCTTCAACTATGAACGGATACAATTAAAGACAAGACAGACACCCTACCAGGTAAGGTGCCTGTCCAGTTAGCCTAGAGGCCGCTTTCTTTTTCTGTTCACCCTATGGGGTGCAGTTCAGCGAGGGGGCTTTTTATAAATATCGGACTGAGTGGTAGGTTACGCGCTAGTCATCCATGTGCTGGATCATAGCATCGCCAAACTCCGAGCACTTGAGCAGTTTTGCGCCGTCCATCAGGCGGTGGAAATCGTAAGTGACCGTCTTGGCCGCAATGGCATTTTCCATGCCTTTGACGATCAAGTCAGCGGCTTCACGCCAGCCCATGTACTGGAACATCATCTCGCCAGAGAGGACGACAGAGCCGGGATTGACCATATCCTTATCGGAGTACTTGGGAGCGGTACCGTGGGTGGCTTCGAAGACAGCGTGGCCGGTTAGGTAATTAATGTTGCCACCGGGTGCAATGCCGATGCCGCCTACTTGAGCCGCCAGGGCATCGGACAGGTAATCGCCGTTCAGGTTCATTGTTGCCAGGACATCGAACTCGCGCGCCCGGGTGATTGTCTGTTGCAAGACGATGTCGGCAATTACGTCTTTGATGATTAGCTTACCGGCTTTGATGGCCGCGTCTTGTTCGGCATTGGCGGTATCTTCCCCTGAATCGTAGCGGGTACGTTCCCACTGTAACCAGGTGTAAATCTGGTCGCCAAACTCGCGTTCTGCGACATCGTAACCCCAGTTGCGGAAGGCGCCTTCGGTGTACTTCATAATATTACCTTTGTGTACCAGGGTTACATTGCGGCGCTTATGCTCCAGAGCCCATTGGATAGCCGCTCGTACCAGGCGCTCGGTACCTTCCACGGATACAGGCTTCACGCCGAAACCGGCCGTGTCGGGGAAGCGGATCTTGGTATACTCATTCGGGAACTGCTCTTTGAGCACCTCTCTGAAGCGCCGGTTGTCCTCGCTGGGATACTCGAATTCAATACCTGTGTAGATATCTTCGGTGTTCTCGCGGAATACGACCATGTCGACGTATTCCGGATGCTTGACCGGGGAGGGGACGCCGGCGAAATAGCGGATGGGCCGCAGGCAGACGTAAAGATCAAGCGCCTGGCGCAGCGCGACATTGAGCGAGCGGATGCCGCCGCCGATTGGTGTCGTCAGGGGACCCTTGATTCCCACCAGGTATTCCTGGAAGGCTTGTACGGTTTCAGCAGGTAGCCAGGAATCAAAATTATTGAAAGCCTTCTCACCGGCAAAGACTTCCATCCAGTGGATTTTTCGCTGGCCGCGGTAGGCTTTTTCCACGGCGGCATCCATTATACGCACAGAGGCGCGCCAGATATCCCGCCCGGTGCCATCTCCCTCTACAAAAGGTATGATCGGATTGTCGGGAACCTTCAGGACTCCGTTTTCGATGGTTATCTTGGCCCCGCCGGTAGGGACCTGGATCGTTTTATAGGTCATATTGCTCATCTCCAATGCGAATAATTACTTGAGATTATAGCAAATAGCGGATGTAAAACAATAGTGACAATTGTCATATTCGCATTTGTCTGGATAGTCGTTACCCCGATGAATTCATAGTGCTATAATCTTTTCATCTACTGAGGTGATATGGCCGTCGAAAAGTTTACCCCCCAAATCGTGACTGGAAAACCGCAAGGAAAAAATTGGCATGCCCTGGCGACAGACGAGATTCTGGAGCGCCTGAATACCTTTGCCGAGCATGGGCTATCCACCGCTGAAGTTGAACAGCGCCTGCAATCTTACGGCCCCAACCAACTGCGCGAAGCACCGCCCACCACAATCTGGCAAATGCTGTGGCAGCAGTTCAATAACTTCGTGGTAATGCTGTTGATCGTTGCCACGGTGATTTCTTTCTTCCTAAAAGATTACATCGAAGCCATTGCGATCTTGACGATTGTGATCTTGAATGCTGTCCTGGGGGTGGTGCAGGAATTTCGGGCCGAGCAGTCCCTGGCCGCCTTGCGCAAGCTGGCTGCTCCGGATGCGCAGGTCATCCGCGATGGCAGCCGGCAAACAGTCTCGGCCGGTCAACTGGTGCCAGGCGACCTGGTGCTGCTGGAGGCGGGAAACTATGTGCCGGCGGATGTGCGCCTGATAGAGGCGGTGAACCTGAGAGTGGAAGAGGCGGCATTGACCGGCGAGTCAGTGCCGGTGCAGAAGGACGCATCGGCTCTGCTGCAAAACGATGTCCCCCTGGGCGACCGCAAAAACACGGCGTTCATGGGCACGCTGATTAATTACGGCCGCGGTCGGGGCGTGGTGGTTGACACCGGTATGGATACCCAGATTGGTATGATCGCGGAGATGCTGCAATCGGTGGAGCAAGAGCCGACCCCACTGCAGCGCAGGCTGGATCAACTGGGGAAGACGCTGGGCTGGGCCTCGCTGATCTTATGCCTGCTGGTGTTCCTGGTGGGCTGGTGGCAGGGCACTCCCCCGCTGGAGATGTTCATGATCGCCGTCAGCCTGGCGATCGCGGCTGTGCCCGAGGGGTTGCCGGCTGTCGTCACCATCAGCCTGGCGCTGGGCATGCGCGAGATGATCAAGCGCCACGCATTGATCCGCAGGCTCTCTTCGGTTGAAACGTTGGGATCAGCCACGGTCATCTGTTCGGATAAGACCGGTACATTAACGCAAAACGAGATGACTGCGGTGCGCACCTGGGCCGATGGACAGTTCATTGAAATCACCGGCAGCGGCTACAGCCCAATTGGCGACTTTCAAGTAGCCGGCCAGCCGGTTGATCTTGCTGATTACCAGGCGGCGCTGACTACTCTGTGGGTGGCGGCCTTAAACAATGACGCCAGCCTGGAGCAAAGCGGCACGAGCAACGGCAGCCCCACTTATCGCATGGTGGGCGACCCGACCGAGGGCGCGATGGTGGTGGCCGCAGCCAAGGTTGGAGCAAGCTCCGACGAATTGAATGCGGCTTATCCCAGAGTCCAGGAAATTCCGTTTGACTCCGACCGTAAGCGCATGCTGACCATCCATGCCTTGCGGAACCCGCAGCCGGAGGATATTTCGCCCTTTGATAACCATCGAGCGCCACAAGGTTATGTGGTAACGGTAAAGGGCGCTCCGGATATCGTGCTTGACCTGTGCTCCCATTACCAGCGAATGGACGACCAACCGGTAGCGTTGGATGAGACGCAGCGGCAGCGCATCCTGGTGGCGAATGATTTGATGACCCAAGACGCACTGCGCGTCCTGGGCATGGCTTACCGGGTGCTGCCGCAGCTGCCGGATGAAATCCGGGCTGAGGATTTGGAAAAGGACCTGGTTTTCGCCGGATTGGTCGGCATGATCGACCCGCCCCGGCCGGAGGTCAAACAGGCGCTGGAAAAAGGCGGCCGGGCCGGTATTCGCACGATTATGATCACCGGGGATTATCCAAATACGGCGCGAGCCATTGCCGAGTCTATTGGCCTGTTGAAGCAGGGTTTCGAAGTGCTCACAGGCCCCGAGCTCAACCAAATGGACGATGCAACCCTGCATAAAAAAGTCATGCACACTGGAGTGTTTGCCCGGGTATCGCCGGAGCACAAGCTGAGGATTGTGGACGCTTTACGCTCTCAGGGTGAAGTCGTTTCCATGACCGGCGACGGGGTGAATGATGCCCCCTCCATTAAACGCGCCGATATCGGGGTTGCCATGGGCATTACCGGTACCGATGTGGCCAAGGAAAGCGCCGATATGGTGCTGACCGATGACAATTATGCCAGCATCGTCCAGGCGATCGAGCAGGGTCGTATCATTTACGATAACATTCGGAAGTTCGTGTTTTTCCTGCTTTCCTCCAATATTGCAGAGATCACGATCATCTTCCTGGCAACACTTGCTGGCCTGCCCACCCCATTAACGGCCATACAACTGCTGTGGCTTAATTTGCTGACGGATGGCGCCCCGGCGCTGGCTCTGGCTATGGAAAAAGGCGACCCAGATATCATGGAGCGCGCCCCTCGCCCGACGAATGAGCCCATTGTCAACGGACCGATCCGGATGGGCATTCTCATTCAGACCGTCACGCAAACCGGTGCGACGCTTGGGGCATTCTTGATCGGCATTTATTGGCATCTGGGTGCTACAATCCCGCCGGGGACCAACCTCATACAGTACTTCCTGGACTATGACTGGTCGACTGTCGATGTGATCACCGCCGAAACGATGGCTTTTGTCACGCTCTCCCTGTGTGAGCTCTTCCGGGCATATACCGTGCGTTCTGAGAAAGTTTCGATCTTTCGCCTGGGAATATTTTCCAACCGGTATATGCAGTATGCAGTTGGCCTGTCGATTTTAATGCTGCTGTTGGTGGTGAACCTGCCGTTCTTGCAGTCAGCCTTTAACACAACATTCCTGAGCACAAAGGAATGGGTGCTTGTGCTTGGCCTGGCGCTCATCCCGGCAGTTTCCGAGGAACTTACCAAGGTTTATCTGCGCTGGAAAGACCAGCACGCATGATATGTTAATCTTAAACGCCTTGCAAGATCACAGGCACGATGCTATACTTGCCTGACAACCACAGAAAACTGTGTTTTGAAGGGTTTAACGTGTCTATTTACTTTACTGGAATGATAAATTTTCTGGATCAAGCGGATTTGATCCAACGTGTATGCCGGCGGTCTGGCCTGCGCAGGCATGCTAACGCGCCGGAACGCAGACGGACCCTGGAGGGCCTGGCTTAGAGGAATACCGAACGCACCTCTACGCTTGTTTGTGCTTCCCGGCAGTTCAGGCCCCCAAAACGGCCCCAGGCCTTGCCTCAGGGAAGCTTTTTATTTACCGGGACGATAACAGAAGGATACCAAGGAATGAACGACGACTCTGTCAGTCAAGACGGCGAACCGCTTAGTTCGTCGAAAAAACCGCCTTGACCAAGTAAAACACCCGGGCAGTTGCCCGCAAGAAAGGAGCATGCCATGATCACCTGCTACAAGAACACCGAGACTGGCCTGACAGTACTGAGCGAGCCAATTAACAATTGTTGGATTAATGTGCTTGATCCAACGCCAGAAGATATCAACCGCATCCAGCAGCTGGGAATCCCAGCCGATTACCTGACATTCCCCCTTGACCTCAACGAACGCGCTCGTACCGAGCGCGAAAATGGCGACTTCCTGATCATCCTGCGCATCCCCTACTACCAGGGCGAGCAGGCGGATATCCCGTATATTACTATCCCCTTAGGCATTATTCTGACCGACAAATATATTATTACAGTGTGCAAACTCGAAAATGAGATCGTTCGCGGGTTTGCGGCTGCCCATGTGCGCAACCTGGTGACCGCCAAACGGCTGCGCTTCGTGCTGCATATTTTCTTTCAGACTGCCAAGCAGTACCTATCCTATTTGCGGGCCATCAACCAGCGAGTGGACACGCTGGAGGACGAGCTGCAACAATCCTCGCGCAATAAAGAGCTGCTGGCGCTGCTCAAATATCAGAAAAGCCTGACCTATTTCACGACCGCTCTAAAATCCAATGAGCTGTTGATGGAGCGGCTGCAACGCAGCCAGTTGTTCCGCACCTATCCGGAAGATGAGGACCTGTTGGAAGATGTGCTGACCGAGAACCAGCAAGCGATTGAAATGACCAACATCTCCACCAACATCTTGAGCAGCATGATGGATGCATTTGCATCGATCATTTCAAATAACCTGAATGCAGTGATGAAATTCCTGGCATCGATCACAATCGTGCTGAGCCTGCCCACGATCGTCACCAGTTTCTTTGGGATGAACGTTCACCTGCCCTTTGAAGCCAACCCTGCGGCAGCCTGGATCATCCTGCTGATCTCTTTATTTGTCTCCATCTCGGCAGCTTATCTGTTTTGGAAGCGGGATTGGTTCTAAGCTTTTAGAATAATCAAACAGAATGAATTCCTCAATTGGTAGGGATGGGCGCAGATCAGACACACCCATCCCTATCTTGTTAATTATGTGAAGATCACATACTGGCGTAGGAACTCGTCCACGGCCTTATAAAAATGCTCGATCGTCTCGGGTTTACGGAAACCGTGGCCTTCTCCCGGGTAGACATGATAAACATGCGGAACCCCACGGCGCCTGAGCGATTCCACCACCTCGTCCGATTGCTTGCGCGGCACCACGTTATCCTCGTCACCCTGAAAAACGGCAATGGGGTCGGAAATTTGATCTGCGAAGAAAATGGGCGAACGCTCGCGGTAGATTTCGGACGCCTCCGGCAGGGGGCCAAGCAGCGAGTCGGAGTAATGCGCCTCGAACTTATGCGTCTCGGCTGCCAGCGTAAACTGGTTGGACACGCCGAAAAGGCAGATGCCCGCCTTGAAGAAGCCCGGGAAATCTTCAATGGCTTTGAGTACGGTAAACCCGCCGGCGCTGCCGCCGATAATCACTACCCGGCGAGAGTCGATGGCGCCTCGCTCAGCCAGGGTGCGCGCCCCGCTGACGGAATCCTGAACATCGTATATTCCCCAGTTGCCGCGCAGCCGGTCGCGGTAGATGCGCCCATAGCCGGTGCTGCCGCGGTGATTGACTTCCAGTACGGCATAGCCGCGGCTGGTGAAGAATTGGGCGCGCCCATTGAAGTTATTGCGCACCTGGCTGGTAGGCCCGCCATGTACCGAGACGATGAGCGGCGGCAGGCCGATACCGGCGAAGGCTGGGTTTTGAGGCGGGTAAAACAGGCCATAGGCGCTCTCGCCATCCATGCCGGGCCACTCGATGGCCTGAGCCAGGGAGTAGGCCTCCGGCGGAAGCTCCTCGCTGGTCGTCCGACCAAGGGTTAAGGTCGGTGTGGTGCGCATGCCTTTTACTGGATGACAGGTAATGACCCGCCAGGGGATATTGGGGCTGGAGGCAAGCATCCCAATGCCGCTCGGGCTGGCGCATATGGCATCTAATGCGTGATAATTTTCATCCAACTCGACTTGCTGCTCTACCTGGCTGGACAGGTCGTACTGCCAGAGGGAGACGAAGCCCAGAGTATTGCGCAGGAAATTCAGATGCTGGCCCAGGGGGTCGAAGGTATAGGTACGCATCCCCTGCACCCACCCCGGCAGTCCGTGCTCAGCTTCCACGTTGGTGATCTGCCGGTGCTCACTCTGGCGGAGATCATACAGGTAAATCTGCCACCAGCCAGAGATATCGGAGACATAAGCCAGGTAGCGGCCATCCGGCGAGAATTCCGGCTGGAAGATTGAAGTGTTTTCATCTCCGGCAATGGTCTCTGCCCGATCCAGGACTGGCAGGCAGCCGGGGGAGCGGCGCAACTCACCCAACCGCAGTCGGGTGCCATCCCAGGGCATGTTGGGGTGGTTCCATTCGATCCAGGCAATCCGGTTAGACTCGGGATGCCAGGCCGGCTGCATGTAGAAATCTGCGCCGGAAGCCAGTTTTTGCGGCCAGAATTGCCCGGCGGCGTCCACAATTTCCAGGGTGTCCTGCCCTTCGTAGCTGCGGATGAACAGCAGCCACTCGCCTCCGGGCGATAGTGCCGGAGCTGCGCAAGCCCCGAATGCAGGTGTGACCGATGCGGCCAACCCGCTTCTGGCCGGCTGGCGGTAAATCCTTCCGGAGGCGGCGTCGACGAAATAAACATAGCCGCAACCGGCAGTGAAATCACCGCCGCCGTAGCCTACTTTTGCCCGAACGGAAATCTCGCTGTTGAGCAGGCGCGGTGCGCTGTTGCCCGCCGGTTGGACCATCAGCACGCTGCGATCACCGCGCGCCTCCAGCCAGACGAGGGAATCGCTGCCGCCTGGGCCGGAATCCCAGGCTAGCCCGCTCAGGCCGACGCTGCGCGCCATACTGATTGGGGAGATGGGGCTATCCCACAAGCCAAACTGGCGGATCTTTTTCCCTGCTGTCATCTTATTAAACTCCCTTGCGGATTGAACATTGGATGTGAGTAGATTGTTGGGTTTTAATCTGCCACCTCAACCAGCGCTGGACCAGGATCCTTTACCTGGAAAGTGAGCCGGTGGATGGGGGAAGGCCCCAGCCGTCGAATAGCCTGGCGGTGGGCAAGTGTGCCGTATCCCTTATGCCGGGTAAATCCATAGCCAGGGTGTAAAGCATCTAACTCAACCATGCGGGCATCCCGAGCGGTTTTCGCCAGGACCGAGGCGGCGGCGATACTTAATGAGCGGGCATCCCCTTTGACCAGGGCGGTCTGTGGGATCGGGCATTCTGGTAGGTCCAGGTAATCGACCAGCAGGTGGGCGGGTGGGGATTCGAGGCTGGCCAGGGCCCGCGCGACCGCCAGACGAACCGCCGGGACGATACCAAGCTCATCAATCTCCAGATGCGTGGCAAAGCCAACTGCCCAGGCCTGGACCAAGGCGGGCAGCTTGTCGGCCCAGTAGCGCCGCTCGGCGGGGGACATCTGTTTGGAGTCACGCACGCCATCTAACCGGGCGGCAATGCTCGCTTCCGGTGGAAGGACAACTACACCGGCCGCTACCGGGCCGGCCAGCGCGCCGCGGCCGGCTTCATCAATCCCTGCCACCGGGTAGATTGCCTGCTGCCAAAGATGAGCTTCGAACGAGAGATCAGGCTGTCTGGGGATCAGGCTAAGATCAAATTTTACGTGCATGGGTTTCTGGGAACCTGCCGGCTTGGAGGAGCAGGTCAGGATTTCGGGTTATACAGTCCCTGGCGCCAGTTGCTGCGAATTTGAAAAATGTCGCTGAGCATCCGGATGGCATCGCGGAACGCATTCAGCTTGGTATCGGGATTGAAGTACCAATGTATGGGGATTTCATGGATGCGGTAGCCGCGCCGGCGCGCGATGTAGAGCAGCTCGATATCGAATGACCAGCCGGTCATGGTCTGGTAGGAAAATATATCCTGCGCGACGCGGCTGGAAAAACACTTGAAGCCGCACTGGGTGTCATGCAACCCGGGCAAAATTGTCCAGCGGATCAAGGTATTGATCACTCGCCCACCCAGGTGACGATAGAAGGGTTCATTGTAACGGATGGCTCCTTTGGCTTCTCGGGAGGCAATGGCGATATCAAAATCGCCGGCGGCAGGAGGCAGGAAGTTGATTATTTCACTGACCGGCATGGACAAATCGGCGTCACACATGAAGCGGTATTCGCCGCCGGCGCTCAGCATGCCGGTCCTGACCGCCCGGCCTTTGCCGCGCTGAACTTCTCGAATAAGGCGAAACTGGGGGTGCCCGGCCGAAAATAGTTCGGCGATCTCACAGGTGCGATCGGTGCTCCCATTTTCAACGATGAGCACTTCGGACGAATATGGTTGGGCGTTTAAAAATTGGGCGATCTGCTCCAGGGTACCCGGCAGTCGGGTTTCCTCGTTATAAGCAGGGACGATAATCGACAGGAAAACGGAGGAATCCCTGGACAAAAGACGGCACCGGGCCCGGCAGGTTAAAGTACCGGGACCCCTTTCAATGAATCCCGATCAGCGGCTTCATCGCCAATCACCAGGATATCCCTGCCGTCCTGGGTCAGGACCCGCAGTGGTTGGGTGACCTCAAAAGTGCTGGCAAGCTGGGGGGTGCGTTGGCCGGCCCAGAATTTTTTGCCATCTTGTAGGTTCTGGATCAGAGTCTGGCGGTCGAGAAGGATATAATCGGAAAAAGTTGGTCCGCGCCGCAAGAATGCCCGCACCCAGGCTACCTGCCCGTTGGGCAGGTAGCGCACGGCTACAACGACGCCATCCAACTTTTGTTTTGCCATAATGAGTACCAGTCGGGGCGGGCGGACTCGAACCGCCGACCCCCGCGTCCCAAACGCGGTGCGCTGCCAAACTGCGCTACACCCCGGGTTTGATGAGTATAATGCGAAGATGGCAGAACCGTCAAGGAGAACTAATGGCAGTTTCATTATCAATTATTGAGCCTGGGATTGGGCTCTTACAGGTCAACCGGCCACAGGTACGCAATGCGCTGGATTGGCAAGCCATGCAGGCTTTTGCTTCTTGCGTCGCAGAGGCTCACCGCGCTGCGGACCTGCGGGCTTTGATCGTGACCGGTGTGGCAGATATTTTTATTGCGGGAGGCGACCTGAAAGCGTTGCAACAGGATACCAGCCAGGCAGATGGGCTGCGCCTGGCACGTCTGATGGGCGGCGCTTTAGCGCACATGGAAGGTCTGTCCTGCCCGACGATCGCTGCGCTGGATGGCCCAGCGCGCGGCGGCGGAGCAGAGATTGCCCTGGCCTGTGACTTGCGTGTGATGTCCGAGTCGTCTGACCTGGGGTTTGTGCAGATCACATTGGGGTTGACTCCGGGGTGGGGAGCGGGCCAGCGCCTGCTGCGCCTGGTGGGCTACAGCCGAGCGCTGGAATGGATGGCAACCGGCCGTATCCTGGGTGCGCAGGAAGCCCTGGCGCATGGACTGGCCAATCGAGTGGTAGGGCGCGGGCAGGCGATAGAGGCGGCGATGGAACTGGCTCGAAGTATTGCAGCCCAGCCGGCGCCGGCCGTCCAGGCGGTCAAGCGCTTGCTGCGCCTGGGATTGGTACTGCCCCCACAAACCGCAGCCGCTGCAGAGCAGGCATTCTTTCCGCCGTTATGGGCGGCCGATGAGCACCTGCAGGCTGTGGACAGGTTCATCAATCGGAAGTGAGGCGTGAGACCCGTGGTAAACCTACCGGAAGACGATTTTCCTTACCTTTATCATGCCCATCATTCCAGGCATATGCAAGACCTGCCGTTTTGGTTGGGGCTGGCTGAACTCCAGGGAGGTCCGCTGCTGGAGCTGGGCTGTGGCAGCGGGCGTATCCTCATTCCCTTGGCTGAAGCCGGGTATCGGGTGACCGGTATAGAGATCGACCCCGGCATGCTGCAAGTGTTGCGCGCCAACCTGGTGGAAGACCTGCTGCCGGAGGTGGAGCTGATTGAGGCAGATTTCACGGATTTCCAGGTAAAGGAGAAGTACCCTCTGGTTATCCTGCCTTGTAATACCTACAGCACCCTGGATGCGGCCCGGCGCCGGGCATTGCTAGCTTGCGTGGCAGGCTGCCTGTCAGCTGGCGGCGTTTTTGTAGCCGGCTTGCCAAATCCGGCGCTGCTGCGGCAGATGCCATCTTATGGCGATCCGGAAGTCGAGGAGGTGTTCCCGCACCCCCTGGATGGCAGGGCGGTGCAGGTTTCCAGCAGCTGGCGGCGCACGACCACGGGTGTGACCATTGCCTGGGATTACCAGCATGAGTCTCCGGATGGGCAGCTGCGCGTCATTCACCGCGAAGTCAGGCATCAAATGGTGAATGCCCAGACCTACCTGTCTGAGCTGCACCGGGCGGGTTTCAGCGCAGTTGAATTGATGGGGGATTTTGATGGCTCACCTTACCACAGGCAGTCTGACCACTTGATTCTGGCGGCCAAACTCCAACTGCCCACATAGACCCGGCTTCAATTTCTTATAAAATTTCTATACTTCTCTTGCGTGCTTCTGATCTGTAAGAATTAATATAGGGCATCGTAATTCTTTACAAATTACTGCTGGAGCAAAATTACAGGAGAGTATCAAGATGATGACCATGTATGTATCCCCCAATCGCCGCCTGATGAGCCTGCGCGAAGCCATGAACCGCATGTTTGAGGAGACTTATCCGGAGTTTCAGTCGACCGAGCGCGAGAGCTTGCTGGCAGTCAATGTAATGGTTGAGGATGAATTCTTCACCGTCAAGGCGCTGGTTCCCGGCTTGAATGCGGACGACCTGAGCATCGAGATTTTGAACAACACGGTGGCGATCCGCGGCGAGTTTCCTGCGGAGCAGGCTGAGAGCACACGCTACCTGGCATGCGAGCTGCCGGCCGGACGTTTCGCCCGGGTGATCAACCTGCCGGTGGATGTGGAAGCTGGTAAAGTGGAAGCCAATATCAAAGACGGTGTCCTGACTCTGCGCATCCCGAAGGCCGAAGCCCACCGCCCGAAAACGATCAAGATCAGCGCAAACTAAACAGTAAAAATTTCCCAAACAGAAGAGACGACCGGTTGCCGCCGGCCGTCTCTTCTGTTATTATTAATTCAAATTTGAACGGATTAGTAGCGGAGTAAGGCGCCAATTTGGCCCATTTGCTCTGCGCCTTGCCCTTCATGCAAGACCTCCACGTCTCCGCCGGCCTGCATCACTTTCCGCACTGCCATATCCACCACGTCTGGGATGTTCTCACAAGAGCCGCCGCAATACGGGCAGAATTCGATCTCTACAGCAGAAATAAAACCACAGCTTTGGCAGCGGTAACCGGCTGCCCGGAAACCATCCTGATAGAGCAGGATTTGCACCCGCCCTTCGTGGACGGCCGTCAAGGTGTCATCCAGCTGCACCACGGCGCCCTTGCCCTTGGCGGCGTTGGTAACCACCTGCTCGACTAAATGTGCTTCGCGCTGTTTTTCGGCCTCCTGGCCGATTTTCATGGCGCGCTCCAGCACCTCAGCCGCGCCGGCATTCATGCTCATGGTAAACGTGCCTACCACCAGGCTTTGCCAGGACTTGGGCAGCAGGCTGCGGAAGAGGGTGATGTTTTCCTGCGAGCCGCCGATCAGCACGCGCCGGACATTGTTTTCGGTGAAGAAATGTGTGGCAAACTCGACCGCGTCTTTGTGGTTGCGGTCGATGACTTCATCGACATAATCTGTGCTGCCGCTAGTTCCTCCGCGGCGGCCGGGGAACTGCGACCCCCCGCCACGCTTGGTATGGTGGACAGCTTCGCCCATCACGCCTTCTTGCTCGCGCATCTCGCCCAGGTGGAAGTAAAAAAGCCGCGCGCCCTGTTTATCCACCAGGGCGACGCCGTACCCGCCATAAGAATCGAGCAAGTCTGCCAACGGTTTGACATTCGGGCGGTCACCCACCCGTACCCGACTGCGGAGCGATACTGCCATGGAGAATGCCTTGAAGTATCCTTCTGGCTCGCTGGAGAACACGGCCACGCTGCGCCCGGACCAATCGTATTCGTGATCGAAGTAGCGCAGGACTGCGGAAACATCGCCAGGTAAATCTATCTCTTTGAGCATGCTGCGCAGGCGCAACTTGTAAGCATCGGCGTTGCCTTCAGCCGGGTCGGTGTTTAGGAACACACTTAGCACCGGTGAGCGGCCTGTGTAGTTCAAGAGCTCTTGAAGATCACGATCCGTTAGCATATCATCCTCCTGTTAATTGTATGTGGCTTTCTTGAACCTTGAAGAACGGAGCTCGTGCTGCAAAGGTCATGGTTGCACGCATCAGGCCAAATTGGCCAATTTCTTGAAAAGTTCGCGTTGTTCATCGGTTAAGTGACGTGGGATGGTTACCCTGGCCCGCGCCAGGAGATCTCCTTGCTGGCTTGGGTTTTTTAAATGGGGCATACCGCGTCCTTTCAGACGGAAGGTTTGCCCGGGCTGAGTGCCGGCAGGAACGGTTAAGACCACATTACCGCTCATCGTAGGTATGGTAACTTCCCCACCCAATACCGCCGTGTACAGGTCCATATTAACATCGATAACCAGGTCATGCCCCTGGCGTTCAAAACGAGAGTCATCCCGGACTTTAATCAACAAGTACAGATCGGCTTTGCGGTTTTCGGCGCCGGTCGATATCGCCTGAGCCACGCGGACTTTGGTGCCGGTCTGGGCTCCAGGTGGAATTTTAACTTCCAGGCGGCGCCCATCGATCTCGCCGCGCCAGGTTGCACCTTGGTAGGCATCCTGCAGGTTGATTTCCACTTCCTGTTCGTAGGAAGGCGTGCGAGGGCTGCGATGGGATGCTCGGCTGCTGCCGACATCCTGCGCGCCGCCAAAAATACGGCTGAAGAAATCTGAAAACGCAGGCCCGCCGAAGATATCCCCCATATCGTCGGTATTGACGCGAGTACTGCTGGTGCCGCCAGGTTGGGCGGTGAACCAATCTTCCCAGTTAAAGCTTTCAGGACGGCCGCCGCGTTGCTGGTAACGCGTGTATGACTCGCCTAACTGGTCATAACGGCTGCGCTTTTCCTTGTCACTCAGAACCTGGTAAGCCTCGTTGACTTCTTTGAATTTGTCCTCTGCTTGTTTATTGCCGGGGTTGCGATCGGGATGATACTGGAGGGCAAGTTTGCGGTAAGCGCGTTTGATATCTTCTTCGCTTGCGTTCCTGTCCACTCCAATGGTCTGATAGTAATCTTTATACTCCATACCGGTTCTCTACCGAGGATAGGATCGGAGCGGATTATCGCCGGAACCTCGGCTGAGTTTTGCAGGCCAGGCTCCAGTTGGATAGAATTCACGCTATATGTTTATTGTATCTGCGCGAGGCATAGCGAGTCAAGCACCAGGGGGAATATTTATAATACTCTAACAACTGGAGATTTATTTAAAGCGTAGCCTCCGCTCCCGAACAAAGAGCGCTCGGGACCATGCTAAGCGGTGAGATCCCGACTGGAAGGAAACTTGATTACGTGGTTAAAGCGCAGCCTCCGCTCCCCAGCAAAGAGCGCTCGGGACAATGCTAAGCGGTGAGATCCCGACTGCAAGGAAACTTGATTACGTGGTTAAAGCGCAGCCTCCGCTCCCGAGCAAAGAGCGCTCGGGACCATGCTAAGCGGTGAGATCCCGACTGCAAGGAAACTTGATTGCATGGTTAAAGCGCAGCCTCCGCCGAGGCGGTGAGATCCCGACGGAGGCTTTCGCCAAAGGAGGAAACAGCGATGAGCAGAACCAGGAGCGCTCTTACTGACTATTGATATCTTACCTGATTTCCGTCAGGAAGGTCATTGTCACCTGTCATGTTTTTTATGTGATATTGTTCACAAACACCAGGGAATAGTTCATCATGTGGCGTAATAATTCTTGGATGGCTCAACCTGTTTGGCTGAGAGCATACTGGCACAGGTCCTTTAACGGACAGGCCGGGCAGTTTGGCTTGCGCGCCTGACAGACTTCCCTGCCCAGGCGGATCAGATTGAGATGCGCGGCATAATAAGCATCCACGGGAAAGAGCTGCTCCAGGTAGTGGTGGGCCTGGTCGGCATTCATGCCCTCCGGCCGTAAACCCAACCGGCCGCTTACCCGGTAAATGTGTGTATCTACCGGAAAAGCGGGCTTGTCCAGTGAAAATAGCAGCACGATAGCAGCGGTCTTAGGGCCAACCCCGTTAAACCTTTGCAGCCAGGCGCTGGCCTGCTCTGCAGTCATGGGTTGGAGAACATCCAGGTTCAGCTCGCCAACCTGGGCGGTTATCTCACGCAGGACGGCCTGGATGCGCGGCCCTTTTTGATTGGCCAGCCCGGCTGGGCGGATGGCAGCGATGACCAGCTGTTCGTCGGCATCGCGCACGGCTTCCCAGGAGGGGAATGCCGCCCGCAGACCCAGATAGGCCCGGTCGCGATTGGTGTCGTTGGTATTTTGGGACAGGATGGTTGAAACCAGCTCGTCCAGAGGCGGTAAGGGATTGCGCCATTCAGGCATGCCATAATATTCCAACAGGCGCAGGTGGACGGCTGTGGCTTGTTCTTTTGGCTGCATGATCGTGGCTGGCTCAGACGGCGGTGGCTAAGCTGAAGACCGGATGCCCTTCGCCGACGGTTAGCTTGCGCCAGTTGTACACCGGCAAGCAAGGGCCAAAACTGGCCAGGGATGCGATTTCATCTGCGGAAAGGACTCCCAGCTGGCATAGTGCTTCCAGCGTAACGGCCTGGCGAATCTTACCGCGGGCGTCTCCGTCCGAGATCTTCAGCGCGATGCCAGCTGCGGGCGAACCGGGATACAATGCGCCCTGCATTAGGCCGATCGCCTGGTAACCTTCGGCGCCCCCCTTGCAGATCAGCCGGCCCCGAGTGGCTAACATCAGGGCAGTGTCAAAGTGTTCTGGACCACTGACCATATCCGGGTGGGTCGTCATCGCTGTGCAGATCGTTCGGCAAGCTGCCTGTCGCTCGGGGTGGGATACAAGGCTGGCCTGTGGGTCGCACAACCGGGCAAAACCCCAGGCGGTATTGAACAACGGTAGGGCAAAGTTAGGTGCCGAGCAGCCATCAATGCCCTGGCCGATCTGTTCGACGGGCAGGCTACACATCTCGGACAGTGTCTCCAGAATTTGAATTTGGATGGGGTGTCCAGGGTCGATGTATGCCTGGCCAGAGGCGGTAAGTCCCAGCATGCGCTCGTACGCCAGCATGCCGGTGTGTTTGCCGGAGCAGTTGTGGCGGTTAGAGGAAAGCGGCTCATTGCGCAGGCGCATCGCATCGATTGTCGGCTGGTGGCTCAGCGGGTGTACGCCGCACAACAGCTCCGACTCGCTGACACCGGTTTTCGCTTGGATCGACCGGGCGACTGCCACATGATCGTCGGAGCCTATGTGCGAAGCGCACATCAAGGCAATCTCGCGTAGGGAAAGGTCGAAGTATGCCTGGCCTCCGTGCTCCAGGAATGGCATTACCTGGAACGGTTTGGCGCTGGAACGTAGATAAGTGATTGCCTCCGGGTTGCCATACCAGGCTAGCAGCTTGCCCCGGCTGTCCACGACGGCAAGAGAGCCGTAATGGACCGACTCGACGGCATTTCCACGAGTCAGCTCAAAAATTGGCGCGTAAGCTGTCACTGCTCTTCCTCTTCTTCGACTTGGGGTTGTTCCAGCGTGCTGGTGGGGCGGTAACGGCGGGCATAGTACTGGTGCAGGCCGAACCTCAGGCGCTGGGTGTAGAACTCTCGCAGCTGAACATCGAACGAGAATTCGGCCAGCAACGCAGGGAGCAGCTCTTCCGTATCCTCAGGGGCCGAGTTGCGCCGGGCCAGTTTCTCGATGCCTTTCAGAACGCTGCGGATGTGCTGCTGCTGCTTCTGGATGGCATCTTTAACGACCAAACCGCCGCGCCCGCTGATGATCAAATGATCGCTGTATTTTGCATGCAGCAAGTCGAGCGCCTCCAGCCACTCTTCCAGCTCGCCATAAGCCAGGAAGGCGGGCTGATTGATCCCGACCAGATCCCCCACGAATAAGACTTTCTCGGCGGGGATAATCGCCCAGATGGCGCCAGGTGTTGGGCCGGGATGGTGCTCCAGGATGACTTCCGGGCCGCCCCAGTGCAGGCTCATACTATGGGTAAAGGTAATGTCTGGGGTTGCCCAGCGCATCCCGATGGCTTCTGGGTAAAACTCCCAGGCCGATCCGCTTTCAACCAGCGCCCCCTTAAAGATTGTCGGACGGTTGCGAAATACCTGGGCAGTTTTTTGGTGGGCAAGGATCGTACAGTCCAGGGCGCGCGCCCCCAAGGTGCGATCGGGGTGCGAGTCCAGGTTAACCAGCAGCCGATTGCTCCCGCCGCGCTGGTTGAGCAGCATCGAGCGCCAGGCGCGTGCATCTTCCGCACGCAGCGGGGCGTCGATCATGATTGTCCCGTGGGAAAAGGTAATCCCTCCCACGGTGACCCCCAGAAAAGTGTCTTCGTAAAAGATTCCGCGTTCAATTTGCTGCATTATTTTGCTCCGCACTCAATGATATCACTACCAGCGGGGTAAGTCTAACATCAAGACCTCGGTCGCCAGCCGAGGATTGACATTCCGCTCCAGTAAGTCCAGTACCCTTTCAATCGACCGGATGCTATCCAGGGCAGCTCGCAGGCCAAAGCGGCTGCTCATGCGGTCGATTTCTTCCAGACGGTCTACGTTGGTCAGCGGAACCCTAGCTCCGGATGCCTGCAAGTAGACATCGCGCCATAAGGACATCCACACGGTTAGCTGTTCTTTCAACTGGTCGCGCAGGATTTCTCGAGGAGAGTTTCGCTCGCGCGACGAAAGGTCAGCGATCGAGCCGGCATAATCAAAGCGTTCGACCCGGTTGGCGCTCAACAGGCGGGCATGATCATCCAGCCAGGAAGCGCGTTTGTCTTGCAGATTTTTGTCCTGACTGAGCTCAAGAGCGATGCCAGGCCGGCCACCTGACAGGTGAGCAACTAAGCGAGCTTGATCCTGTGGCAATTGATAGGCTATCTGCAGCGCCTGTTCGAGGCGGTCCATGGGGACAGGTCGCAGGCGGATGAGCTCGCAGCGGGAAACGAGAGTCGCCGGCAACCTTTCGGCGCTTTCGGCAGTCAGCACCAGGATACTGCTAGAGGATGGTTCTTCCAGCGTTTTCAACAAACTGTTGGCGGCGTGTTCCCTGGCATCCTCTACCTGTAGAATCAGTGCAATCCGATAGGTGGATTGGTAGGGTGTGAGTGCCAGCGTCCTTTGCAGGTCTCGAATCTGGTCGATCAGGATCTGATTGCTGAGCTCGAAGGGCTGGTCGGATCGCTGGCTGCGCTTCCGTTTTGAATTAGCTTGTCCGGGTTGGAAATCCGAGCCGCCAGGGTTTAGCTTCTGAGCGTGAATGTATGCGGATTTCTCGGACTGCACAACCGTCAGGTCAGGGTGCTGCATGCGCTCAATCTGACGGCAGGGCCGGCATTGCTGGCAGGGGACGCCGGGGGCGGGAGGCTGCGTGCAGTTAAGCGCCTGGACAAAGCGCAGTGCCAGGGTGCGACGGCCAATGCCCTGAGGGCCGGTAATCAGGTATGCATGGCGTAATTGATCTCGGGAGATATGCTCTTTCAGAAAGTCCGCGGCCCATTCATGGCCGATCAAATCCCAGCTCATGCCGATGATTGTATTCCAGAGATGGTGGTTGCGCAACCGTCAATTGGAAATATTTGGCTGTGCTATAATGTTTCCCGAAGACCGAAGACCGTCCCGCAGGAGAGCACAGCGGGATTCCAGACCGACGACCGACGACGGATAACGGTTCCGCAGGAAAGCGCAGCGGGATTCCCAACTGCCGGCGCCGGAAAGCCAACAGGCAGCAACCAAACAGGTGTGATCCAGTGGATTTTATCAGCCGATTAAACCCGCAACAGCAGCAAGCGGTTATGGCCGGGTTAGGACCGGTGCTGGTGCTCGCCGGACCGGGTTCCGGCAAGACCCGCGTCCTGACGCATCGGATTGCCTACCTGATGGGTGCCATGGGGGTCAATCCCTATCACATCCTGGCGGTGACATTCACCAACAAGGCCGCCCGGGAAATGGACAACCGGGTGATGGACCTGGTGGGACAGTTTACCCAAAGCGGCGCCAATAGCAGAGGATCGGGCCTCACCCTGGGGACATTTCACGCCACCTGTGCCCGCATCTTGCGCCGCGAGGCCGAGCATTTACCCTTCGACTCGAATTTTGTGATCTTTGACGCGGATGACCAGCTGAACCTGGTGAAACAGGCGATCCGGGATATGGAGCTGGATGAGAAGCGCTACCGGCCGCAGGGCGTGCACGCCTCGATTTCCAACGCCAAAAACGAGCTGCTCCTGCCGGATGATTATCCCGCCACCAACTACCGGGATGAGGTGGTGAAGCGGGTATACAAGCGTTATCAGGAGCTGCTCCTGGCAAGCAATGCAGTGGATTTTGATGATTTGCTGCTGTGGACGGCCTATCTACTGCAGGAGAATGCTCCGGTGCGAGAAAGATACGCTCGCCGCTACGAGCATGTCCTGGTAGATGAGTTCCAGGATACCAACATGGCCCAGTATGTGCTGCTGAAGCACCTGGCGTCTTTTCATAACAATATATTTGTTGTTGGAGACACCGACCAGTCGATCTACCGCTGGCGCGGCGCCGACTACCGCAATGTGCTGCGTTTTGAGCAGGATTACCCGGACTCGCAGGTGATTTTGCTCGAGCAGAATTATCGCTCGACACAGGCCATCCTGGATGTTGCCATGGCGGTCATCGACCGCAATCCGCACCGCACGCCCAAACGGCTGTTTACCGATCGCGGCGCCGGACAGAAGATCACTTTACATGAAACTTATGATGATAGGCTAGAAGCAGCTTATGTGGTAGATACGATCGCCACCCTGGTTAAAACCAGGCAGCTCCAGCCGGGGAATTTTGCCGTAATGTACCGCACCAACGCGCAATCCCGCTTGCTGGAAGAGGCGTTTTTACAGGCCAGTCTCCCATACAAACTGGTCGGCGCTCAACGCTTTTACGGCCGCCGGGAGATCAAGGATGTGATCGCCTACTTGCGGCTGGTGCACAATAAGAGCGATGAGCTCAGCCTGACGCGAGTGATCAATGTGCCGCATCGCGGTATTGGCGATAAGACCTACCTGGCTTTACGAACACAGGCCCAACGCATGGGGATTTCTCCAGGCAGCCTGCTGCTGGAGCTGGGAAAGAATGGCAGCAGCGCCGTGCAGGAGCTCTTCCAGGGCCGCGGCGGGGTGGTGCTGGCCGGTTTTAGCAACCTGCTGGCGGGTTGGGCTGCAGCGAAGGAACAGCTTTCGCCGCTGTCTTTAATGGATCGTATCCTGGAAGACATTGACTACCACAGCTATATTGACGATGGCACCGATGAAGGCCGCGACCGCTGGGATAACATCATGGAGCTGCGCCGGCTGGCGGCAGATTATCAGGAGCTGGGGATCAGCAGCTTCCTGGAGCAAGTGGCGCTGGTTTCGGACCAGGATACCCTGGAGGCTTCGGCCAACGTGCCTACTTTGCTGACGCTGCATGCCGCAAAGGGGCTCGAATACCCGGTGGTGTTTATTGTGGGAATGAATGACGGCACGCTGCCGCACAGCCGCTCTTTTGAGGACCCGGAGGCAATGATGGAAGAGCGGCGCTTGCTGTACGTAGGCATCACCCGGGCGATGGATTTACTGTATCTGGTGTACTCTCAGAATCGCAGCTCTTTTGGGTATGCCGAGCCATCAGAGCCGTCGCGCTTCTTGCGGGATTTACCGGCCGCGCTGCTGAATACGACTCAGCCGCCGCGCACCCGGCGCACAAGCCTGGTGGAGGATCGCTCTGACCGCTGGGAGATGTCCGATTCTGCCGCGGCAGTCCAGGCGTCGGTGGCCAATGCGCTGCGCTTCCATGCCGGGATGCGCGTCCTGCATCCGGTGTGGGGCGAGGGGATGGTGCTCAACAGTCGCCTCCAGGATGGCGATGAAGTGGTCGACGTTTTTTTCTCCGAGCTCGGTTTGAAGCGCGTGGTTGCATCCCTGGCCAGGCTGGAGATTAAAGGCTGAACCGGCCGGCCAGCAATGACGCTTTACGCTCGATACATTGAGGCTTATAATCGCTGAATAATGCCTATACTGGATGCCCAATCACTGGAATTTATCAGCCGCAACGCCGAGCAAACCCGGCGAGCGGGAATCCGCCTGGGTGGACTACTGGAACCGGGAGATGTGATTTGCTTGCAAGGTGAGCTGGGATCCGGAAAAACCACCCTGGTGCAGGGCATTAGCGCCGGGTGGGGCTCCCTCGACCAGGCTTCCAGCCCGACCTTTGTCCTGGTGAACGTATACCGCCGCCCATCCGGCCAGCACCTTTATCATCTGGATGCATACCGGCTGAGCGGCCCAGAGGAAGCAACGGACCTGGATTTGGATGCGATGATTGAGGACGGTCCTGTGGTGGTGGAGTGGGCGGATCGTATTCGATCTGCTTTACCGGACGAGTATCTGTGGGTCGCCTTGCAATGGGTCGATTTCGATCAGCGCGACCTGGTTATCTCTGCCCATGGCAGCCGTTACCAGGCCATGCTGCACCAGTTTCGCCGGCAGGTTTTTGGAGTTCCGTGACGCGCTCTCGACCGCAAATTGTGCTAGCTATTGATACGTCGACCCGCCTGGTTGGCCTGGCGGTGTATGACGGTGTCCAGGTGCTGGGTGAAATGTCTTGGGTCAGCCACGACCATCATACGGTGGAGCTGGCGCCAGCGATTGCCGGTCTGCTGGCACGTTGCGGCGTCAATGCTGTGGATTTGGGGGCGCTGGGAGTGGCATTAGGTCCGGGCTCGTTTACCGGGCTGAGAATTGGGCTGGCGCTGGCGAAGGGCATGGCGCTGGCACAAAACCTGCCCATAGTTGGGCTGCCTTCCCTGGATGTGCTGGCTGCCTCCCAACCGGTTGAAGCTCCTTTGCTGGCCGCTGTGCTGCGCGCCGGACGCGGTCGCCTGGCAGTTGGGTGGTATCAGGTACAGAAGGGAGCCTGGAAACCTGCCGGGCGCATCGAAGTGCTGACACCGGAAGCATTAGCGGAGCGCATCCAGGAGCCTACCTGGGTATGTGGCGAGCTGGATGATGAGGAACGCCGTTTGTTGGGCCGGAAGCGAAAAAATGTGCTGCTGGCTTCTCCGGCACAGGCTGTTCGCCGACCTTCCTTCCTGGCCGAGCTGGCCTGGCGGCGCTGGCAGGCCGGTCAGGTCGATGACCCAGCGCTGCTTTCTCCTGTTTATCTGCATTATAATGAGCCGATCCCGGGAGGCATTACCGGTACATGAATTTGCCCGTGGTGGAAGCCCTGGTGATCCGGCCCATGCAGGTTGCGGATCTGGATCAGGTGCTGGCGATCGATCAGGCCTCTTTCGCGCTTCCCTGGCCGGCCAGCGCCTATCGATTTGAGCTTTTTGAGAACCCCAATTCGCAGCTGTGGGTGGCTCAGACTCAAACCGCAGAAGGAACAACGGCGGTTATTGGGATGAGCGTTGTGTGGCTGATCCTGGATGAAGCGCATATTGCTACCATCGCAGTACACCCGGATTTCCGAGGCCAGGGGATTGCGCAGCTACTGATGAGCGCTTCGTTGGTTGGCGCCATCCGGCAAGGCTGCACGCAGGCGACCCTGGAAGTTCGAGAAAGCAACTGGCAGGCGCAGCGCTTATACACCCGCTTCCGTTTTGAGCTGGCGGGCGTTCGCCCGCATTATTACCGGGATAACAACGAAGATGCATGGATCATGACGGTAACGAACCTGGGTCCCGAATACCTGGCCTGGTTGGAGAGCGATGGCTGGAAAGCTCCCGCCGGGTGAGTGGCTGGTAAAGCGGGACACTGCTGGGAGAATTATCCGCTTGGAGGCGCCTCATGGAACATGGAGATGAGCTGAAGAAAGTTGCCCAGGAAGTAGCAGTGTGCAGCAAATGCGAGCTGCATTTCTCGCGCAAGCTGGCTGTTCCAGGCGATGGTCCGGCCGATACGCCGATCATGTTCATCGGAGAAGGGCCCGGGTTCCACGAAAACGAGCAGGGCAAGCCGTTCGTGGGAGCGGCAGGGAAGTTCCTGGACGAGCTGCTCGGCAAGATCGGGATGAAGCGGCAGGAAGTTTTCATCACCAATGTTGTCAAGTGCCGCCCGCCGGGAAACCGAGACCCGCTACCCCAGGAACTGGCAGCTTGTAGTGAATATCTGGAGCGACAGATTCAGGCCATCAACCCCAAGGTGATCGTTACCCTGGGGAGGTACTCCATGGCGCATTTCCTGCCGAATGCTAAAATCAGCGAGGTGCACGGGCAGGGTATGAAGGTAAAAGGGCGTTTGATCGTGGCGATGTATCACCCTGCCGCTGCGCTGCACCAGCAGTCCTTGCGCCCCACCATAGAGGCGGATTTTGCCCACTTGCCGGAGCTCATCGCACAATCCGGGCAGCTTCCGGAACATGAAGAGCCGGCGCCAATCGGAAAGAAAGAGCCCAAACAGCTCAGCTTTTTTTAAAAAGGAATAAAATTAAAAATGACAAAAAACCATAAAGAAATCTTGGAAGAACGACTACAAGCCAAAACAGCCAGGGTGGCCATCTTAGGGTTGGGTTATGTCGGGCTGCCCCTGGCAGTGGTGTTTGCAGATGCGGGTTTTGAAGTCGTCGGGATCGACCCGGACCGCTCGAAAGTTGAGACCATCCAACGAGGAGACAGCCATATCCAGGATGTTCCCGCAAGCCTGGTCAAGCGGTTGGTTGAAACCGGTAAGCTGAAGGCAACCTCCGATTTCGCCGTCCTGCAAGAAGCGGAAGCGGTCAGCATTTGTGTACCCACCCCGCTGCGAAAAACGGGCGACCCGGACCTGTCCTTCATCTTTAGCGCCACGGAAGAGCTGGCGAAATACATGCACCCTGGGATGGTCATCGTCCTGGAGTCGACCACCTACCCTGGGACGACCCGCGAAGTTCTGCTGCCGAAGTTGGTAACCGAGGTTGGCCTGACCGCCGGAAAGGAGATCTTCCTGGCGTTTTCTCCCGAACGGGTGGACCCCGGTCGCGAGGATTGGACTACTTTGAATACACCCAAGGTGGTTGGCGGAATCACGCTGGCGTGCAGCGAAGTGGCGGCTACCTGGTACCAGCAGGCGCTGAAGACGGTAGTGCCGGTCTCTTCAGCCGAAGTTGCCGAGATGGCCAAGTTGCTGGAAAACACTTTCCGCATGATTAATATTGGCCTGGTGAATGAAATGGCGATCATGTGCAACCGGTTGGGCGTGGATGTGTGGGAAGTGATCGATGCCGCCGCCACCAAGCCTTTTGGGTTCATGAAATTTACCCCTGGCCCCGGGTTAGGCGGGCACTGTATTCCCATCGACCCACTTTACCTATCCTGGAAGCTGCGTGCCTTGAATTACAATGCCCGCTTTATCGAGCTGGCCTCGGAGATCAATACCAATATGCCGCGCTATGTAGTCAGCCGGGTGCAGGATGCGCTCAACGAGCAGCCGGCCGGCGGCGAGAGCAAGCCGCTGAAAGGCAGCCGGCTGCTTGTGCTGGGGGCGGCTTACAAGCCGGATATCGATGACCTGCGCGAGTCGCCTGCTCTGGATGTGATCGGCTTGCTGGAACAAAAAGGGGCGGTCGTTTCGTACCACGATCCGTATATCCCACAATTTCGCCACGACGGGATCGAGATGCACAGCGTAACCGATCTGTACGCGGCGGTAGAGCAGGCCGACTGCGTGGTAGTGATCACCAACCATAAGGTTTACGATTATGCGGAAATCCTGAGGCGGGCAAAATTAATCGTCGACACCCGCAATGCCTTTGGCGCAGCCGGGCTGTCGCACCTGAAAATTGTCAAGCTCTAGGCTGACCGGGGAGAAGGTGAATTAGCATGGCCAGGTATTGTGTAACCGGCGCGGCAGGGTTTATCGGCTCCAGGGTGACTGAGATGCTGCTCGACTCAGGCCACCAGGTGGCGGGGATCGATAACCTTAACGATGCCTACGACGTTCGCATGAAAGAACACCGCCTGGCCCAGCTTCAGGGCCGCTCGGGGTTCACCTTCTTCCCGCTGGATATCTGCGATCGGCAGGGGCTGGTTCAGGCCTTTGCCGGCCCGCCGATCGAAGCTGTGATCAACCTGGCGGCGCGCGCCGGGGTGCGCCAGTCGGTGGAGGATCCCTGGGTATACCTGGATACCAATGTCACTGGCACACTCAACCTGCTGGAGATCTGCCGCCAACGGGGCATCACCAAGTTTGTCCTGGCTTCCTCCTCCAGCGTGTACGGGGCTAATGCTCCTTTGCCCACCCCGGAGACTGCCGACAGCAACCAGCCTCTTTCGATTTATGCGGCCAGTAAAAAAGCCGCCGAAGCGGTGTGCTACAGCTACCACCACCTGTACGGCATCGACACATCAATCTTTCGCTATTTTGTTGTCTATGGGCCGCGCGGGCGTCCGGATATGTCGATGTTCCGCTTTGTACAGTGGATCACGGAAGGCCGCCCGCTGCGGTTGTTCGGCGACGGCGAGCAGATGCGGGGCTACACATACGTGGATGATATCGCCAGAGGCACCATCCTGGGGCTGCAACCCGTAGGCTATCAAATTTTCAACCTGGGAGGCCACCAGGCGGTAAAGATCAATGACCTGATCCGCCAGATGGAGGCGTTGATTGGCAAAAAAGCGCATATCGAGCAATATCCGGCTCACCCGGCGGACGTGTTTGCCAACCACGCCAATGTGGAGAAGGCAGGCCGCATACTGGGCTGGGAGCCATCCGTCTCGTTAGAAGAAGGCGTGTCCCGATTGATCGCCTGGTATAACAGCGAACGGGACTGGGCGAGTCAGTTGAAGACCGCCTGACCGATCGTCTATAAGAACTCCGCATGGAGCCAAAATCTCCGAAATCCCGTGTCAACGGGGCTTTCAACCGGCTGTTTGAAAATGAGCTGGTGCGCCGGCTGGTTCGGAATGCCGGCTACCTGTTCGGGGCCAATGGCATCTCGGCGGCCATCGGGATGCTGCAGGGCATCCTGGCGGCGCGCCTGCTGGGCGTGGAGCAGTTCGGCATCCTGGGGGCCATCACCATGTTTGCCAGCGTGGTGAATAAGTTCATGTCTTTCCGCATGGGTGAGCTGGTGATCAAGTTTGTTGGCCTTTATACGGAGGCCGACGACCGCCCGAGGGCTGCAGCGGTATTCAAGGCCGCCGCCCTGGCTGAAATGCTGGCTTCCGTCTTAGCCTACTTGATTATTGTGCTGCTTTCGACCTTTGCCGCCACATACTTCGCCAAAGATTCGGATCTGGCAGGTTTGTTTGCCTTCTATGGATTGATAGTCCTGGCAAACCTGATGGCAGAAAGCTCTACCGGCCTGCTGCAGATTTTCGATCGGTTCCGGCCCATTGCGATTCTCAATGTGGGGCAGAGCCTGATGACATTGACGGTCATTGTATTGGTCTTCATAAACCAGGGCGGGCTGCCTGGTATCCTGACGGCTTACTTGCTGGGAAAGGTGTTCAGTGCCCTGGGAATTACTACCGTAGCCCTGGTGGAAGCGACGCGCCATTGGGGACGGGGCTGGTGGCTGGAACCGCTGACGCTGCTGCGCGAGCGCTCGCGCGAGCTGATCAATTTTGCCACCAGCACCTATGTCAGCGCCTCACTGAGCATAATTAATAAGGATAGCGAGCTGTTGTGGGTATCTTTCTTCCGCAGCCCGGTCGAGGCCGGTTATTACAAGCTGGCGCTGGCGCTGGCGAACCTTGTGCAGATGCCGATCCTCCCGCTGCCGCAAGCTACCTACCCGGAGCTTTCCCGTGAAGTGGCGCGCCGCAATTGGGCCAATGTGCGCTACGTATTGCGGCAGGGCTCCATTCTGGCCGGCAGTTATTCTCTGGCGGCGACGATGTTTTTGTTCTTCTTCGGCCGTACGATCATCCGCATCATTTATAGTCCCGAGTTTTTGCCGGCCTATCCGGCGCTGATCATCCTGCTGGGCGGCTTCCTGATTGCCAATACATTCTATTGGAACCGCATCGCCTTGCTGGCTCTCGGCCGGCCGGATCTGCCGATGAAAGTCAACCTGGTCCTGGCGGTGATTAAAGTGACCTTGATCCTGGTGCTGGTGCCTCGCTACGGCTTTATTGCCTCGGCGGCACTGCTGGCCGGCTTCTATGCGGTGGGTGTTTCGATCCTGGCCTGGAAGGCAAACCGCATCTTAAAAGAGAAAGAGTCTGTCCTGCCGGGCAGCGCTGCAGCCGCGTAGATCGGACAACCGGATGAAAATTGCCGTTATAGCCCCGACAGAAATCCCGGCGCGCCGCGCCAATACGGTCCAGGTGATGAAAATGGCACAGGCGTTTGCCGGCCTGGGGCATACGGTGCGGCTGGCAGCTCCGGCCTCGGGCCAGGCACCCGCTTGTTCCTGGGAGGAGCTGGCCTTGCATTATGGCCTGGTGCATCCGTTTAAGGTGGACTGGCTTACAGCTAGCCCCCGGCTGCGGCGCTACGATTACGCCTGTCGGGCGCTGCGTTGGGCAGGCGGCTGGAAGGCCGACCTGGTTTACACCCGCCTGCCGCAGGCGGCGGCGTTAGCCGCCATCCAAGGTGTACCGGCTATCCTGGAGACACATGATTTACCGCAGGGCTTTATGGGAATCAGGCTCTTCCGGCAATTTTTACACGGCAGGCGTTCGCGGCGTGTCGTGCTCATCACCCGCTCCCTGGAACAGGACCTGTCCAGGAGGTTTGATCTGGATGCGGGCAACCGGCCGCCCGGCTTCGTGGTGATTGCACCGGATGGCGTCGACCTGGAACGCTACCGGGACCTGCCCGAGCCATCTCAGGCGCGCCGCGACCTGCCCCTGTCGCTGCCGGAGCGTTTTACTGCCGGCTATACCGGGCACCTGTATGCGGGGCGTGGGACAGAAATCCTGCTTGGCCTGGCCCGGCGCCTGCCTGCGATTACGCTGCTATTGGTGGGGGGCGAGCCGAAGGATGTGACCCGCCTCCAGGCGGAAGCCCAGCATGCCGGGCTCAATAACACCGTTTTTACCGGCTTCGTGCCCAACGCCGAGCTGCCGCGCTACCAGGCAGCTTGCGACGTGTTGTTGATGCCCTACCAACAGCATGTGGCGGGCTCTTCGGGTGGGGATATAGCACGCTACCTGAGCCCAATGAAATTGTTCGAATACATGGCATGCGCGCGACCTATCCTCTCCAGTGATTTACCAGTATTGCAGGAAGTACTCAACGCGGACAATGCCGGCCTGCTGCCGGCGGATGATCTCGACGCCTGGGTGGCAGCCTTGCAGCAGCTGGCTGCCAGCCCGGAGACTCGCCTGCGCTTAGGTGCCCAGGCGCGCCTTGATGTGACTGCCTACACCTGGGAGAGGCGGGCGGCCAGGATTCTTGAGGGGATATAATTAGCGTATGAGTCCAGCCTTGATGGTTTCCGGCTTGCCGGGCTGGTTGTCTTTCTTGATTGTCGGCTTGATCGCTGTTCTGATCTTGGCCGGCGGATGGCTGCTGGTGAGCGCCTCGGAAGGCCGCCGGTTGCCGCCTCGTCTGGCAGTGCCGGTTGTCTTGGCGGCCGTGTTGCACCTGGCTGCCGGGGTTTTGTGGTTTTACGCGCTGCCTGTGCTGGGGCATGACTCGGCTCCGGAGCAAGCCGGTTACATCATGGCTGATGCCCACCAGCGCGATCAGGCTGCCTGGAACCTGGCACGTGACGACCAACCGCTGTGGTCGGCTTTCCGCAATAACCGGGCAGCCGATCAATATGGCGGGATGCTGTTCATCAGCGCGCTGGTGTACCGTTACCTGGGGGGCATGACGCACCAGCCGTTGCTGATGGTGGTCATCGGCGGGGCTTTTTCGGCTCTGGCGGTGTTATTTGCCTGGGTCCTGGCCCGGCGCACCTGGGATGAAAAGGTGGCCTGGTTATCAGCCTGGGTGCTGGTGGTCTACCCCGAGCTGATCATTCTGGGCAGCTCTCAGATGCGGGAAGCATTTCTGATCCCACTGGCAACGGCGGCTTTTTACGGCCTGGTGCGCTCCCTGCAGGAGCATGACCGGATCAGCCTGGCCTGGGCGACGATCCCGGTGCTGCTGATGGTGCCGCTTTCGCCTCCCGCCTCACTGTTGACCCTGGGGCTGGTTGTACTATGCGGCGTATACGCCGGCGGGTGGCGATTAAGTAAGCCTCGCTCGCGTACGGTGGCCTGGCTGGCAGCTGCCGGGCTGCTCCTCCTGGTGCTGGCGGCTGCCTGGTTTGCCCTGCAGCAGTTTGCCCCGGAGGGGATGACGAACCCATTGCGGGTGCTGGAATACTGGCTGCGTAAGTCGAGCGATATGCAGGCTTTCCTGGTGAAACATTCCTCCGGCTGGCTGAAGCAGGTGTTGAACAGCGTTCCGGCGTGGCTGCAGATGCCGATCCTGGTGGGTTATGGTGTGGTGCAGCCTTTCCTGCCCGCCGCCCTGATCGCTACCAGCAGTTCCTCGCTCTGGACAGGCATTGCCATCTTTCGGGCGGTGGGTTGGTCGCTGCTGCTGGCACTGCTGCTGTATGCCACGCTGCTAGCCTTCGGTAAACAGGCCCAAGCCAGGCTCAACCGGGCTTTTGTGGCGGTCATCTGGCTGGGCGTCCTGGTGGCAGCGTACCGCGGCGGCGGCGACCAGTGGGACAACCCGCGCTACCGGGCGGTATTCGTCGGTTTGCAGGTTGGCGTCGCTTGCTGGGCCTGGGTACAGGCGCGGCGTGAACGGGACCCCTGGTTCC
>JBFYSP010000105.1:0-5205 GCA_041301395.1 Anaerolineae bacterium
ATAAGTTCCGGGCGCGTTCGCCCTGTTCAAAAATAGTCTGATCAGCCTGGTATTCGCAAAACGTAAAGAGCGACACCAGCCTGGCACGCTGAGGGGCAGTGAGGCCATGAAGAATCTGTACGTGATCGTAATTGAATCCAACCATAAATCTCTTCGCTTTTCTCTTACCATTGAATGTACCGAGAAAGCCTCGAACACTCCAGTGGCAAACATCCTCAATGGATGGACAAAAATCACCCTTCGTCACATGACAATTCACTCCGTTGTCATTGTGAAATCGCAATGCATTTTTGAGTGAAAGTGTGGGGTGTCATTGCGAGCGCAGCAAAGCAATCCAGACTTGGCCAGATTGCTTCACTTCGTTCGCAATGACATTCTCCTCCCTGTCACCCCGAGCGGAGCGAGGAGTCCCTATGGTTCTCGTCGCTCCTTTACCCTGACAGGCACGCAATGACTTCCTTTCCAGGGATTCCTCCTTCGTCGGAATGACATTCAAAAAAATGTACACCTTTTTGACCGACTCAGGAAACCCTCATGCGTTTGGCCTAAGCATAAACAACCACCGCCCGCCATGACTTTTTAATGTTAAAATAACCCCCAATGAAAATAGCGCGTTTATTCACCATCTTGATCCTCGTCCTGGCGTTGGCTGCGTGTGAAGCCGCATTACCAGAATCGTCCGACGTTGATCCAGACATCCTCTTCCAGGATAATTTTTCCGATCCGGCCAGCAGTTGGGATGAATACCAGGACGAATACGGCGCTACCCGCTATCGCCAGGGAAGTTACCAGATCCTGGTCAACGAACCGAACACCGATCTGTGGGCCAATCCCGGCAAACTCTTATTTACTGACACCCAGATCGAGGTCGAGGCGAGGCGGAAGGGCGGTTCGAGCAACAATGTCTTCGGGATCATTTGCCGTTACCAGGACTCAGCCAACTTTTACCAGTTCCTGGTAAGCAGCGATGGCTATTACGACATCAGCAAAGTGCAGGAGAATACGCGGGTGCCTTTAACTGGAGAGCAGCTTTTGCCGAGTGAGGCAATCCCCCAGGAAAAAGATTTGCTCAAAATCAGGGCGGATTGCATCGGCGATACACTCACCCTGTATGTGGACGATCAACAAATCGCCACCACGCAAGACAACGATTTTTCCAGCGGGAATATCGGGTTGATCGCCGGGGCTTTTCAGGAAGCCGGGACGGACATCGCCTTCGATAACCTGGTGGTTCGGCGCCCATAAGGAACCCATCGACGGCCTATCATGAAAGTCTACCTGGATACAATCGGCTGCCGGCTTAACCAGGCCGAAATTGAGCGGTTTGCCCACCAGTTACGTGCCGCCGGCCATTCCCTGGCCGCCACACCTGCCGAGGCAGAGCTGGCGGTGATCAATACCTGCCTGGTGACGGCCGCCGCCGAGTCGGACTCGCGCCAGAAGGTCCGCCAGGTGGCGCGGGCCGGCGTGCCGCAGGTGGTGGTGACCGGCTGCTGGGCAACCCTGAAGCCTGCCGAGGCGGCCGCCCTGCCCGCCGTTAGCCAGGTGGTGCCCAACCTTGACAAAGACCGCCTGGTACCCAATCTGCTCCAGGTTCCCCTGGAGAGTTTCGATCATGAGCCGGTCGAACGCGAGCTGATCCCCGGCGCCCGCCTGCGCACCCGGGCCTTCATTAAGGTTCAAGATGGCTGCGACAACCGCTGCACCTTCTGCATCACCACCCTGGCGCGCGGGGAGGGCCGCAGCCTATCCATCGCCGATGTCCTGGCTCAGATCCGGCAGGCAATTGGCCCGGACAATGGTCAGGCCATCGACCCCCTGCTTGAGACCAGCGCCCGGGAAGTCGTCCTGACCGGTGTCCACCTGGGTTCGTGGGGGCATGACCTGTCTCCCCGCTTGAAACTGGCTGACCTGGTGCGCGCCATCCTGGAACAGACACCCATCGCTCGCCTGCGCCTGTCCTCGCTGGAGCCCTGGGATTTGGAGCCGGATTTCTTCAGCCTGTGGCAGGATGACAGGCTATGTCGCCACCTGCACCTGCCGTTACAATCCGGCAGCGCCGCCACCCTGCGCCGCATGGCGCGCAAAACCACCCCGGCTGGCTTTGTTGACCTGGTGCGGGCCGCCCGCAGCCTGGTCCCAGACGTGGCCGTGACCACCGATCTCATCGCTGGCTTCCCGGGCGAAACGGAAGCCGAATTCGCCGAAAGCCTGGAGTTTGTCCAGCAAATGCAGTTCTCCGGCGGGCACGTTTTCACCTACTCCAGCCGTCCCGGCACCGCCGCCGCCCGCTTTTCCGGGCAGGTACCGATGGCGGTCCGCAAAGCACGCAGCGCCCAGCTCCGCCAGACAATCGAAGCGGATAGCCTGGCATACCAACAGGGCTTCATCGGTCACAGGCTGGAGGTGCTTTGGGAAAGCGCCATCGCCCTGGACGCAGATGGCTGGGAACTGAGCGGCCTGAGCGATAATTACCTGCGGGTCAAAGCCCACGCCCCGCGCTCGTTGTGGAACCAGGTCACGCCGGTAACGATCACCGGCCTGGTGGAGGGCGGATTGGAAGGGGTCCTGTGACCATTCAGACCAACTGCATCTTCTGCAAGATCGTCGCCGGTACGGCTTCCGCCAAAATCGTGTATCAAGACGATCAGGTCACTGCCTTCCGCGACATTCACCCCGTCGCCCCAACCCACGTGCTGATCGTGCCAAACTGGCATATCGACTCGCTTAACGAGCTGGCAGAGGCTGACCAGGCACTGGCCGGGACGCTCCTGCTGGCTGCCCGCAAGATCGCAGAACAAGAAGGCATCGCAGAGAGCGGTTACCGCCTGATCCTGAATACCGGCTATGAGGGCGGGCAGACCGTCTTCCACCTGCACCTGCACCTGATCGGCGGGCAGCGCATGCGCTTCCCCATGGGATGACCGGATGATCACCTCCAACCAGAATGCCAAAATCAAGCTGGTGCGCCAGCTCCAGGAAAGCAGCCGGGCTCGGGAGCAAGAAAAGGCCTTCGTGATCGAGGGCGTGCGCCTGGCAGAGGAAGCCCTGGCGAGCCGTTGGCCGGTGGACTTTGTGCTATATACGGAAGAACTCTCTGAACGCGGCCAGGCCGTGCTGGAGGCTTTCATCCAGGCCGGCGCACCGGCGGAGGAGACCACCCCATCCGTGCTGCGCTCCGCCAGCAATACCCAGACCCCCCAGGGGCTGCTGGCCGTATTGCAACAGGCCACACTACCGATCCCGAATACACTCAATTTTCTCATCCTGCTGGATGGGCTGCGCGACCCCGGCAACCTGGGCACGATCCTGCGTTGCGCCAGCGCGGCCGGTGTCCAGGCAGTGGGCATCACTCCAGGCAGCGTGGATGCCTTCTCGCCCAAAGTGCTGCGGGCGGGCATGGGCGCCCACTTCCACCTGCCGGTGCTGGAGCTAGACTGGGAAGGGATCGCCCAACTGGTCCGCCAGCATCATTTAAAGGTCTTCCTGGCCGCCGCCGGGCAGGGTAAACCCTGTTTTGAGCAAGACCTGGCCCAACCCCTGGCGTTAATTATCGGCGGGGAAGCGGCCGGCGCCAGCCAGGAGGCTTACCGCCTGGCCCAGACACCGTTGCACATCCCCATGCCAGGCCAGGCCGAGTCGCTGAATGCGGCCAGCGCGGCCGCCGTGCTGATCTTCGAAGTCGTCCGCCAGCGCCTCACCTAAAGTATATTGATGATGACAGCTTCGCTGCCATCATCAATATACTCACACTCTCCAGTAAATCCCGTTCTCGCGGGCCATCAATCCTGTATCCACCAGGTAGCGGCGCAAAGAGGCCGTGTCGCCGTAATAACGGCTGAGCATCTGGTTGACCGTTTTTTCCGGGTAGCGCTCGCCAGCCTGGAAAACCGGCAGCACATAGCGCAGGATCACCATCAGTTTCTTATCCTGGGTTGGCAGCGCTTTCAGGCTGCCGTCCGGGTTCAGGTAACTGCTCAGCACCTTACGGTCGTATTCCGGACCTTCCAGATCCTCCATCTTGACCGAAGGCCGTGAGCCTGCCAGCGCCTGGCGCGCCATGGCCTGCACCGCCTCGGCATCCAGCGAATAAGACGAGCCGTCCTGCTTGACCAGCCCAAAATGGACCAGCATCGCCAGGTGGTTGACGGCCTTCTGCAATTTGATCTGCAATAGCTCCGCAACCTGGGCCGCATTGCGCGGCTCCAGCGCCAGCAAACCGGTGATTTTCAGGCGTTCCACGTCAGCCAACGCCTTGAAAAAGTTTAAAATTTGTTCTTGCTGTTGTGTTTCCATTTCTAAGTTCCTTCCTCGATCTCTTTCCAATAACTTGATCCATCGCTCTGGCGTTTGAGCCAGCCGTGGCTGACCAGCTCTCTGCGCAGGGTGGCAGTATCCGGGTGAAACTGCCCGAGCAGCTCGTTGACCTGCCTTTCACTGTAGCGCACGCCCGGCTCGAAAACTTTCAGGACATAGCGCAGGATCACCTCAAACTTCTTGAGCTGGCCCGGGAAGGTCTTGATCCTGCCCTCGGCTGTGAGGAAGTTTGAAAGTACCTTGCGATCGTAAGCTTCCAGGTCCACATCCGCCATCACTGCCCCCCGGATGCCTTCCGTCGAAAGCAGCAGCCTGGCGGCTTCTTCCAGCGCGCCCTGTTCGAGTCGGTACATACTGTAATAGCCTTCGGCCCGGGCGCTGACCAGCCCGGCCTGCGCCAGGATGGCCAGGTGGTGCGAAACCGTCGGCGGGCGCAGGTCCAGCATGTCGGCCAGTTGCTCGACCGACAGGGACTGCCCCGCCAGCAGCCCGATGATCTTCAGGCGGCTTGCATCTGCCAGGGCTTTGAAAAATGGGAGCAATTCAACCGTCATTTCAATAATTCCATCTAATCAATTAGATAACTATCTATTTAATTCTAGCGCGGTCGGTTTGAATTGTCAAGGTTTGCAGAACATGTAGGCAGGGCAATCGCATCTAATTTTACTGGACAAGGCAGCGAGAAATAGCTTATCATGACAAGACAAAAAGCAGAGGAGATAAGCTATGGAAAAACCCATCACAGCCACGATAGAAGAGCATTTTGGCAGCATTACCGATCCGCGGATCGAGCGCACCAAGCTCCACAAACTGATAGACATTCTGGTGATTGCGATATGTGCAGCAATTTGCGGCTGTGATAATTGGGAAGATATAGCGGCCTTTGGC
>JBFYSP010000166.1:0-5075 GCA_041301395.1 Anaerolineae bacterium
AATCCTGCAAACGCCGGGCGGAGACATCCGGGTCCCGGGGCAGGAGCAGCACCCAGTCTTCAGAGTGCTCGACGCCGGGCAAGCCGACATTCGAGTGGTCGATGCCGGCATTGGCGCACACGAAGCCAAGCCGGTGTTCGACGATGATCGATCCGGGGCGAGAGCGCAGAACTTCCCGGCTTTCTTGCAGCACCAGCTCGACCAGGCGAGGGTCTTTCTCGGCGCGGGTGGCCAGCTCAACAGCTTGTGGCGAGGGAATCACATCGCCCAGATTCACCAGGCGGCCTTCGGACTTGGAGACGATCTTCTGGGCCAGCACCAGGATGTCTCCATCCTGCAGGCTGAGGTCGACTTGTTGCAGCGCTTGAAGGACTAGCCCCGTAAGATCATCCCCAGGTTTTACCAGGGGAATGCCGGGGAGAGGGGTCAGGGTTAAGGTCATGAAAGGACCGGGTAGACGCAGTTAGCGGGGAATCCCGGTAACGCCGATGCTGGCGGTCTTTGTGCCGTAGGCCTTATTCAACCCGATCACCAGGGCGGTCAGGCCTTCTACAACCACGGCATTATCCAGGCTGCCGGCAAAAAAGGCCTGCATGCCGCCGGCTTCTGCCAGGCGGATGACTTCCTGAGCGGCGGGGAAATCGTCAGAGCACACCAGGACATCCGAGTGGAGCGGCTCGCCCAGGTTTTTGCGCAGCGAGTGGGCGGGTACGTTCTGGAAGGCGGCCACCACGCGCACCCCCGGCCCCAGGATATCCTGGGCCAGGCGGGCCGCAGCAGGCGGCGTGGGGGGACGGGGGTCGCGGAAATCGACCCGCGCGGTGGCATCCACCAGGATTTTGCCCTGCAGGTCGTCGATCAGGCTTTCCAGGGCTGTCTGGTGGGCAGTCTGCACCACGGTCAGGACCGAGATATCGGCCAGACGAGCCGCCGGGCCATTTTCCAGGCCGCGGATGGTGTCAATATTCAATGCTGCGTTCAGCTCGGCAGCGGTAGCTTCCGCCTTTTCGAGCTGGCGAGAGCCGATCAGGATGGGGTAGCCGGCATAAGCCCAGCGCAGCGCCAGGCCCGGTCCTTCCTTCCCGGTGCCCCCTAAGAGAGCAATAACAGGTAATTGATTCATAGGTTCAAACTACTCCTTTCCACAAACCTAAAACTGAGCGTAGTAACGCTCCCAAACGGCTGGCGCCAGCTGGCGGGCATGGGCAGCGATGGCTTCTTCATCCAGGGTGAGCAGCTGCCGATCTTGCATCAGCAGCCTGCCAGATCCGATCGTGGTGGTGACCATGCTCTCGTGGAAGCCAAAGACGATCTGCCAGGGCAGGTTGCCAGTGGTCAGCGGAGTATGTGGGTGGTAATCAACGAAGATCAAGTCGGCGTGCGCCCCGGGTGCGATAACGCCTAACGGCGCCTGGGAAAAGAAAGACCCTGCCAGGCGAGCATTGTTGTAAGCCGCCATCTCGGCCAGGTCGGCGGCCGACATGCGCCGGGGATCGCGGTTCCAGACTTTATGCAGGAAGTAGGCGGCTTTCCACTCCTCCCACATGGTATGCGGGAAGCCGTCTGTGCCCAGGCACATTTTGACACCCAGGCGTAATAAGCTCTCCACGCCGGCCGCACCAACGCCGTTGTTCATATTGGAGCGCGGCTGGTGCGAGACCCAGGTCTGGCTTTCCGCCAGCAGGCCGGCTTCGCGAGCATCGATGTGAATGGCATGCGCCACAATGGTCTTAGGGCCCAGGATGCCGTGTGCTGCCAGGCGGTCGACGGCTCGCGTGCCGGATTTGGCCAGGCTGTCGTACTCGTCGGACTCGTGTTCGGCGACATGGATGTGGAAGCCGGTGTGCTCCGGCGCAGCAGAGCGGCAGGCATCCAGGGTGGCAGCCGAGAGTGTCAGGCTGGCGTGCAGGCCAAAGGTAGCCGCAACGCGCCCCCCGGCGACTGCCTCACTCCGGCAGCGCTGGATGAAGCGCACATTTTCACGGATGCCCGCGGCGGCTTTGGCATTGCCGTCCCGGTCGGTGACCTCGTAGCACAACACCGCCCGCAAGCCGGACTGCTCCACCGCCTCGGCGATGACATCCAGCGAGCCGTCAATGGTGTTGGGTGAAGCATGATGGTCGATCAGGGTGGTTGTGCCGTGCCGGATAGCATCCACCAGCATCACCAGGGCCGAGGCGCGCACGTCTTCTGCCCGCAGGGAGCGGTCCAACGGCCACCACAGTTTCTGCAAGATCTCCGGGAAATCCTTGGGGGCTTCCCCGGGGTTGGCCAGGCCGCGGGCAAAGGCGCCGTAGAAATGCGTATGGGCGCAGACGTTACCCGGCATGACATACTGGCCGCGGGCGTCGAGGTGTTGAGCTTGCGGATAGCGGGCGATCAGGTCGGCTTGAGGACCGACCGCCGCAATGAGGTTGCCTTCTATGTATACGGCATAACCCTCAAGAATCTGGTTGGGTTCGCCCCAGGTGATCAATTTTCCGTTGGTAATCAGCATCGGGACCTCTTTCAATCGAACACGGTTGGCAGAGTAGGGTCGGCCAGGGCAGCATAGGCATCTCGGATGTGCCTGGGCAAGGTGCGCTCTCCGGATAAGGCGGAGGGGGTTTCAGCAAGGCTGAAGAAGGCCGCCGCAGCGGTCTCCAGGCTGGGGCGAGGCTCGCCAGCGATGTAATCGCACAGGAAGACGATTTTATAGGCATGGAAGATTTCCAGCAGCCCGTTACGATTGGCGTCGTACACTCCAATCACATGGCGTGCTTTGACTTTTACGCCGGCTTCTTCCCAGGCTTCGCGCTCGGCGGCCTGCGAAGGAACGTCGCCCACATCCGCCCAACCGCCGGGCATGGTCCAGCCGCCATCGGAGCGCTCCTGGACGAGCAGCAGCCGTTCTCCCTGGAAGATTGCAGCGCGCACATCGACCCGCGGGGTGGCGTAGCCCACCTGGGCGTGAAAGGCATCCGCCAGGGGCGGGTAGTCCAGCCCGGCGGAGTGACTGATTATCTCGGCGGCGATCTCCGCCAGGCGGTGGTAGCGTTCGTGCTGGTATTCGTTGACCGCGTAGTGATTGCCGGTTTGCGCCAGGGCCTGGATTTCACGCGCCCAGGAGAGCCAGAGGGGCGGCGCCGCATTGCTCATGCCGGCTGGTTTCCATCCGAGCGGCTGAGGGCAGTTACGATCTGCTCCTGGTCGACTGGCAGGGAGTCGATTCGCACGCCAACTGCATTATAGATGGCGTTGGTGATCGCTGGTGTGGTGGGGATGCTGACGATCTCGCCGATGCCCTTGGCGCCATACGGTCCTTCAGCGGTGGGGTGCTCGACGACGATGGAGGTGATCTCGGGCGTGTCCATAATGGAGGGGATGCGGTAGCGCGCCAGATGGTCGGTGTATACCTGGCCGTTTTCGACGATGAAATTTTCGGTGAGGGCATTCCCCAGGCCCATCATCAGGCCGCCTTCTACCTGGCCTTGCAGCCCAAGCGGGTTGATGGCACGACCCACGTCGTGGGCGGCCACCAGGCGCAGCACCCGCACACGCCCGGTGCGCGTGTCGACCTCGACCTCGGCGGCGTGGGCGGCAAACGAGAAGGCAAAGTGCATATCTCCGCCCTGCCCGAGCGGTTTCGTAACAGGCGCCCAATATTCGTATAAAGCGCGCGGCTCGTGTCCGTCGGCTTTCATCACACCGACCACGTCGCCCAGGGGGATTTTATAACCGTTCACCTGGGCCAGACCTTCGATGAAGCGGATCCTTTCCGGCGCCTGGTCGTATTTTTCCGCCAGCGTGGAGGCGATCGCCTGGCGCAGCGTGCGTGCGGCGTGCAGGGCAGCGTTGCCGGTGACATAAGTCTGGCGGGATGCAGTAGTCGGGCCGCCATCCGGAGACAGATCGGTATCCATCACCAGGACGCGCACCCGTTCTAGCGGCAGGTTGAACTCCTCCGCTACGATCATTTGCAGGACGGTAACCAGCCCCTGGCCCAGCTCGGCGGATGAGGTGCGCACTTCCAGGGTGCCATCCGGAAAGAGCTCAACTTCGGCGCAGGCCTTATCCGGTGCGCCGCCGCCCAGACCGGTGTTTTTATAGCCAACGGCAAATCCCCAGGAACGAACCAGGTGAGGCGCGCCTGGGACGGGGCGGGATGTGAAGGGCTCGCCGCCCGATAGACGTTCCATTTCCGTGGTCACACGGTCGATGCATTCCAACAGCCCGGTGCTCTCGCGCAGCAGCTGGCCGGTGTTGGTCAGGCTGCCGACTTTCAGGGCGTTCATGCGTCGCAGCTCGATGCGGTCGAGCTGGAGCTCTTCAGCCAGCCAATCCATCATGGTTTCGATGGCGAAGCAGGATTGCGTGACGCCAAAGCCGCGGAATGCACCGGCGGGTGGGTTGTTGGTGTACATGGCGTAGCAATCGGCTTTGGTATTGGGGATATCGTAAGGCCCGGCGGAGTGCGTGGTGGCACGCGTCATGACTTTCTCTCCCAGCGAGGCGTAGGCTCCGGTGTCGCCGTACAGCTCGGTTTCGACGGCAGTCAGGCGGCCGTCGCGCTTTGCACCGAGCTTGATCTTGATCTGGGTGGCGTGGCGCTTGGGGTGAACCAGCAGGCTTTCGTGCCGGTCAAAGAGCAGCTTGACCGGTCGGCCGGTAACCTGTGCAAGCAGGGCGGCATGTGCCTGCCCGGTGAGATCTTCTTTGCCGCCGAATCCGCCGCCCATCAGCTGCCCGATGACGCGCACGCGTTCGGCCGGCCAGCCCAGGATGCGCGCCACCTGGTCGCGGTCGGAATAGGGTATTTGCGAACCGACGTATATCTCCATGCGCCCATCGGGGAGCGGGCGGGCAATGCTGCACTCTGGTTCCAGGAAGGCGTGATCGGTGATGGCGGTATGGAAGGTGTGCTCGAGGATCAGGTCTGCCTCGGCAAAACCGGCCGGCATGTTTCCCTTGCGCACCTTGATATGCTTGAGTAAATTTCCGCTTTCATGCAGCTGGGGGGCGTCCGGTTGGCGCGCCTGCACCGGATTGGTGATGACGGTTTGGGGCTCGAATTCGACCTCGATCAGCTCCAGGGC
>JBFYSP010000185.1:0-5008 GCA_041301395.1 Anaerolineae bacterium
GACTGAGTTCGTTCCCCGGAGGGAAGCAAGATTTCCCTCCGGGGATTTTTTAACCTCAGATAAACACGGATGGCTTCTCGATTTTTGAGAAGCCGGGATGAACACAGAAATATTTAAAAAAACACCGTGTTCATCCGCACTCATACGAGTTTATCTGTGGTTGATTTGTTCTCTATGGCAATATTCTTAATCCTCTCATCTGAATTCCTCAATTAGCTAGTACAATGTACAGCTATTGTATAGTTATTGAAAAGAATTCTCAAGAGGTATAACGCATTTATGACTGAACTTTCCTTGCACGGAAAGAACGCCCTGGTCACCGGGGGCTCTAACGGGATTGGCGAGTACACTGCCCTGGAGCTGGCCCGCATGGGCGCTAACGTTACCATCATCGGACGCAATGCCGAGCGCACAGACACAGCCGCGCAGCGCATCCACCAGGCAATCGCCGCCACAGGCAACGGTCACCCGCCTGCGACAGTCTCCACCATTCTGGCCGATTTATCCGTGTTGGAACAGGTGCGCCGGGCGTCAGACGAATATCGCCAGGAGCACAGCAGCCTGCATATCCTGGTCAACAACGCCGGCGGTTTCTTCATGAAACGCCAGACGACTCCGGATGGCTACGAGCTGACTTTTGCGCTCAACCACCTGCACTATTTCCTGCTCACCCAGGAGCTGCTGCCACTGCTGGAGGCCGGGGCAAACGGGCAGTACAGCCGGGTAGTCAACGTTTCCTCAGGCGCTCACACCGGCGGGCGGCTTAATTTTGACGACTTGCAGATGGAGAACAGCTTCAGCGGCTGGCGCGCATACAGCAACTCCAAGCTGGCTAATGTGCTCTTCACCTTCGAGCTTGCCCGCCGCCTGGAAGGCAAGAAAATTTCCGCCAACTCCCTGCATCCCGGTTTCGTGGCGACCAATTTCGCCAAAGATAATGGGGCGCTCATGCGGCTGGCGATGCCGCTCACCCGCCCTTTCTCCATCTCTCCAGAGGAAGGCGCGCAAACACCGGTCTACCTGGCAGCCTCGCCGGATGTGGAAGGCTCCAGCGGAGGCTATTACTACAAATCCAGGCAAACCCGCGCCGCCGCTCAGGCTTACGACGCCGATGCAGCCCGGAAATTATGGGAAGTTAGCGAGCAGCTGGTGGGGAAATAGCTCAAGAAACCACAGAAGACTCAGATAAGAGCAGATGAACACAGACTTGAGTTTAGAGATCAGGTAGGAAACCAAAAGGAGGCTCTCCTACCTAAAGAACCTTAACAAATCAAAGAAACGTACCAAACCGTGGCGCTAAGCGCTAGAAGCAACCAATTCAGCACGCTGCCGATGGGTAAGGACGGTCTTGTATCGGATGCGCGAGGGTGGATGATGCCCTTGCGGTCTTCCTGTCCCTTTACCGGAGCGTTTGGGAGAACAGGCAGGTGAGCCAATCTCCACCAAAATACGGGCAGCGTTTCGCTGAACCAATCGGGGAGTAACAGAGCCGGTGAATGCTGTTCTGCGTTGCGGATACCAGGCGGGTCGGTCCAGGTTGGCTTCGTGACGCAACAGCAAGAGTTGCCAATAAGCCAGCACACAGCACCAAATCCACCGTTTAATGCCAGGCAGAAAGGTCGAGCGACAACGATTGAGCCCCAGCTGTTGTTTGAAGAAGCGGAAGGCGTGCTCAATCCCGAAACGCCACAAGTACATCTGGGCCAGAGCCAGGATATCGCAGGCTGGATTGCCTGTCCAGAAAACGAAGGTGGGACGTTTGTAACAGGGTCGTCCGTCAGGGCGCAGCAACTCCAGGCGTAACACCATTCCTTCCCGACTAGCCCGGGTCTTCAAATGCAAGCGCTGCCAGGCGGCTACCCGCAAGATCCGTCCATCGCTCAGGACTTGTTCAGCCTGCAGATCGGCCATTCGGGATGGTGCAGAGAGCCTGAACGCCGGGCCGTGCTTGCGCTTCCGTCCGCGCTTCTTTTGTGGTTCGAATGGAGGTGGTTCATACAGACACCGATTATGGCGCAGCCGCACAAGAGCTTCCATATTCTGAACCTCTTCCATTGCTGACAGAAAGGGCAGGTTGCCATAGCTACCATCTGCCACCACCGCTTTGGAACCGACTTGTTGCGCTGCCAGACGTTTGACTTGCTCGCATCCCATCAAGGTATCTGTTTGGGTGCTAGGCACCCGCTCTACATCCACAGGCGCAACCCAAGATGTACCCGGCTCAACCATCCGCACTAACCAGCTGTACGTGTGCCCAAACTGTACGGCCGCATCTAGCCCTGGACGTAAGCAGCGGCGATCTTCAAGGGTTTTGGCCTCCGCTCGATCAAAGAATGTTGTATCCAGAACGTATACCTGGTATCCAGCCAGACACTGGCAGTCCTGGGGCATGTATGCTTGCAGTACCTGGCGCAGGTCCGCTTCCCGGATGTCTGAGTGGCGCAGTACATCATAGATGGAATGAAATTTCCGCCGATACACCAGACATTCTTCGCTTAGCGCTACGGGTGAACTGGCCCTTTGCGTGCTGCTGAGTGCATCCACCAAATCCATCAAACTGTCTCTCCGTTTCGCCACGGTTTGGTATACTGCTATTCGGAACTGTCTGAGTAGATTGGTTGTCACAAACTATTTCTACCAGCAGTTCCACATTTTGTTAAGGTTCTAGAATCTCTAAACTCAAGACACAGATTTATTCCAAAAAATCTGTGTTCATCTGCGTTTATCTGTGGCTCCTGTATGCTTTTGACTAAACCCAGAAACCGGCATGCACCTGGGCGGCTTCTTCTTCCAATAAAGGGCCGATCACTTCAACCGGCTTATTCCCCCTGCTAAAAATCTCCCGGCAGGAGATGGGTAAGGCATCCGCGGTTGAGCTGCCTGTCAGGGTATATAACTGCTCATGGCGAAGCCCAAAAACCACGCGCCCGATATTGCCCCAGAAGATCGCACCAGAACACATGCAGCAAGGTTCTGTGCTGGCGTACAGGCTGCACTTTGATAAATACTCCCGGTCATATTTTTGCGATGCCACCCGCATCAACTGTGTCTCGGCGTGCGCCGTGCAGTCGTTGCTGGTGACGACCAAATTTTCAGCCTCCATCAAGACATTTCCCTGGTCATCCACCAGCAAGGCGCCGAAAGGATGGTTGCCTTTGGCCCTGGCTCTCAGGGCTACCTGAAACACAACCCGCAGGAGCGCTTGATCATCCAGATTCATACAGTACTTCTCCAGCTCAGACCGCACCAGGATTATCGCTTGCAATGGCTATGCGCAAGGCTTCCCACTCTTGTTCTGTTACCGGTGTGAAGGTGGCGAATGGACTGCGCAAGATTTCCAGGCTGGGTGCGGCAGCTGCCAGGCCGGCCTTTGGAATGGGATTGTCCAGCCGGGTGTGCAGCTCCAGGCGCACTGAAAGGCGCTCGCCTTCCCAATCGCTGACCGGCTGCGGCTCCGATAGCACCCGCCCCACACCCAGCAGGCAGTCTTCGGGGTTGGCGCTGAACACGCAGACCGTATCCCCTGGGCGCACCTGCGCCAGCACCTGCCGGGCCCGCTCGCCGAACGAGCGATCCCACAGGATGGTACCGGCGGCGAAAGCCTGCAGCCAGTTCACCCGCTCCGGGCTGGCCGAGACCAGCCAGGTGTTGGCCTGCGGGGCAGCTGCAGCGACAACCGTCGCCTCGCTTTCAGCCGCTTGCCACAACCTCCCATCCGTTTCGCGCAGGAACAGCGCCGACGTCCAGGCGTCCGGCCGGTGACGCACCAGCGCCCGGGCGGCAGCCAGGGCGCGGTTGGCATCGCCGGTTTCGCGCAGCCATTGCAGGAAAGCCGGCATGAACTCGGCGAGCATCGCCTGACTGGCGGCCCCGTTGAAGGCCAGCACGCCGCGCGCCCCTATCTCGAGCAAGCCCGGCACCAGGCGGCGCAGCGCCCCCAGCGGATCGCTCTGCCGCCAGCTGCCATCCGCCTCCAGGGCCTGCGGCGCAGCCAGGATGATCAACGGCGGGATTTTGCAGCCACTCAGGATGGACAGCACACGCTCCGACGGTAAAGCCTGCGGAGCGCCGGACTCATCTTCTAGAAACAGGTACAGCCCGGGATCGCCGGCCTTCAGGCGCAGGGCGGCCGGGCACACCAGGTACAGGATATCCATTTCATCGCAAAGGGCGCTCTGCAGGTTTTCGGGGGTCACCGGATGATGGCCCACCGGCTGCCCGGCCAGGTAATGGGTCTGGTAGCGCGCCAGCGCCAGGGAAGCCAGGCCGGCTTCCTGGCGCGCATCCACCGCTTCAACCGTCAGCCCAACCGTCCACGGAGAGTGACCGTGCAGGTCTTGCGGGCAGCCGATCACTGCCAGGGCGCTGCCGGTGGGAGCCTGCAGCGGATTGCCCGGCGGCCAATCGGGCGAGTGCAGGCGGCGAACCAGCTGCAGCGATTCCTGCCCGAACAGCCAGCTGCCATCCAGCGGGTCGCGCAGAGTCTCCCAGCGCATCCCGATCAGCTTGAAGCGAGCCGGGTCGAGCTGCAGCAGCAAGCGCAGCGGCCGGCCGCTCTCAGCTGCCAGGCGGCGAGACAGTACCAGATAGTCGCGGTTGTCCGGGTTATCGAAGAGCGCCTGGGTCAGCGCTCTCCCATAGGACTCGGGGTCGCGATACAAGGCCTGCAGGCGCTCAAAATCGATGGCCAGCCGGCTGCGCTGCGAACTAAGCGGAGCTGCCTCGCCCGGCAGGCGCAGCTGCATCTCCAGATGATAAGTATCCTGATCCAAACGGGTGATTTCGAGCTGCAGGTCGGCTGTGCTATGCATCGCGCCTCCGAAAATGCCAGGACCCCCGTGGGTTTGGCTATAATATTAATTATAGCACGCAGGCAAACCGGCCGAAGGGTACGAGCGTCCATCACCCCGCAGCAAAGATCCCGATTTATACCCGGGATAATTCTCACCAAACAAGGTCCGTAGGGAGTACCCACAGTGAATTGATGACGGAACAAGCCGGTCCCTGG
>JBFYSP010000196.1:0-3650 GCA_041301395.1 Anaerolineae bacterium
CGTAATAACCAAGCTCGCCTTTTGGACCTTCCACCCGGCCGTAGGATTCCCCGGCCGGAACGCGTACCTGGTACTGCGGTTTGCCTTCCTGGATCGGCCCTTCGGGCATGTCACGCACCGCCTGTTGCAGGATGCGTAGGCTTTGGCGCACTTCGTCGATGCGGATCAGGTAGCGGTCGTATGTGTCACCGTGATAGCGTACCGCAACATCGAACTCGAAGCGGTCGTAGATGCTGTAGGGGTCGGCACGGCGGATATCGTAGGGTACGCCTGAAGCACGCAAAACAGGCCCGGCAGTAGTCCAGGCGACCGCCTGTTCCGGGGTCAGCACGCCCACGCCTTCGCAGCGCGTGCGGATGATCTCGTTATTGGTCAGGTACAGGTCCAGCTCATCGATTCGCCGAGGCAGGCGATCGTAAACCAGGCTGCGTATTTTCTCGTGCACGCCGGCCGGCAGGTCGCGAGCCACGCCCCCAAAGCGGAAGTAATTGCACATCATGCGCGATCCGCTAACCGCCTCGAAGACATCCAGGATCAGCTCCCGCTCTTCGATGACATACAGCGCCGGTGTGAAGTAAGCTCCCAGGTCGTTGAGGAACATCCCGATGGCGAAGATATGGTTGCTGATCCGGGTCAGCTCGGCCATGATCACCCGCAGATACTCGGCCCGCTCGGGCGGCTTGACGCCCATCAGCTTTTCAACCGCCAGGGCATAGCCGAAGTTGTTGCTCATCGAGGACAGGTAATCCAGCCGGTCGGTGAAGGGCATATTCTGCAGGAAGGTGTTGCGCTCGCCGATTTTTTCATGGTTGCGGTGCAGGTAGCCCATCACGGGTTTCAGGCCAACAATCGTTTCGCCTTCCAGGGCAGCTGCGACACGGAACACACCATGCGTGGAAGGGTGCTGCGGGCCCAGGTTGACCACCATGGTGTCGACTTCCATTTCTATGCCGGTCGCCTGGGTGAATTTTGCCAAGCTGGTATACAAAGCGCTTTCGGCATCCGGCTCGTATGTCTCGGGGTCAAATCCGGCAGGATAATCCACATTTTTACCGAAGGCATTCTTCTCTTCCACTCGATAAATATTGCCTTCAGGCCAGCGGCTCTTGAAAGGTTTGCCTTCTTCTTCGAAATAGGCTTCACGCCAATCCTTGCGCAGCGGGTGGCCTTCGAAACCTTCCCACAGCAGGATGCGGCGCAAGTCCGGGTGGCCTTCGAACCAGACACCCAGCAAGTCCCAGGTTTCACGCTCCTGGAGCTCTACACCAGGCCAGATGGATGTCATGGACGGCACCTTCGAGTCTTCCCGGGGCGTCTGGGCTTTGAAGACAAAGGCCGAGCCTCCGGTGGACTTGAAGGCATGGTAGACCACTTCCATCTTGCCTTCGGGTAGGTAATCTACGGCGGTCACTGAGGACAGGTAGTCATAACCCAGCTCGTCTCGGATATAGGTTGCCACTTCTATCAGGTTTTCGGGATTGACAATGTATCCCGAAAAGCCTTTGCGTTCGTCGGCCACAACAGATTCTGGGAAACGGGCCGCCAGGTCGGTGCTCTCAAGTACGGGGGTTTGTTCGCTCATTCCATTGCTCCGTATCGCTTGATCAGGCTGCAGGGTCGTCTGCTGCTGCGTCAGCCACAGCCATGGCGGCTTCGGCCGACTGCTGGGCTGCCAGTTTTTCGGCGGTGAATTGCCGGATGGCTGCATTTTCACGGGGATCGAAGATGTCCGGGCCCAGGATCGGGATGGGAATTTCCGGGATCGGGTCCTTGCCGTACCAGCGGGTGGCCGGGATGTGCTGAGTGTCAATCTTGCGCTGCAGCGTGATTAAGCCATGCAACAGGGCCTGCGGAGTGGGGGGGCAGCCGGGGATGTACACATCAACCGGGACATAGTTATCCACACCGGATACGACATTGTAGCCTTCTTTGAAGGGCCCTCCGCCCGAAGCACAGGCACCCATGGCCACGACATACTTGGGCTCCGGCATCTGGTTGTACAGGCGCACAATCTGGGGGATCATCTTTTTTGTTACGGTACCCGAAACAATCATTAAGTCAGCCTGGCGAGGGCTGGGGCGCATGACCTCCATGCCAAAGCGGGAGAAATCATAGCGGCTGGCTGCGGTGCAGATCATCTCGATCGCACAGCAGGCCAGGCCGAACATCATCGGCCATATGGAAGAGCGCCTACCCCAGTTGTAAATTTTATCCAGGGTGGTGATACTGACATTGCCTTGCAGTTCGGGTGGGATATCGTAACGGGTTTCCTGGATGATTTTTTCTGCTTTACTCATAGCGGATTGACCTCCTCAAACCATTCGAGATAAATAGCCGTAAGGATTTCCTGGTTTGCCAGCTGCGGGTCGTCTTCGAACCCGGCTAACTCCAGTGTCCATTGATAAATCATGCCCAGAGATACCTGGTCCAGATCTGCCTCGGGAAAACGGTTGCGCAGGGCTTGCGCAATTGCGTAGGAGTCTTCCCAGGTATACACATTGCCATCATCCATTGCGAGTACCAGCCTTTGGTTTGTGCCAAAGGATACAATCCTGCCCATTATACCTGGATTCAAACCCTGGTCAACGGTTATAAAAGCTAATATATATTTGCATAAATAATCTCGGGTATAATGCAGTAGGCAACCTGCCCATGAAAACATCCCGGCAACGTGTTTTGGAATATATTCGCTCGAGGAAAGTAATCGGTGTGGCCGAGCTGAGCCGGGTGCTGAAGATGACGCCAGCCAATGCCCGCCACCATTTGTCGATTTTGCAAGAGCAGGGCCTGGTGCAGGTGGTTGGTCAGACAGCACCGGAAGGCAAAGGGCGCCCGGCGCAGCTATTTGGCCTGACTGAGCAGGTGCTATCTCACAACCTGGACCGTGTCGCTGCGGCGGCGCTGGACGAGCTGTTTGTTGGGCTTGAGCCTATCGAAAAAGAGGCGGTGCTTGGCAGGTTGGCGCTGCGCCTAGGCCGTGCAATGCAAGCGGGTGATCATAAGGTCGAAGAGGCGTTCCCCGTCGAGAGTCCCAATGCCCGCCCGGCCGGGCGCAGCCTGACCCAGGCAATCCTGTATGCCGTGCAGCGCCTGAATGAGCTGCACTACCAAGCGCGCTGGGAAGCCCATGCGGAATCTCCGCGCCTGATCCTGGGCCACTGTCCCTACGCGGCCATCATCGCCGATCACCCCGAGCTGTGCCGGATGGATGCTCGTCTGTTGGAGCTAATGTTAGCTCGCAAGGCTGCTCAGGTTGCCAGGCTGGCTCCCGACCCGCAGGGAGGCACGTTCTGCCTGTTTGTGCTGGATAAGTCGTAGTTTCCTCGATATCATAAAACCCCGCCAATTCGAAGGTCACATCAAATGTAAGTATGCACTTTTTGCGCGCCTGTGATTTTTCTATAAATGAATTTTTAATATTTTCTGATGTGCACGATGAGAAATTCTAATCTATAATGAATTAGCGTTGTATTACTCGGAAATATCCCCATGACTTGTTCACGATAGCTTTCCCGTTCCCGTGATAATCGATGAGATTGACATCGTTTGTCACAAAATCAATCCTATCATCAAAACAGGAGGCTGGCATGCCGGGTAAAATTTTTGTACCTGATTCACAAAAAAGAATAATCCTAATGGTGAGCTTGTGC
>JBFYSP010000202.1:0-9066 GCA_041301395.1 Anaerolineae bacterium
GACGGCGGCTACCTGACGGCTAACTGGGCTTTGTACCAGGCGCAGGAGTCGATTTCCCGCCTTTGCCGATCTTACGGAATTGCCCTGACGTTGTTCCATGGCCGTGGTGGCACGGTAGCGCGCGGCGGCGGCCCGGCAAACCGCGCCATACGCTCCCAGCCGCCCGGCACCATCCAGGGACGCTTTCGCCTGACCGAACAGGGCGAGATCATCGCCGCCCGTTATGCCAATCCCTTTATTGCCCACCGCCACCTGGAACAGATCGTCAATGCCGTCTTGCTGGCCTCTGCCCCGCAGAATTGGTCGGATAGCCTCTCGCCGGCCTGGCGTGAAGCCCTCAGCGCCATGTCTGTGCGTGCGCACGCCGCCTATCGAGAATTGGTGTATGGTACACTGGGCTTCCTGGATTTCTGGCGCCTGGCCACGCCTCTGGATGAGATCAAGCGATTGCAGCTCGGCTCGCGGCCGGCTGCTCGCCAATCGGGGCCGGAAGCGGTCGAGAAAATCCGGGCCATCCCCTGGGTTTTCTCCTGGATGCAGAGCCGTTTCAACCTGCCGGGCTGGTATGGGCTGGGCGCCGGTCTGGGCCAACCTGGCGTACCGCTGGATTTGCTTCAAGAAATGTACCAGGAATGGCCCTTCTTCCGCGCCCTGATGGAAAACGCTGAGATGTCGCTGCTAAAAGCGGATATGGGGATTGCCGCCCTGTACGCCGACCTGGTCCCCGATCAGGACCTGGCGATGGGCATCTTCGGCATCATCCGACAGGAATTTGAGCGCACCCGGCAGGCAATCCTGGCCGTCACCCAACACCGTGAGCTGATGGAGAGCGAATCGGTGATCCAGCGTTCGGTGCAGCTGCGTAACCCGTATATTGATCCATTGAATTTCATTCAAGTGGAAATGCTGCGCCGCTTGCGCAGCCTGCCGGACCAGGAAAGCCCGCGAGCCGAAGCGCTGCGCCAGGTCATTGTCCTGACCATCAACGGGATTGCGGCCGGTTTAAGGAATACGGGGTAATCCATGGCGTTGATTGTATATTTGCGTGGCGGCGGCGACCTGGCGAGCGGAGTGGCCCTGCGGCTGCACCGCAGCGGGCTGCACCTGATCATAGCAGAGCTACCCCGGCCGCTGGCGGTACGCCGCCTGGTTTCCTTCGCAGAGGCAGTCTATACACAAGCAATAACAGTGGAAGGCGTAACTGCTCGCCTTGTTGGAGATTTGGGGCAGGCCATAGAGGTGTTGCAGCGTGGCGATCTGCCCGTGCTGGTGGACCCGTACGCTTCCCTGCTGCCTGAGCTGTGCTCTTGCCACTCCGACCCGGTAGTGTTGGTAGACGCGCGTATGACCAAACTTGCGCCGGGGAGCGACCTGCACTCGGCTGACCTGGTGGTCGGCCTGGGCCCGGGTTTCGTCGCCGGACAGAACTGCCATGCGGCCATTGAAACCAACCGCGGCCACTCGCTGGGCAGGGTGATCTGGCAGGGAGCACCGCAGCCGGATACGGGCCTGCCGGAAGGCCTGCCCTCCGGCAAAGGGGTAACACTCAGCCCGGCCGGGCGCGTGCTGCGCGCCCCGGGGGAAGGCATACTGGAGGCTGTAATTCAGATTGGCGAGCACGTGGAGGCGGGGCAGGAAGTGGCCAGCGTGGCGGGGCAACCGATTTATGCGCCGTTCAAGGGGGTGCTGCGCGGCCTGCTGCAGCCTGGCGTGCCGGTGTGGCCGGGCTTGAAGGTTGGGGATGTCGACCCGCGCGACGACCCGCGCTATTGCACCACGGTTTCCGATAAATCGCTAGCCATCGGCGGCGGCGTGTTGGAAGCGATTCTGTCACGCCCGGAGCTGCGCGAGCACCTTTGGGAAGCGGAAATTCCCCGGGCTACGCATGCGCCTGAGTGACGCCCTGCGCCTGGAGTCTGCCTGCTCGTTAGCCCTGGTCGGCGCCGGCGGCAAAACAGCGGCTTTATTCCAGCTGGCCGGCGAGCTGCCGGGAGCGGTGGTTTTCCTGGCAACCACCACGCACCTGGCTGTGCCGCAAGCCGGCCGGGCGCACCACCATTTCATAGCCTCCACCCCATCCGAGATCGACCAGGCTATGCGGGAGAACCCGCGGGGTGTTGTGCTCTTCACCGGCCCCGATATCGGCGGCGGCAGGCTCTCCGGGCTGCCACTAGAGGCGCTGGACGCCCTCTTTCAGGCGGCGCAGCGATACGCCGCCCACCTGCTGATCGAAGCGGACGGCTCCAGGCGCCGGCCGTTGAAAGCCCCAGCGGCGCACGAGCCGGCTTTGCCCTCGTGGGCCGAAGTGGTCGTGGTGACGGCGGGATTGTCCGCCCTGGGCAAACCGCTCGACGAAGATTGGGTGCATCGACCGGAGCGCTTTGCCGAGCTCAGCGGATTGTATCCTGGCAGTCCCATCACAGCCGAAGGGCTGGTGCGGGTGCTGACTCACTCTGCAGGCGGCTTGAAGGACATCCCCCAGGAGGCGCGACGGGTTGTTTTGCTCAACCAGGCCGACGAACCGGTGCGCCAGTCCCAGGCAGCCGGTATGTCCGCCGGCCTGCTCCACCGTTATGCCCAGTTGGTGGTGACTACCCTGCAGCCGCCTGTTCCCGTGGAAGCCGGCCCGGCGTTGGCGGTTTACGAGCGTGTCGCCGGCATCATCCTGGCTGCCGGAGGTTCCACGCGCATGGGTACCCCCAAACAGCTGTTGGATTGGCAAGGTCAGCCGTTGGTGTGTCACGCCGTGCAGACTGCCTTGCAGGCCGGCTTGAAACCGGTCGTTGTGGTCGTCGGGGCATTTGGGCAGGCGGTGCGACAGGCGTTGGGAGACCTGGATGGCAAAGACCTGGTGGTAGTTGATAACCCGGATTGGGCCGCCGGGCAGAGTACCTCGGTAACCGCCGGCCTGCGCGCCTTGCCAGACTCCAGCGGGGCGGCTGTCTTCCTGTTATGCGACCAGCCGATGGTCACGCCTGGTCTGGTCCGCAGCCTGGTTGACCGACATACCGAAACGCTGGCGTCTATCGTGGCGCCGCTGGTGGACGGCCAGCGCGGCAACCCGGTGCTTTTTGACCGGCGCACCTTCCCGGATTTGTCCGCTCTGACCGGCGATACCGGCGGGCGGGCCTTGTTTGCCCGTTATCCGGTCAGCTGGCTGCCCTGGCACGACCGCTCTGCCCTGGCGGATATCGATACCCTGGATGATTATCGGCGAATGCAGGAGCAGTCATGATCTCGGCAGTAGTCTTGGCCGCCGGCCGCTCGCAGCGCATGGGCCAGCCCAAGATGGCGCTGCACTGGGGGGACACTACCGTCATCGGACGGGTTGTGCAGGTCTTAAGCCAGGCCGGGCTAAGCGACATCCTGGTGGTGACCGGTGGAGCATCCGAGGCTGTGCAGGCTGCGCTGCAGGACAGTGTGGCGCGTTTGGTGCACAACCCGGCTTACGCCGCAGGTGAGATGCTCTCCTCCCTGCAAGTAGGGCTGGCCGGCCTGCAGGAGAACTGTGAAGCGGCGCTGGTGGCGCTGGGTGACCAGCCGCAGATCCAAGCGCAGGTGGTGGCAGGCTTGCTGGCGCGCTACCGGTCATCCCGTGCTGTGCTGGTAGTGCCGAGCTACCAGATGCGGCGCGGCCACCCCTGGATCGTCGGGCGCTCCTTGTGGCCAGATATCCAGGCACTGAGCCCACCACAGACACTGCGCGACCTGCTGCACGACAAGGCCGGGCAGATCGATTACCTGGCAGTCGATACGGACAGCATCCTGGCGGACCTGGATACTCCGGACGACTACCAGCGAGCGATAGATCACCGGGTTTAGGGTAGAATTAGAGCCAATATGGACTTTGTCCGGGCATTTATTGCGGTTGACCTGTCCTTGGAGGTGCAGCGCGGCCTGGAGGCTGTTTTAGGGCAGCTCCAACAGGCACTGCGTGGCGACACAGTGCGCTGGGTGCCACCGCGCAACATGCATCTGACCTTGAAGTTTCTGGGAGATGTTTCCATTAAAAACCTCGATCAGATCAAGGCGATCCTGGCGGCGGAAGCCAACCTGCACGACGCCTTCGATATTCACGTAGGCGGGCTGGGGGCTTTTCCTTCCATGCGCCGGCCGCGGGTGATTTGGGTCGGTGTGCAAGCCCCGGACGTCTTAGGGCAGCTCCAGCACGAGGTTGACGTGCAAACTGCCCGCCTGGGCTATCCGCAGGAAGAGCGGAAATTTTCTCCCCATCTGACCCTGGGCCGTGTGGGACGTAATGCCTCCAGCGAGGAAACCGGTAAGATTGCAAAAGTACTCTTGGATAGCAAGGTCGGAGAGTTAGGTACAGCCCGAATCGCAGAAGTACACCTGTACCGCAGCGATTTGAATACGCAAGGTGCAGTCTATACCCGGCTGTATACTGCACCATTCAAGCCATCCACAATAACCTGAACTTTAGAGAGGTGAGCTCTGGACACGAATGAATTGGCACATCTGATCGTTGATGCCCTGGAAGAAAAGAAGGGGGAAGATATCCTGTTGATCGATATCCGTGAAGTTTGTGATTTTGCCGATTACTTTGTCCTGTGCAGCGGGACGAGCGATCGTATGCTGTCGGCTCTGGCGGACGGCGCAAGCGAAAAGGTGCACGAAAAATATGACCAGTGGGGACGCAGGGAAGGCACCTCCCAGGACGGCTGGTTGTTGGTCGATTATGGGGATGTGGTGCTGCACCTGTTCTCCCCCGACCGGCGGCAGTTCTACCGCCTGGAAGAGCTGTGGAGCAAGGGCAAAGTCCTCTTGCGGCTCCAATAAATCAAGAATATAACCCCGGGTTCTTAAACGGCACCAGCGCCAGGATCACGGCGTGCTCGTAAAGCTGCACCCGGTCGATGACATCCCCGGTGAGCAGCCCGATGGCGCCGTTCTCCTGCTTGGAGTTGGAGCGCCCAAAGACGATATCATCCGCCTCGCCCAGCTCGATGCCCTGGTGGATCAACACGGCGACCTGGGGTGGTAAATAAAATGTGCCGGTGCGGCTTTTCCCGGCAAGGTCACGGCCCAGGATTACCACCCAGGCGTAGGCTGCCATCTCCGCTGCGTGCACCTCGATCCCGCCTTCGATGCCAACCCAATAATCCGCCGTCGGCTCCAGCCGGGAAGCAGCCATTGCCCGGTTGGCTGCCCCGCGCTGCGTCTCTTCATCCGAAAATGGCTGGTCGCTGACCTGCGAATCAGCCGCCACGCTGCGCAGTTCGAAGACCTGCTGCGGAAACATGCGCTGAAAGCCTTCCAGCACGGCACGCGCTTTGACCGGGTTGTGCGAGGCGACGACGATCGTTTTCACTGCTTTCAACCTGGACTTCGCACCTCAAACCGTGCCTTTATACATCCCGCCGTCCACAGACAGCATAACCCCGGTGATATAGGATGCGGCTGGTGAGAGCAGGAAGACGGCGGCGTTGGCGAACTCTTCCGGCGAAGACATGCGCCCAAAGACGCTTTCTTTCGACTGCTTCCGGATTTCTTCATCCACGCTGGTACCGTTAGTTTTCGCCCTAGCCGTCATCAGCTCGACTACCCGTTCGGTTTCCGTCCAGGCCGGCAGGATTGAGTTGAAGCGCATGCCTTCCCCGCCCAGCTCAAGGGCCAGCGACTTGGTCAGGCCGACCGTAGCTCCACGCACACTGTTGGACAGCACCAGGTTGGGGATTGGCTGCCGCACCGAGTATGAGGTAACCGTCAGTACGCTGGCGGCGCTGGAACGGCGCAGGTGGGGCAGCGCCGCCCGGATCAGGCGGACGTGGCTCATCAGGGACAGGTCGATGGCTTTCATCCAGCCGGCATCGTCAAAGCTCTCGAAGCTCCCGGCCGGTGGCCCGCCGGCATTGGTGACCAGCAAATCCAACCCGCCCAGGATAGCGGCGGCATCCGCCACGATCTGTTCAGGGATGTCGGTCACACTGCCGGGGATGGCAAAGGCCGCAGCGCCGGTTTGCGCGGCGACAGCCTGCGCCGCCGCCTGCAGCTTTTCCGGGTCGCGGCTATTGATGGCTACACTCGCACCTTCGCGTGCCAATCCCAGGGCGATGGCATAACCCAGCCCGCGACTGGCGCCGGTCACCAGGGCGCGTTTTCCTTGCAGCTGTAAGTCCATAGTCATTACCTCTCAATCACAGGTTAGAAAAGCTCGATCCGGTCGTCCTCAACTTCCAGGTCCAGCCATTCGGTTTCGATCCAACGCACAACATGCTGCAGCGAGCGGTTTACATGCACGGCATCATTGCTGACCAGAGCGCACTGCACGACGGCCGACTGCCAGACATCCTGCAGGTCAACCTCCGCGGCGGACAGGTTGAACTCACGCTGCAGGCGGCTCAACAGTGGTTTGAGGCGGCTGCGCTTCTCTTTAAGCGAGGCGCAGCCGGGGATGGAAAGCTGCACAGTCAGGACGCCTACCGGCATAAGCTGATCGCCTCAGGCGCGGCGAGTCCAATCATCGCCGCGATACTTTTCCCTGACGAGCTGTTCCGCCAGGGCGTGCTCCTCATCGGTCATCTCGCCGGGCTGCAAGTCCAGATCGAGCGCTTCAGTGAATGCGGCCTGGAAGGCCCGAGCGGCCTGGCTCCAGGGCAGTCGGACGCCCAGCAGGCTCTCCAGGGTGGCGGCGCGCTCCAGCAGGCGCGTTGCCGCGATCTGACGGGCAGAGATATCGGGGAAGCGCAGCCCCAGGGTGATGCGCCCCAGGTCGCCGTGCAGGGGCAGCGAACCGTGCTGCAGGACGCCGCTTTTACTGCGTCGCTGGGCGCTGCCGACCAGCTTTTTATGCTGTACGGTGATTTCGTAATGGGAGGGAACTTCGAAGCACACCGCGCCCTTGGGATCGCTGCCGGGGCCGGCGAGCGGGTCGGCTTCGGCCTGCGGGTCGCAGCCCAGCTTCTGCAGTGCCAGCAGTAAAGCCTGCGCCAGGTTTTGGTAGCTTTCCAGCACGCTGCCGGTCAGGCGGGGGTCGCTTTGCGGGCCAATCACGGCGTAAGTCAGCTCGTCGGTATGCAGGATGGCGCGGCCGCCGGTTGGGCGGCGCACCAAATCCCAGCCGTATGCCTGCAGGGCAGGGAAATCGACATCCGCAACGGGCTGCGCATAGCCGAGCGAAAGGCAGGGCGGCTCCCAGGCATACAGGCGCAGAGTCGGCTGTGAAGTGCCGGCGATTACGCCTTCCAGGATAGCTTCATCCACCGCCATATTCCATGCCCCACGGGCCGGCGGCGAAAGGATCAGTCGCCAGGTTGCCTGCGGGTAGTTCATTAAGGATATGGGGTATTGGTTGGGAATGGGGTAAATGTCAGCGTCGGCGTGGGGGACGGGCCAGCGGTTGGTGTTAACTGCAGCGCGGATGTGGCTGTCGGCGCGAACGTAGGTGTTTGCGGCGGGGTGGGTGTGACGGTCGGTGTTTCGGTCGGCGCGGGAACCGGTGTGGGCAGGCTGGGCTCGAGCTTCAAACGCGCCAGGGTGGTAAACGGGCTTTTTGAGTAGTTGTCCCACAGCAGCTTGTAGGTGGCGGCTGCGTTAATTTTATCCCCGGCCAGCTCGTAAGCCAGCCCCAGGTAATAGTAGTACGAGTCGCAGGTCCAGCTGATCCGGCAAGGCAGGCTGGAGCCACTCGGCAGGGCCAACAGGCCGGCCAGGATGGTCTCAGGATTTTCCCCTGCCAGCAGCCGCAAACCCAGGTCATCGACTGCCAGCTGGAAGCGATTGGGATAAAACTGGGCTTGCGGCTCCGGGTAGTACAGGTAAGGCTCGGCAGTGTCGGGATCGCGCAGCAGCATAAACGGCTCGCCGCCGCCCAGCAGCACTACCGGCGGGACGCTGGTTTCGTCCAGGTAGCTGAGCTGGGGAGCATCTGTCTCCAGGTTGCCGGCGAACAGACCTTTGACGCCCTCTTTTTCCTGCGCCAGGATCCACAGCTCCAGCTTTTCCAGCGGGCGGTGGCGCAAGGAGATCCAGCGCTCAGCCTGCCCATCCTTGTCGAAATCGAAGAAGCCGCGGGCGCGCAGCACGGCGCCCTGGTCGGTGAGGAAATCCACAGGGTCTGTGTCTGTTGGCAGCGGGTGCTGGTTCAGCAAATAGTCCATCGCCTGGGTCGGGCTGCAGAAGGGGGCATTCAGGCAGGCGCGGTAAATATCCTCCGGCTGGGTGTAGCTCTCGAGGAACGCGGCTGCCTGGGCAATATAGCGGCTGGAGGGTGTGATGGGCTGTTCCACGATGCCGGTCATAGTCTCGATGGCTGCTTCGGATTCGCCTAGCAGGGCATGATAAATTCCCAGGCGGAAGCGCCACTCGTCTTGAGCATCGGCCGGGAAAGGCTCGCCATTCTCGTCTTGCTCCGGCGGCCACTCATCCATCAGCGGCACCATGATCTGGATGGCGGCTTGCGGCCCCCACAGGTTGGCGGCCTGGTCTACCAGGTAGCGGCACAGGCTGATCGTGGTTGGATCGGGCTTGACCTCGTAGGAAGCATCCACAAAAGTGAAGAAATTGCCGTCCCAATGGTAGGTGCGCCGCACAGTGACCGGGCAGGCGGGAAACATGCGCGACTCGAACTGCAGGTCGCTGCCTTCTACGTCATTTTTCACTGCTTTCCAGGTGTTGGGGTAGTCGATCCCTACCAGGAAAGGCTCATCGCTGGGGCGAAATTCGAGCGTGTCGCTGATCGGCAGTCCCAGGCTGAAGACCTGCGGGTTATCCAGGGTCAGGCTGTAAGGCGGGTCGTAGAAGATTGCCGCTTCCTGTATGTCATCGCGGGTGAAATCGGCAATGACATTGCCGGCTTGCGGGGCCTGGACGAAATCAAAACCACTGTCCAGCACCAGGGTCTGGTATGCGCCGGGTGTCTCGAGCAGGCGGATAAAGGCACTGCCCGGACCACGCACTTCCAGCAGGTAGCTTCCGGTATATCCGCTGGGCGGTTTCAGCGGCGTGACGACCAGCTCCAAGCGCGGCTCGTTCTCCTGGAGCCAGTCACTCAGCTTCAGGCGGGTTACCTCGCCCTGGTTGAGGGCAGTGGCGATCAGGTCGGCATAT
>JBFYSP010000209.1:0-4495 GCA_041301395.1 Anaerolineae bacterium
TCCCCAAGAATGTCAAATGTGATCGTGTCACCGGGCTGCATGTCCGGAAAGATTTCATGGAAACGCTCGTTGAGAGTGATGACATTCTGATCACCCGGCTCGATCCAGCGACCTTCTTCCACCATCGGGACGACCAGCTGGCTGCCGGCAGGCGGCGCCAGCAAGGACACAGCCTCTCCAGTGGAACCATCCGGCATCACCAGCTCGCCCCGGGCGAAGGCCCAGCCTTCCACATCCTTCACCCCCGGCACCGCCTTGATTTCCGCCTCAATCTCAGAAATGCGCTCATAACTATCCAGGGTGACGTTGACATCCGCCAAAAAATACTTGCCGATGCGGCCGATGTAGCTGTTTAAGGAACCCTGGACATTGAAGGTAGCGATGAAAATCGCCCCGCCCAGCGTCAGGGTGATCAAGGTCAGAGTCAGGCGGCCTTTACGCCGGAATGTATTGCGCAGGGAGATCAGCATCGGGCGCGAGACGCCGCGCAGCGATTTCAGCCAGCGATCGACCAAACCTTCGCGGGAGGTGGCCTGCTCCGAAGAGATGCCGCTGAGCGCCTCAACCACCGAGACACGCGTCCCATGCAGGATCGGGTATATGCCGGCCAGCTGAGGCACAACCAGGGCGATGCCAAACATCAGGAACACTGCCAGAGGCACCACGCGAAAACCAGTCAAAACCACGTTGACCTGCCCCGCTAACACTTCCAACAGACCATAAGCGATCCGAGAGGCGAGCGGCACAGCGATAAGGAAGGCAATCATCGAAAAAGCGAAGATCAGCAGCAGGTAGATGCCGACAATCTGGCCGCGGCGCGCCCCGATGGTCTTCATGATGCCAATCTGGTTAACTTGCTGGCCAAGCAGCCCTGAAAGGGTATTGGTGATCAAAAAAGCACTCAGGAACATCACCAGCATGCCAAGCACGAAAAGCACGGAGGCGATCGCTTCGATGTATGTGCTGTTAGGATGATCTTCTGAACCGCGCACGAAAGACGTATACACGGTCAATCCCGAATCTTCTACTTCTTCGATGACCAGCTCGGAAATTTGCTTGATGTATTCCGGGTCGTTGCTATCGCCATCAACTGTGACCAGCAGCCGGTTCATGGACTCGGACTGCTCCAGCCAGGGGAGGCTATCCAGGGTGGTATATAGCTGGACAGGCGACAGGAAATAGCCGCCGCCTTCCTGGGATGCGCCGATGGTCTGATCATGCACCAGGCTAACCAGGGGCATTTCGCGCTGCTTGCCGGAAGGCAGCTCAAGCAGCAAGTTGTCCCCTATTTCTTTCCCCAGGTCGCCGAACTTGTATTCATCCACCCCAAACTGTCGTTCAGAAACAGGCCCCTGCCCTTGCGTGGGCGTGGGCTGGTTGATGACAATCTCATTCGAATCGCGAAAAGCGGTGATTTCAGCCAGCACCCATTCGCCGGCGTCGGTTTGTACCTGAGTCGAAAACAAGCGGATGCCGTCCGCTTCGGCAACCCCATCTACTTTACGCACCCGGTCGAGCAGTTCGTCATCGAAATTATCCGTGCTGATGGTGATGTTCGCCGGATTAATCGCCGAGTAACTGGTGCGCATATCCTCGGTCAGAATGGAGTGCATCGAGGTAATCATTCCCACTGCAAACAGCCCAATGGTGATGGAAGCCACCACCAGGAACGAGCGCAGCTTGTTACCCCACAGGTCGGAGAAGATCTTCTTCCAACGCGGCCGCATTAACGCCTCCACCAGAAAGACTTGCGGGGTTGCACCTGACGGTGGATGTGACCAAAGCGCTCGGTGGCCGCCTTGCGCAGGGCGTTCTCGGCGGCGTTCGACTCACCCAGGAAATGATAAAAAGCCTCGTGGCTGACCCACTGCGCCTCAACCGGGACATCGGATACGGCGCGGAAGGCGAGCACGCTGCGCTCATCCTGCTCCAACTCAAGCTCGCTGAAGTACGTTCCGGGTCCCAGCCTTTCGCAGACCTCGGATTCGCCGCTGCGGAAAATGCGCAGGGCTTCGACCTGGCCTTGAGTGATGACGAACAGGCCGGTTTTTCCATTGTCGTGGCGTGCCAGAATTGCGCCCGGCTCGTAACTGCGGTTGACCGCCAGCTGCGACAGGCGCAGCAGCTGCGGATGACCCAGCATGGGCAAAGCATCGGCCATGGTTTCATCGATCAACATGCCATCCGAAATGAGCACCCGCCGGGATGCACGCTCTGCCAGGCTGCTATCATGGGTGACGATGATCACCGTCTTGTTCTGCGAGACCAGCTCGTCAAACAGGTCCAAAATGCGGGTGGAGGAGCGCGAATCCAGGTTGCCGGTCGGCTCGTCAGCAACCAGCAGGGGCGGATCGTTGGCCAGAGCACGCGCAATTGCCGCCAGCTGCTGCTGTCCTCCGGAAAGGGCTGCGGGGAGCTTATTGGCTTCGGCGCCTAACCCCACCATGTCCAGCAGCAAGCGCGCCCGGTTCTCACGTTCCGCTGGGGCATACTGGTTGCAGAAATCCATCGGCAGCATTGTGTTTTCCAGCACGCTGAGCATTGGCAGGAGCTGGAAGAACTGGAAGACAATCCCCAGGTTGCGCCCGCGCCAATCGGCCAGCTGGCTCTCATTCATATGGTGCACGTCGTGGTCTGCCACGCGCACCGTGCCGCTGGAAGGGTGGTCAATGCCGGTGATCATATTAATCAGGGTGGACTTGCCACTGCCCGATTTGCCCATGATGCTGGCATATTCCGCCTGCCCGAAACACAGGTTGATATCCTTTAACGCCGGAAAATCCCCAGCGGGGGTCTTGAAAGTTTTAGAAACATTTTCGATCTGAATCAAGGCACAGCTCAGATCGATTTTTGCTGCAGGGGCCATCTTTATCCTATCACCGGTAAGGGTTAATCAATTTGGAACTGGGGTTCATCCACAACCTGCCCGTCGGCCAGCCAAACCAGGCGGGTGAAGCGGCGCGCGAAGCTGGCATCGTGAGTCACCATAATTATTGTCCTCCCCTGATGAACCAATCCTTCGAAGATTTCAAATATTGTCTCGGCGGTAATTGAATCCAGCCGGCCGGTGGGCTCGTCGGCCACGATGACAGGCGGATCATTTGCCAGCGCCCGGGCGATGGCGACGCGCTGCTGCTGCCCGCCGGATATATTCGAGGGCAGCTTGCCGGCGTGCTCTTCCAGCTCCATCTGGCGCAGGATCTCGAGTGCATGGCGGGCGCTGCTCTTACCCCGGTACAAGCCAGTAAAATCCATCGGCAGCAGTACGTTATCCAACAGCGACAGGGTGGGCATGAGCTGGAAAGACTGGTAAACCACACCCAGATTGCGGCTGCGCCATTGGGCAGCCTGGTTTTCATTCAGCTGGTGGACTGCGGTATCCCCTACCCAGATTTCGCCGGAGGTCAGGTGGTCGACACCGCTGATCAGGTTCACCAGGGTGGTCTTGCCGGCTCCGGACTTGCCTAACACGCCGACCAGCTCTCCAGGGTAAAGATCCAGATCGATGCCGCGCAGCGCGGGAAAATCCCCGGCAGCTGTACGGTAATTTTTGGTGACCTGGCGCAAACGGATCAACGGCCGGTCGGGTTGGGCCTGGCCTGCCACGGGAAGTTTGTTGGGCGTCGTGATAAGGTTCTGGGTCATCATCATTCAAGTTAGCAAATAATTATACTGCTGATTATTATGGCAAGATTTGAAACCCATGCTTATTTGTGAAATCTAATACAACTCAAATAAACCCCATATTTTCCTGTCAGTATTCAAAAAAATACTGGCGAAAAATCATTCCTAAGGTCATTATACAACTGAATATTCCATCCGAATTGTCTTGTGAACTGAGGTGACCTTGAGTAAAATAGCTTTAACTGTTCACCCTATATTAATCCAAAAGAAGGGACTCATTCACAATGCAAAAAATCAGCCTGGCACTTGGTTTAACCCTGGTTAACCTGTTTCTGGGCGGGTTCATCCCGCTGGCCGAAGAAGAGGGCTCCCCAATCATCCTGTGGGGCGTGTGCATTTTACTGCCGTTGATCCTCTTCCTGGCGGTGCTGTACGCCATAAATCAAAATCGCAAACAAACGGTCGCAGTTGATAAGCATGGACACATTTCGGATGGGGATGAATCCCTGATTGCACCGGGCATGGCCGCCCAGAACCCGCTAGCCGCCGGGATGGGACTGGAGATGCAAGCCAAGCAAGAGCTGGCGGTCGAGGCAGAGCTGGCAGCATCCGCTCCGGATAAGCTCGAGCTGATCGAAGGCATCGGGCCGTCCATTGCTGGGATCCTGCAGGCGGCGGGCATCCGTACTTTTACGCAGCTGGCCGAAGCCGATCCCGACCAGGTGAGAGATGTTCTTAAGGAAGCCGGGGTAGGCAACCTGGCCGATCCTACCAGCTGGGGCGTGCAGGCTGCCCTGGCAGCCGAAGGTAAATTCGACGAGCTGGCGGCATTGCAAAACGAGCTGAATGCCGGGCGTAAGGAAGAATAGCA
>JBFYSP010000212.1:0-4547 GCA_041301395.1 Anaerolineae bacterium
AATCCTGCTTGTACGCTCCCGGCAGCCAAAGTAGAAGCGGATTATCTGTTGGTTTCTCATGGACACGGCGACCACATCGGAGACACGGTTGAGATTGCCCGGCGCACTGGAGCGCTGGTCATCGCCAACAATGAGATTGCCGGCTGGCTGAGAAAGAAAGGCTTGAAGACCCACGGACAGCACCTGGGCGGCGGGCACGGCTACGATTTTGGCTATCTTAAGCTGACTTTTGCCATTCACGGCTCGATGCTGCCGGATGGCAGCTATGGCGGTACCCCGGCGGGCTTTTTGCTCACCACCAAAGCGGGCGAGAAGATCTATATGGCCTGCGATACCGGGTTGTTTGGCGATATGCGCTTGATCGGCGAAGAAGGCATCGACCTGGCTGTTCTACCAATTGGCGATAACTACACCATGGGGCCGGACGATGCCCTGCGAGCGGTCAAGCTGATCCAGCCGAAGCACGTGATCCCGATCCACTACAATACCTGGGATGTGATTGCCCAGGATCCCAATGCCTGGGCGAAGCGAGTCGAAGTGGAGACACAGGCCAAAGTCCACGTCCTGGCTCCCGGAGAGAGCTTTACGCTCTAATCCGCCAATTTTTTGTTGTCCTGGAGGCACCCATGCTTAGTGGTATTTTTCGACGTAAAGAAGATGAAGACAATTTCAACCGGGAAGGACGGCTGCCGCCGGGCCAATCACTGACCCAACGCTTTCCCGTGCTGCATTATGGACCGGTGCCGCGCTTCAATCCGGCTACCTGGGATTTACGGGCGTTTGGCGAGGTGGAACAGGAAGTCTCCTGGACCTGGGACGAGTTCCAGCAGCTGCCGCGCACCCAAATGAAGATGGATATCCACTGTGTTACGCGCTGGAGCAAATTCGATACGACCTGGGAAGGCGTCTCCGTGCGGACGCTGGTTGATCAGGGCCTGATTAAGCTGAAACCCACTGCGAATTACGTGATGCAGCACGCAGAATACGGGTTTACTGTCAATCTGCCGTTGGAGGTTGTCCTGGCGGATAATTTTCTCCTGGCGACTCATTTCAATGGAGAGCCAATCAGCCCGGATCATGGTTATCCGCTGCGCGGCATTGTCGGTTATATCCCAGGGCGAGAAAATCTGGCTACCCCATATTTTTGGAAGGGCGCCAAGTGGCTGCGCGGGCTGGAATTCATGGCTCGTGACCGGTTGGGCTTCTGGGAGCAGGCCGGTTACCATAACCGGGCGGATGTCTGGGAAGAAGAGCGATTTGGCTAAAACCGGCCATTTCTTGGGATGCATGGAGCATGCGCGACGGGTTTGTGTGGCGTATGCTCCGTTTTCGTTGGTATTCCTTGCGATTTGATTTTCGTGATCATGGAGGTTTGCCTTGAAAGAATTGATGGATCGCGCTCTGGATTTCGCCAGCCGGCGCGGCGCGCAGTATGCCGATGTGCGCCTGGTGGACAATCGCACGCAGACCATGGCCGTGCGGGATGGCAATGTCGAGACGTTGAATGACTCCGAATCCGCCGGTTTTGGCGTGCGCGTGCTGCACGGCGGGGGCTGGGGCTTTGCTTCCAGTTGTGAGCTGAGCCTGGCAGAAGCAGATCGTGTGGCCGAATTGGCGCTCCAGCTGGCGGGTGCCTCGTCGCGCGTCCCCGGTGAGACGGTCGACCTGGGGCCGCCGGTAGACAGCCGGGGGACTTACCAGACACCGATCCAGGTGGATCCGTTCGGCCTGCCGCTGGAGGACAAGCTGGGCTTATTGATGGCCGCCGACTCCGAGATGGCGCGCGTCCCGGGTCTGCGGGTGCGGCGCGGCAACCTGACCTTCATCCGCGAGCAAAAATGGTTTGCCAATACTGAAGGCGCCTTTACAGAGCAGACAATATATGAGACAGGCGGCGGCATCCAGGCCACAGCGGTTGGCAACGGTGAGGTGCAGTCCCGCTCTTTCCCGGCTTCCTTTGGACGGCAGCAGGTCACGGCCGGTTGGGATGCGGCCCTGGCCTGGGACTTGCCGGGAAACGCAGCCCGTATTGCCGAGGAAGCCGTAGCTCTGCTGACTGCCGATCGGTGCCCCAGTGGAATTGTCACCGACATTATCCTGGGGGGCGATCAGGTGGCGCTGCAGGTACACGAATCCTGCGGCCATCCTATCGAACTGGATCGTGTCTATGGCAGCGAAGCCGCTTTTGCCGGTACTTCTTTCCTGACCACGGAAAAGCTCGGCGTTTTCCAGTACGGCTCCCCGCAAGTCAATATTACTGCCGAAAGCCTGCGGCCGCGCGGCCTGGGCAGCTTTGGCTGGGACGATGAAGGCGTTCCGGCACAATCTACTCCAATTGTGCGCGATGGCTTGTTTATGGGCTACCTGATGTCGCGTGAGACTGCTTCCCGCCTGGGCAAGACCTCCAATGGCTGCATGCGTGCCTCCGGCTGGAACCGCATCCCGTTGATCCGCATGACCAATGTCAGCCTGGAGGCGGGCGACTGGGAGCTGGAGGATTTGATTGCCGACACGCAGGATGGAATCTATATGGAGACCAACCGGTCCTGGTCAATCGATGATAAGCGTTACAATTTCCAGTTTGGGACTGAGATCGGTTACGAGATCAAGCATGGTAAACGCGGGCGCATGCTGCGCAACCCGACCTATACCGGCATCACGCCGCAGTTCTGGAACTGCTGCGATGCGGTATGCAACCAGAATCACTGGGTGATGTGGGGGACGCCTAACTGCGGTAAAGGCCAGCCGGGGCAGATTGCCCATACCGGGCACGGCGCGGCGCCGGCCCGATTCCGCCAGGTGCGCGTTGGGGTATTGAAATAGGAGGTGCCGGCATGATGGAAAAACAGGAAGCCCAGGATTTATGCCAACAGGTATTGCGGCGCTGCCGCCAGGCGCAGGCTGAGGTATTGCTGGTAGCAGAGGACAACCACCTGACCCGCTTTGCGAATAATACCATCCACCAGAATGTTGCCGAGAAAAATCTCAGCCTGACCGTACGCTACATCCTGGATGGGAAAGTAGGCTCGGCAGCCACCAACCGCAGCGATGCCGACGGGATAGACCAGGCAGTGGAAATGGCGCGGCAGAATGCGCTGGCCAGCCCGCCCGACCTGAATTTCCCCGGGCTGGCTGAGCCGGCGGTTTATGTCGAAGCCGGCGGCTATGATGACCGGACAGCTGCTTACCCCGCAGATGAGCGGGCGGATGCAGTAGGAGTTGTCTGCCGGCTGGCTGCGGAAAAAAGCCTGAACGCATCTGGTGCTTTCTCGACGGGCGCGCGCCAGGTGGCGGTAGCTAATACTGCCGGGGTATTTGCCTGTCATGCGGGGACGGTTGCCGATTTCCAGGTGACGGTGATGGGGAACGACTCTTCCGGGCGCGCCCAGGCCTCTGCCTGGCGTGCGGGCGAGATTCCGAGCGAGGCCCTGGGCCGGAAAGCAATCCGCAAGGCGGAGCTCGGCAAATCACCGCGCCTGGTTGACCCCGGTGAATACGCGGTGGTCTTCGACCCCTACGTCACCCAGGACCTGGTAGCAATGCTCAATTATCACGGAATGGGCGCTCAAGCGGTGCTGGATGGGCGCTCCTGGATGAACGACCGCATTGGGCAGCAGGTGATGAGCCCATTGGTCAACTTGTGGGATGACGGTGGCGATACGCGCGGACTGCCGGCGCCGTTTGATTATGAAGGCGTGCCTAAGAAAAAAGTGGAGATTGTGCGGGACGGGGTGGTTTTGGGCCCGGTATACGATCGAGCTACCGCCCGCAAGGCCGGCGCCAGTAGCACCGGACACGCCATGCCGCCCAACCAACGCATGTTTGGGCCGGCGGCAGGCAACCTGTTTTTAGCGCCGGGGACTGCTGCTACCGAGGAGCTGATTGCCTCCACTCGCCGCGGGTTGTACATTACTCGTTTCTGGTATACCCGCCTGGTTCATCCCCGGGATTGCACGATCACCGGCATGACCCGGGATGGCGTCTTTATGATCGAAAATGGGGAGTTGGCCTACCCGGTGAAAAACCTGCGTTTCACCCAATCTTACCTCCAGGCGCTGGCCGATGTGGAGACGCTTGGCAGCGAAACGCGCTTGCTGGTGGTGGAATACAGCGGGATGGCCACCCACGTCCCGGCGCTGAAGATCGGGAGATTCAATTTCACGGGAGTGACGGTGTGAAGACGACGGCCGACCGACGACGGACGACCGACGACGGCCGACCGACCGCTGCCCGTCCCACAGGCTTGCACTGCAGGAAACCCGACCGGGCTTCGGTGCTGAACCTGGCAGGTTACTCTTCAGCAGGGATATTGGTGCGCAGCAGCTCGCCCCGCTTGACCTGGAAGGCGTCGAAGTCGCGTGCCACAATGGCTTCCGGGAAGACGCTGCGGGCTTCGGCGACCACATCCCGCTCGCGATAGCGCCTTGAGATATGCGTCAGGATCAGATTCTTCACGCCTGCCTGGCGGGCTAACATTCCGGCTTTATGAGCTGTCAAGTGGGCGAAATTCTGCGCCATCTCGGCTTCTTCTTGCAGATAGGTCGCTT
>JBFYSP010000285.1:0-3875 GCA_041301395.1 Anaerolineae bacterium
ATTTTTCGGGGGGCCGCGCCCTGATGCGACAGCCGCAGCGCTTCCATCATGGAGCGCAGGCGCAGCTTCACCGAGCCGGCGCTCTCAATTTCGTCCACCCGGATGACCGTGGGGCATTTGCCGTATTCGGCCAGGATCAAACGCATCTCCTCCAGGATGAAGGCGTCCGGTCCGCAGCCAAACGAGTTCAAAAGCACCAGCTCCGCATTTTCCTGGCGCCCGACCCAGCGCGCAGCATGGAAGTAGCGGTTGAGAAATTCCCACTGCGGCACAATATGCGCATTCTCCAGCGCCGCTCCCTGCGTGGGAATGCAGTCCTCAGTGAGCACATCCACGCCAAAATCGGTCAGCAGCTCGGAAATCCCGTGATTGATTAGCGGATCGATATGGTAAGGCCTGCCCACCAGCATGATTAAGGGGCAGTCGCCGTGCCTGTCTTTTGCGATCAGCTCAGCGCCCAGGGCCACCACCTGCTGTTTGTATTCGGCCTGGGCAGCCTGCGCTTTTTGGATCGCTCCCTCGATGGTACCGGAGGCGATGCCCAATCCGCTCAGATACTGCCGGCAGGCTTTTTTGAGCAAATCCGTGTCGCGAAAGGTCACGATGGGTGTATCCAGCGGGATGGCGCTGCGCCGTTCGGGGTCGACCGCGGAGCGGATTACATCCGGGTATCCGGAGACGATGGGACAGTTGTAGCTGTTAGCGTCGTCAATAAATTCTCTTGGCTCGTAGAACACCATCGGGTAAAAAATCCGCTCCACACCCGCACCGATCAGATCCATGATGTGCCCGCTGACCAGTTTCGCCGGAAAACACAGGTTCTCCGACATAATTTGCCCCGCGCCCAGCTGATAGAGCGCATTGCTCGAAGGCGCAGAAAGCTGTACGCGAATACCGCAGGCGGTGAATAAGGCGTGCCAGAACGGGTAATTCTCGAACAGGTTGAGCACGCGTGGGATGCCTAGGGTCATTCTGGCCTGCTCTTTGGGGAGCACGGGACGCTCGAACAGCAGCCCAAGCTTGAGCGCCGGCAGGCTGGTGCCCTTGCGGACTTTTAGCTGCCCGTTGGTATAGATTCTCTCGCAGCGCTGGCCAGAAAAGAAGCTGTTTCCGTTGGCAAATCCCAGTTTTGTGACCGCACAGGTATTGCCACAGCCTCTGCAGTGGATTTCTCGCCGCCGGTAATCGCCGGCTGGTTCCACAGCTTCCAACCCGGAAAATGTGCTCGCCTGTCTTTCACCACCCAGGTACTGGTCCCGGGCGGTCAGCGCGGCTCCGTAGGCGCCCATCAGCTCGGCCATGTCCGGGCAAATCACAGGGCCGCCGATCTGAATCTCCAGCGCCCTCTGAACCGCCGGATTGCGAAACGCGCCTCCTTGAACGACGATATGCGTGCCCAAAACAGCAGGGTCGGTGATTTTCAAAACTTTGTAGAGAGCGTTTTTAATCACCGAGTATGCCAGCCCGGCAGAAATATCCTGCACCGGTGTCCCCTCGCGCAGCGCCTGTTTCACACGGGAATTCATAAACACCGTGCAGCGCGTTCCAAGGTTGTACGGCGCCTGCGAGGCGCAGGCCAGCTGGGCAAAATCAGCCACGCCGTACCCCATATTGCGCGCAAATGATTCGATGAACGAGCCACAGCCTGAAGAACAGGCCTCGTTGATTTCGATTTTCTGGATATGGCCATCCTTGAGGAAGATCGCCTTCATGTCCTGACCTCCAATATCCAGGATGAAGCTGACCAGGGGATCGAATGCCCGGGCGGCTCGAAAGTGCGCCATGGTTTCCACCACCCCGGCATCCATGCCAAAGGCAGCCCGAATCAGATCTTCGCCGTACCCCGTCACCAGGCTGCGCAGGATGCGCGGCGAAAATCCCCGGCCGGCGAAGGCGGCGCGCAGCTTCGACAGCCCAATGCGCACGGCCTGGATGGAATTGCCGCCGTTGTTTGCGTAGTGGCTGAAGGCCACGTTTCCTTCGGTGTCGATCAACACCACTTTGGTGGTGGTCGAACCCGAGTCAACCCCCAGGAAATAACCTTCATCCCGGACTTCCACCCGGGGGATTTCGTGCTCTTTTTGCCGCCTGGTCCACTCCAGGTACTCCTCCGAGGAGGCAAATAGCGCCGGCAGCCGGTAAGAGGCTGTCCGCACAGCCGCCTTCTGCTCAGCCAGGCGCTCCAGCAGGCCCAGCAGGGTATCCGCTTTCCGGTCCGCACTCGGGGCCAGCGCCGCGCCCAGGGCCGGCAGCAATTCGGGCGATACTGCCTGGATGACATCCGCCTCGCTCAGATTCACCGACTCCAAAAATGCCGCACGCAGAGCCGGCATGAAGGTGAACGGCCCGCCGCAGAAAAGCAGCGGTGGCCGGATTTCCCGCCCACGCGCCAGCGTAGCCAGGATCTGCAAGGAGACGGCATGGAATACCGAAGCGGCGATATCTTCTTGCGCCACCTGCCGGCTGAGCAGGTTTTGCAGATCGGTCTTGGCGAAAACCCCGCAGCGCGAAGCCATCGGGTAAATAGTCGTGTGCCGCGCCGCCAGTTTATCCAGCTCGGAAACCGATATTTCCAGCAAGGTCGCCATCTCATCGATAAAGGCGCCCGTCCCGCCGGCGCAGGAGCCGTTCATACGCATGTCCGGCGGCCGCTGTGGGTCCAGGAAGATAATTTTCGCGTCTTCCCCACCCACGTCGATCAAGGTCTGCACCTGGGGATAGCGCTGCCGAATCACCTCGGCAGATGCGACCACTTCCTGGATGAAGGGCAGGTCATACTTCTCAGCAATGCCCATTCCGGCCGAGCCGGTAACCAGCACTTCGACAGCCTGATCGCCGACCGCTTCGCCGGCTATGCGCAAAATCGTGGTGACCGTTGCCAGTATTTCGGCGTTGTGCCGCCGGTAATCGCTGAAGATCAGCCTCCCGCCTGGCTCCAGCAGTACGACTTTGGCCGTTGTCGAGCCGATATCGATACCCAGGCGATGCAGGGCTGCCCCAGCCTGGCCAGACTCAGCATCCATTTGCAAAGCCGGCCGCGCAACTGCCGGCTGGGGGCTATCCAAACCAACTTCTTCCATTAAAACGAGCGACAGATTCTTGTTCATACTTCACCTGTCAATTGACCCAATCAATCCTCACTTGCCATCTCTCGATCACATTCTGGTAAACAGCAGGCAGCAGCGGCTGCATATCGGGCAGGTTCCGTTTTCCCGTAAGTAACGCCGAAAATTGCGGTATCTCGGGTTGTTCCAGATTTCTCCCAAGGGCTGCTCTTTGACATTCCCGGCGTGATATTCCCGGCAGATGCCGACTTCGCCGTCCGGGTAAATCCTCATTGTCTGCCAGGCACAGCGCGAGCTGTGGACTTTGACCAGCTTTTCCGGGTCCTGGTAATAGCTCCTGGTTTCCTCGCGGCTCAATCGGGGATATTCGTTCACAATGACGCGGCGCTTCTGCTTGTGAATGGATTGCAGCGACTGATACACGCACTCGCTATTGATATCCTGAGTGTTAACCTGCCATAAAATCCGGCCGGATTCGGAGAGAAAGGGCTGGTTTCCCTGCCCCTGCGCCAGGATCATCTGATCCGTATGGATCCATAAATGATTGAAGTTGAGAATATCAACCCCTAATCCTTCCGCCAGGTCCAGGCTGGCGCTCAACTTGTGCCAATTGATATCCGTGATGACGGTTGTAATCGCCACTTTCGGGTGATCCGGCTGCCGCATGATTGCCTGGATCCCGGCGACAGCCCGCTCATACGCCCCCGCACCCCTGATCCGGTCATGCAGCTACTGGTCGCCATCGATAGACACTACCAGCAGGTCCGGCTGGTTCTCGCACAGATGCTCTGCACGGGCCTGCAAGCAGGT
>JBFYSP010000227.1:0-3707 GCA_041301395.1 Anaerolineae bacterium
GCGCACCTCCAGGACGATGTCCTGCAGATCGGGCGGCAGGCCTTCCAGGAGGCTTTCAACAAGGTGGAGAGGCAGCATGTTTAGCTCCCTATGTCATCCTGAGCGCCAGCGAAGGATCTCGAGCGCAGCGAAGGATCTCGCACGCCATCCCGGCTAAGGCCGCCACCCCCGAAGTGCTGCCCCAGCCGAGCAGAGCATCCGCCCCCGCTGCGACAGCCGGCTCGCCCGCCAGCAAGGCACTCAGCCCCAGGAGCAGGCGCTCGTCGGCCAGGCCGCGGGCCGCGCAGGCGATCAGGTTGGCCGAGAGCAGAGAGGTTTTGGAGAACGCAGCGGCGGTCAATTGCCCCGCCAGCGCGGCGAAGTCGTCATCCGGCTGGATATAGCAGCGTGCCAGCAGCAATCCGATGATCAGGTCGTCGCCCCAGGGCGTCAGGCCTTCGCCGCGGCCGAGCAGGGGGAGCAGGTCGGGGAGGGGTGCTTCAGGACGGAGCTCGCGCAGCAGGTCGCTGGTGTCCCCATGCGGGCGGGCGGCCAGCACCAAGTCAATCATGCGGGAGAGGCGGTCATTCACGCCAGCTCGATCCCAGGCGATCTCGGAGGCAAGCTGAGGGTAAGCGCTGCGAGCAGGGTGGGAAGATCCTTCGCTATCGCTCAGGATGACATCGAATGCTATCTGCGCGCCAGCTTCCAACCCCGGCGGCAGCCCAGCAACCAGATTGACGGTTAGCGGACCGCGGTAGGGCTCGCTGGACAGGAAGACGACGCCCTGCCCCAGGCGCAAAAATACGCCCCGCGAAGTCACGCCCATCACAATGGCGGGGTTACCGCTTGCCAGCAGTGGTACAGTGGTCTCCCCAATTGCCCAGGCATTCAAATGTATCATTTAAATTACCCGCGATATGATTAGTAGGTCGGGATTCCAATCCCCGCGTGCCTGGCAGGTAAGAAACCTGCCCTACTAATCCCTACTCCGGTCCTCCGTCGTCGGTCTTCCGTCCTCCGTCCCCCATCACAAACGCCATCATCTCGTCTGCCGGCACGCCGGCCGCCAGCCCCGGCTCGAACACGATGTCGTCCCGGCGGCAGTAGTACATCCGCATCCAGCGCTCGATGCCCATGCGGATACGCTCTTCGGAGGCTTTATTGGCCTGCACCTGGCGCTCGAAGCGGGCGATGATCTTCTTGCGCTGCCAGATGTAGAGCACATACAACAGCGCCAATACGGCCAGCACCGCCGGCAGGACGCTCGCCTGGTTCTGGTAAATGCGGTACAGGAACAGGGGAATGATCAGGCTGAAGGTGACTACCACCAGGTCGGGGTGCAGCGGGCGGGTGGGGGCTTTCTTTGGCGAAGCCGGCGGCTTGAGGCGTTTGCCCAGCGCGTGTAGCTCCTGCGGCGGGATATCGGTCAGGTTGAGGGGGGTGGTTTGCGGCTCGCCTTCGGCGGGTGTGAGCTTATTCCCGGCGATGCCCATCACGTACAGGCTGCTGGCCTTGTCGGTCTGGTCGGAAAGCCCGCACACCGGGCAGATTTTAGGCCTCGGCACGCCCCGCTCCGGGCTGGAACAGCCAGCTGAACAGCACGATGCCGGCGGAGACCGCCACCCACCAGTAGTCGGCGGCTGCCTGCCAGGGATTGAGCGCCGAGTACAGGAAGACGCCCACCAGGATCAGCAGCGCCCCGGCGATGCCGATGATGCGGTCACGCGGGTGGCGGGAAACGAGCGAGTATTCCGGAGCCGGCGGTGGCGGCGGAGGGGTTTTGCCCTTCTTCTTGGCTTTGGCGGCGTTGATGGCATACACCTGCCGCTCGTAGCGGATGCGCCTGGCGCGCTGCCGCTGCATGAGGATCATGCGCAGGTAGAATACCAGCACCGCAATGATCACCACGATCGATCCCGTTTCCATATCTAAAGTCATAGCGCCTCACCCGGATAAAAATCACTTGTGTACCATGACAAATTCAGTAAGATCAATGACATTTCCTAGTTGACAGACAGCTTTTTTCAATCATAATAATAATATAAAGTTCGCGTTTGTGACGATATAGGCACAAAGTGAACCCAATCACCCTCCCTCACCGCGCCACATCTCAGGCCGGCAGCTGCCGCCGGCGAATTTTTCACGCGAACAGCCCATCCACGAATACGGCCACGAATACACGCATAGCATCCTACCCAGCCGGCATTCGTGCATTCATGAATTATTCGTGGACGGTCTTCCAGGAGGCGCCTATCGATTAGCATCTCCATCCCCCTCCGAATGGCTGCAATCCAAGATGAACCTATGAGTAAAGGAGAATCGATGAGCTATGGCCGCAGAAGTTAAACCCAAAATCACTGGCTATCTTCCCCCCGACCGGCCGCCCTGGGGCGCTATGCTCAGCCTGGGCTTCCAGCAAGTGCTGACCATGTTCCCCGCCACGGTGCTGGTCGCCATCCTGACTAAGTTCGACGTCGGCGTGACGCTGGCCGCCAGCGGACTGGGCACCATCATCGCCCTGCTGGTTTCCGGCCGGCGCATCCCACTGTATTACGGCTCCAGCTTCAGCTACATCACCGTTGTGGTAACGACGATGGGGCTGTACGCCGCCGACTGCTTCAACGACCCGGCCACCTTCTACTGCCCGGATGGTGTGCGCATTGTGCAAGTCGGTATTATGGCTACCGGGGTATTGGAAATCCTGATCGGTTTGCTAATTATGGCGGTCGGGAAAGAAGCGCTGGATAAAGTGCTGCCGCCAGTAATCACCGGCAGCGTGGCAATCGTCATTGGTATCGCCCTGGCCGGCGCCGCCCTGGGCATGGCCGGAGGCAACTGGGCAGTCGCCCTGATCACCTTGCTGGTCACGATTGCCTTCTCAGTATACCTGCAGGGCAAGGGGCTGATCGGCATGCTGCCCATCCTGCTGGGGGCAATTGTCGGTTATATCGTGGCGCTATTCTTCGGCCTGCCACAGGCCAACTGGGCGCTGTTCAACGAGATCCAGGGCATCGGCGACTGGTTCCAGCTGCCCAACTTCACCTTCCCGGCCTTCACCAGCCCGGATGCCTGGGCAGCGGTAGTCAGCATTGCCCTGATCGCCATCGCCACCGTACCGGAGAGCACCGCCCACCTGTACCAGATGAGCCTGTACATCGACCAGCTGGCCAAGGAGCTAGGCCGCCCGGCACTGGAGATCAAGAAACTGATCGGCCTGAACCTGGTGGCGGACGGTTCGGATGACATTGTGGTCGGCTTCCTGGGCGGCTGCGCCGGCACCAACTACGGCGAGAACAACAGCCTGATGGCGATCACGCGCAACTACTCGGTGCCGGTGCTGTTCACCGCCGGGGTGATGGCTATCCTGCTCGGCTTCGTGCGCGTGCTGGCGATCGCGGTCAACACCATCCCCACCCCGGTAGTCGGCGGCCTGTCGATCTACCTGTTCGGCGTGATCGGCATGCAAGGTATTGCGCTGATCCAGTCGGAGCGGGTCAACCTGTTCGAGCCACGTCAGCTGGCAGTCGGCGCCATCATCCTGATCACCGGCATCGGCGGCAACCTGGCGCTGCCCAACGGCATGTTCCCCTTCCCCATCCCGGTAATCTTCCCCAACGGCATCCCGGCGATCGTCTTTGCGGCGATGCTGGGCATCCTGGTGAACCTGGTATTCCTGATCTTGCCACCCAGCAAGTTTGGCGTGCAAGACCGGGAGAATATCAATT
>JBFYSP010000287.1:0-11155 GCA_041301395.1 Anaerolineae bacterium
GGAAGGTGGCCAGGAAAGGTCCCCAGGGCTGCGCCAGCTTCATGGTCACCGTGCCGGCCTGGTCATCCGCCACGATGGCGTTGGTAACCTTCTGGCAGGTAGCTTTAAGCACCGCCGGGTCCACCAGGGCCAGGCTGGCCGGGTCATCGTTCAGCGTCGTGATCTCCGGGCCGGCCAGGCTGGGGGTGATGAGGTCGGTGATATCCAGGATACCGGCGCCCAGGAAGGGCTCGGTCAGGAGGACTTGCGGTGACCAGGTGCCGCCCTGCAAAATACCGCGCTGAAAGGTATAGGCCACATCGGAGGGAGTCAACTCGCTGCCGTCATGGAACAAGACGCCCGGGCGGATCTTGAAGGTGTACGACAATCCATCGGCGGAGATGCCGCCGTTCTCCAGGCTGGGTACTTCGAGCGCCAGCATGGGGATTAATGTGTTCGGGTCCTCCCGGTTATAAAAGAGCAAGGTGTCGTGGGTATTAAAAATGATTTGGCCGCAGCTAGCTTCGTAACAAAAAGCCGGATCTAGCATCTCGGGGATGCCAAAAGACGGCACGACATAAGTCGTTGGATCTTTCGGCTTGAAAGTGATGGGGGCTGCGGAAGGCAGCACCGTGGCCGTAGGTGAGGAGATCGTTGGCGCAGCCGTGGCTGGCTGGACGACGACCGTTGTGGGCGTTGGAGCCGGCGGGGTGGGCGCCGGTGAGCTCTGGGCGCAGGCTGCCAGGGAAAGGCTCACCACGATTATCAGCGAGAAGAAAATAGAAAGCTTGTGTTGCATGGGTTCTCTCCCCTTCTTTTTTAGTCGTCGTGTGTGGATGTGATTTTTTACTCTTGCGGGCACATTGCCACGTGCAGATACTGCAGGCATTCCTCGGCGGTCAGCGAGCGCCGCAGGCGGGCGCGGGCCAGGGCAACCGTGTGAGTCGTATCCAGGGTATAGCCGCGCCCGGATAAATCATCCGCAAACACTGCCAGGCTGAAACCATCCGGATTGAACAGAATATCCTGCCCTGGCACCGTCAGCAGCGTCTTTCCCGTGGCGGCGTCCCAGACGATCACCGTGCCATCCTCTCCGCTGCCGGCGGCGACCAGGCTGTCATCCGGGCTGAAAGCCACTTGATCGACCTTGCCGGTGTGGCCGCTCAAGGTGAGCAGTTCTTCGCCGGTTTGGACGTCCCACAACCTGGCGTTGTTATCCCCACCACCGGTCAGCAGGCGCTTGCCATCCGGGCTAAAAACGACGCTCATCACCAGGTACTGGTGGCCTCTGAGGGTTTGCAGCTGCTGGCCAGTGGCGGCATCCCACAGGCGCGCCGTCCCGTCCGAGCTGCCCGTAGCGATGAGGGACTCATCCGGGCTGAAGTCGGCGCTGTTCACCGGCCCAGTGTGCCCGCTGAGAGTAAGGCGCGCCTTCCCACTGGCCGCTTCCCAGACGATTGCTTCCCCGTCATTGGACGCAGTTAGAATTTGGCCGCCGTCAGGGCTGAATCGGATTTCGTGAATGGAGTCGGCATGTCCATCCGTGGTGGCCGATTGGTCGATCGGAATAGATTGCAGCAGCTGGCCTGTGTGGGTGTCCCACAGCTTGAGCTGCAACTCGTATCCGGCTGTGGCGAGCATAGACAGGTCTGGGCTGGTTTGATAGGCGGTAATCATACCGCCAGTATTTAGCGTGGTGCTGATCACCTCCTGGACGCCGGATGGAACTATCTCCCAAAGCCTGGTGATTAACTGGCCGGATAGGCCTGACTCAACCACTGTCCTGAGTGTACTGCCATCCGTGGCGAAACGGCCGGAATTTGCCGGGAATATTGACCACCAGCCGAAGCTGCCGGTGGGTGAGAGGTCCATGATATTTATTCTGCCATCCACATGGGCGCTGTACAGATGAGCCCCATCCGGGTGGACGGCAATATCGTAGATTCCCGGATCGGCGTTAAAAGTAAGTAGATCCTTGCCGGTGGCAGCATCCATAACCGTGATGATGCCGGTAACATCGGAGGTAACCAAGCGGGTCCCGTCCGGTGTGAAGCTAATTTCTGTAATCCAGGTCTCCTGGCTTTTTATGGCATAAAAACTAAAAATGCGTTCGGGCGCCGGATTATCCTGCAGACCTTGTAAATCCAAGACCTGGCCTTCGTACATCCCGCAGGTCGCCATATATTTTCCATCTGGACTGACCGCAATTATATAGACCATGTCCAGGTTGTAAGGGATATCCAGGGAGGATATTTCTGCTACCGGAGAAGTCTGCAGGTCCCAAAACTTGATGGTGCGGGAATCACTAAATGCGATCAGACTCTTGCCATCCGGACCGAATACCGGATTGATGAGGGAATATTCGGGTGGGGATAAGGTGAGCAGCTCCTGTCCGGTATGGGCATCCCAAATCACTGCCGCTCCTTGATCATCGCTGGTTATGATGCTATTTCCATCTGGGCTGTAAGCGACATGCACAAAGCCGCCTGGTTGTGCGTTTAAGCTGTGGAGCAATTTACCATCTATTGGATCCCAAATATTGGAGGCGCCTTGATTGGCGACTGTCGCCAGCTGGCTGCCATCCGTGTTGAAAGCCAGCATCTCTGGTTGCAAATTTCTTGACTGAGAAAAGTGAAAAGGGCTGGAAAGGCTGAACAATGGGTCTGGGGAGGTCAAAGTACCGGGCGTATTCAAGGCCCAGAGCTTAACCATCTCGTCTTTCCCAAAGGTGGCCAACTGGTTCCCTGACGGGCTGACCACCAGGTTAAGAACCGCGCTGCTGCCGGTTGGGAATTCGCCAATCGGATGATAGGCCATCATCGCCTGGCGCAGCGAGGTCAGCGCTTCAGGTGTATCGGCTATTTTTAGCGCTTCCAGGGCCAGCAGGATGCTGAGCTCGGGATCGGTCTCCAGGTTATTGATGACCGCGGCCGCCAGCTCGCGCGAGCGAGCCAGGCTGGCCTGCTCTTCGGCGATGGCTTGCTGGGTGGCACGCAGGTCAGCTTCGGCTTCGGCGGTAGCCTGCAGGGCGATGGCTTGGGTGCTCTTGATTTCGGCCTGTGCCTGGGCCGACTGGGCAATCTGGGCATTGTTACCCGCCGATCGCGCCAGCACGATCGCCGCCACCGCCAGCAGGCCGGCCGCGAGCATGGCAATCGTCAAATACATGGCGCGCCGGCGCAGCCTGGCCGCCGACAGCCCTTGCTCCTCGGCACGCTGCATTTCGGCCGCCGCCAGCTTCTGAGCGGCCTCCAGCTCGCGCCGGTTGTGCTCTTCGCGTTCCCTGACTTCACGCTGGCTGTCTTCTTGGGAAGCATCCAGGAAAGCCAGCTCCTGGATATTCATCTGATGAGGATTGGCCTGCGCCCATTCCAGCGCCTGCGCCAGGCGCGAGCCGCGGTACAGCGCTCCCGGGTCGCGCTCCAGCAGCTCCCATTCCTGGGCGGCCTCGGTGAGGTGACGGTGGACGTGCAATCCTTCGCGGTCTTCGGAGAGCCACTCGCGCAAGGTAGGCCACTCGCGGATCAGGGCTTCGTGGGCCACTTCGGCGGTGCCTGCGCTGGTGGTGATCAAACGGGCATCGGCCAGCTTGACCAGCACATCTTCGACCTGCTGCGGGTCGCCGTAAGGGGCGGGCGGCACCAGCTCGCTGATCGCCACCCGGCGGCGGGTATCCTGGGTGCCTTCGCCCAGCTCGGTCAGGCGCAGGAAGATGTTGCGGGCGATGGCCTGCTGTTCGGGAGTCAGCTCGCCGAAGTAGACACTCTCGGCGGTTTTGGCGATGGCTCCACGCACCCCACCGGCTTCCGCGTAAGCCCGCAGGCTCATCAGGTTGGCGCGCCGCCGCTTCCAGGTTTCGAGCAGGGCATGAGATAGCAGCGGCAGGGCGCCCGGCTCGGGCTGTTGGCCTGCGGAGGCGCCGATATCGTGCAGCAATAGCTCAACCAGCCCGTTGGAGAATTCCCAGCCGCCGCGGCGGGCCGGTTCTTCGATGGCCTGGCGCAGCTCGGCTGCCTCCATCGCCCCCAGGTATTCCTGGTGCCTGGCGACTTCGGTGCGCAGCCCGGCATACTGCGAGAGATGCTGGTAAAAGTCCGCTCGCAGGGCGATGACGACTCTGATTGGGCTATGCTCTACTCCCACCGCATAGAGCAGATTTTCCACAAACGCCTGGCGTTCTGCCTCGTCCCGGCACTGGGTGAAGAGCTCTTCGAACTGGTCGACGACCAGCAGAACCGTCCCCCGGCTGTTTCGCCCATATCCGTGTGCGGTAGATGGGTGGGAGGCGAGGGCTTTCCCGGCATACAGATGCAGGCTGCGCGGGTCCTGGCGCAGGTCGTCGATTAATGTGGCAGTGGCGGTTACGGATTGTTCCCCTCGCGTCATACTGACCGCCAATGATTCCAAGGGATGGCTGGAGGGCGTGAAGATATGCACCTGCCACAAGCCGGGCTGGCTGCGTTTCAAGGCCGGCACCAGCCCGGCGCGCACCAAGGATGACTTGCCGCTGCCAGAAGCGCCGATGACCGCCAGGAAGTGTTGCTCCTGTACGGCCCGGGCAAGCAGCTGGCTGATCTGCTCCCGCCCAAAGAACCAATCGGCATCGCTTTCGTCGAAATACTGCAGGCCCTTAAAGGGGATATCGCCGGGAGTAGGCGGTTCTTCTTCTGCGGACAGGGTCTTGAGCGGGGGAAACTCGACGAGCAGGCCATCGATCTCCAGCTGGTAGATCTGCTGCGGGAAGCGGATATCCTTCAGCTTGTGCTGCCCCAGGTCGCGCAGGCCGGCGCCCTTGGGCAGATCCTGAAAGACCAGTTCGCGCGTGGTCTGAGAGAGCAGCACCTGCCCGCCGTGACCGGCAGCGGCGATGCGGGCCGCCCGGTGCACATCCATGCCGACATAGCCGCTGCGCATCTGGATCGGCTCGCCGGTGTGCAGCCCCATGCGCACGCGCACCACAGCACCTTGCGGCCACTCATGCTCCGTAAGCTCGCGCTGCGCTTCCATGACGCAGCACACGGCGTCGATGGCTTTGGGGAAGACTGCGAAGAATGAATCGCCCTGGGTATCGATCTCGTGTCCGCCCCAACGGGCGAAAGCCAGGCGGAGGATCTGCTGCTGCTCGTTCAGCAGAACGGCATACTGCTCGCGCAGGCGCTCAAGCAGCCTGGTGGAGCCTTCAATATCAGTGAAGAGGAAGGTGACTGTGCCTGAAGGTACTGAAGGCGCCAAAGGTGCCGGAGGTACGGAAGGTACTTCCCGGTCGATCGTTTCGCTGCTGGCAGTTGTTTCCATGGCTTCCTCCCAAGGTACTGGAAACTGACCTGATTTGCGAACAGCAATGAAATGCAGACTGAGGTTTTGGTATGATCGGGTGGCAAGGCCCCCCAAATATACCCCAAAGTCCCCTTATCCCGAATTCATGCTACATTATTTATCGCGCCAATAGGTTTATTGGTCAATAGTTTTTAAACTCGATTACCCTGAAGAGACTAACGCCAACAAATAGCGCCGCAAAGCCTCAATCTGCGCCTGTCGAAAATCCTGCACCACCCGGGAGCGCTGAGCAAACTGGTCGAAGCCGTGAAATGCACCCGGAACGATCACCGTCTCACACGCCACACCGCATTCCTGCAATCGCTGCCCGTAGGCCACGGCCTCAGCATGGAACAGATCCAGGCTGCCCACGCCGATCCAGGCCGGCGGCAGTCCGCTGAGGTCGTCTCGCCGGGAGGGCACGGCATACGGCGGGAGATCGGCTGACCCGCAGGGTGCCCCCAGGTGGGCTTCCCAGCCGAAACGATTGCTCTCCTGGTTCCACACCAGGTGGGAGGGGCCGGCCAGATGGCTGCCGGACGAAGTGCGATCGTCCAGCATGGGATAGACCAGCAGCTGGAAGGCCGGCTGGATGGCTTGCCGGTCGTGTGCCAGCTGCGCCAGGGACGACGCCAGGCCGCCGCCGGCGCTGGCGCCACCGATTGCAATCCGCTGCGCATCCACCCCCAGCTCCCCGGCCTGCGCGCAGATCCATTCAAATGCGGCCAGGCAGTCGTCCAGAGCGCAGGGGAAGGGGTGCTCGGGAGCCACGCGGTAATCCACGGAAACGACCAGCATGCCCAGCCGGCGGGCGTATTGTATGCAGCAGGCATCATCCTGCTCGGGTTTCCCCAGGATATAGCCGCCGCCGTGCATCCACAGCAGCGCCGGCGCCGGGAGGTGCATCGATTTTGGCTGGCGATAGAGCCGCAGGCGGATTTTGGTTTGCGGATGCTTGCCGGGAATCCAGCGATTTTCGATGTGGATGTCCCCCGGTTTTTTGGGGAGCGACATCAAGCGGTACATCGACCGCAAGAGACGCAGGCTCCTGGCGTTGAAGGTCATCGGCGGCAATACCTTTACGTAAGGCTGCAGCTCTGGGTGGACATGATTGAGGATCGGATTCTTCGACATGGAGTGTTTCCCGGAGTAATTCTCTCACTTTGCCCAATCTTATGTGATCCTGGTGATGCGGTCTAATAATCCGTTAATCTTCCACTTCTGGAAGATATCTCCAACTCAACGGGTCTGCGCGCTGGCGCGGGTCGACGGCCGATCCCGTGGGTAATCAGCAAGGGACATCGCCGCCGAAAGATGTTGGGCAAACTGTAAGTTTGCCTTTCCTCTGGCTGAATTGCTCTGCTGGCGTACTTTCCGAGCGTAGCCCCGGAATGCCCTTCTCCGGGGTAATGATCTTATCCGGGAGGCGGCATCCTGGCGAGACACGACCGTCCACGAATGGGGCCACGGATGCACGAATGCCGGGCCGGCGGGAATCTTTCGTGTTTTTCGTGCTACTTTCGCGCCTTTCGTGCTCCAAATTCGCCTCCAGTATCGAGTAAAATTCATCCTGATATTCCATAAATCCCTGTTTCTCTGGCGGTCGTCCGTCAGCGGTCGGCGAGCGAAGTCACGCGATGCTTTCTCGCGGGATCGTCCGTCTTCCGTCCTCGGTCAGCAGCGAAGTCCCGTGGCGCTTTCCAACGGGATCACCCGTGAAAGGAGCCCCCCATGCCCACTTTTCCTCCCACCGACCACACCCGCATCCGCCGATTGCCGAAGCGCGGCAGCTACGAGCGTGATACGATCTACGCCATCCTGGACGAAGCCCTGATCTGCCACGTTGGCTTTGTCGACCAGGGGCGGCCGTTCGTCATTCCGATCAACTTCGCCCGCCTGGGCGACAGCATCGTGCTGCACGGTGCGCTGGACAGCCGGCTGCTCAAGCATATTGCCGCCGGCAATGAAGTTTGCCTGGAGGTGGCCCTGGTCGACGGGCTGGTGCTGGCGCGTTCGGTGTTCCATCACTCGGTCAATTACCGCTCGGTGGTGCTGTTCGGTCACGGGCGTCTCGTAGACGATCCGCAGGAAAAAATTGCTGCCCTGCAGGCAATCACCGACCACCTGATCCCCGGACGCTGGCAGGAAGCGCGCCTGCCCAACACCAAGGAGCTTAATGCCACCCTGGTGGTGGCGATCGATATCGCAGACGCTTCCGCTAAAGTGCGCAGCGGCGGCCCGGTGGATGACGAAGCCGATTACGACCTGCCCGTCTGGGCGGGCGTCCTGCCGCTGGCAGTGACCCCACTCGCCCCCGAACGCGACGAGCGGCTGGGGGAAGATATCCCGCTGCCGGGGTACGTGGCAAAGTATTCGAGGAAGTGAGAATAGGGAATATAATTAAGTAAGCCGCTATCGATTTCGCGTTACGCCAGACGATGGATGGAAAATGCTTTGCCCTCGTGATCGTCAATGATGAATTTGAAGATGAGCACCTTCAAAAGCTGCCTGCCCCTGCGCGCGAGGCGGTAGATCTGGCTGCAATCCTCCAGGCTCCGGAAATGGGTGGCTTTGACCAGGCGGTCGCGCTGATCAACGAACCGGCGCAGGCCGTACAAAAAGCGATCGCTGGATTTTTTGCCAAAAAACACGCCAAGGATTTACTGCTGCTGGTTTACTCCGGGCATGGCATTGTGGGCCGAGGCGGACGCCTGTATCTCGCAGCCCGTGATACGCAACCCGACCGGCTGAAGGCGACTGCCTTGCCGGCTGCGGCCATCGCGGATGCGATGGATGATTCTCGCTCGAAGCGGCAAGTCTTAATTCTGGATTGTGATTTTTGCCAGGCTCCCACTGCCAGCGCCAAACTCGGGTCGAAGGTTGGTATCAAGCACCTCCTGTATGGAGATGGTCGCGGCCGGGCTATCCTGACCGCCTCCGAAACGCTGCAGTATGCCTGGGTGGGCGAGGCGACCACCGGTGAAGCCCAAAATTCGCTCTTCGCCCACTGCCTGGTGGAGGGAATCCAGACCGGCAAGGCGGCCCCAAGCAGCCCAGAGATCACGGTCGATGATCTATTCCGGTATATAAAAAACAACCTGCCGGCTTCCCAAAAGCCCGGGAAGTATTTTTCTAAAAAGGCTGGCGCGACGGTCCTATCCCGCAACCCCAGCCTGGTGGATGTTGAAGCACCGCCATCCGGTAGGTACCCGGGCGTGATCGTGGGATTGGATTTTGGCACCACGGCTTCCGCCATCGCGGTGTACAAGGACGGCAAAGTGCAGATCATCCCGAACGCCCGCGCAGAGAATTTTACGCCGTCGGTGGTGGCTTTCTCTGCCAGCGGCGAAGTGCTGGTGGGCACACCGGCTGCCGCGCAGGCGGTTTCGAATCCAGAGCGAACCGTGTTCTCTGTCAAAACAAAGCTGGGCACAGATTGGAAAATCCACATAGATAGGAAAATCTATACGGCGGTGGATATTGCCGCCTTCATCTTCAACAGCCTGAGGGAGGATGCCAGGCGGTACCTGGGGCAGGACGTGAAGTGCGCGGTGGTGACCACGCCGGCCTGTTTTAACATGCGGCAGATCCAGGCGCTGACCGCCGCGGCGGCCCAGGCGGGCTTCGAAGTCTGCCGGGTGGTTGCCGAAACCACTGCGGCATCCCTGGCATTCCCCGTGCGGGATGACCGCAGGGTCGCCATCTGCGACCTGGGCGGGGGCACCTTCAACATCTCTATCTTGATCTGCGACCTTGACGAGAGCGGCGAGTTCGCTGGCCCAATCCACCAGGTTGAGGTAGTGAGCGGCAATCCGCATCTCGGCGGTGACGATTTCAACGAACGAATCGTTGGCTTTCTGCTCGAAAGCTTCAAGGAAGAGTACGCCATTGACCTGTCAGCAGACAAAGCGGCCAGGATCCGCTTGAAACAAGCGGCCGAACAGGCCAAGATTGCCTTATCCGGGCTGGAGTCGGTCACCATCCGCGTGCCGTATCTTTACAGTGATCAGAACGGCGTCAGAGACCTGACCGTCGATCTCACCCGGACGAAGTTTGAAGAGCTGATCAAGGACCTGATCACCGGAGTGATCAGCGTGTGCCAGGTGGCGCTGCGAGATTTGGGCGGGTATCAGAAAGTTGACGAGCTGGTCCTGCTGGGGTTATCGCCAAAGATACCGCGCGTGCGGCGTGCTCTGGTGGAATTCTTTAGAAAATCGCCCAAGCCCAGGGTTGACCCGGAGGAAGCGGTAGTGAGCGGCGCAGCCGTGCATGCCGGTGTGCTGAGCGGCGCGGTTCGTGATACGCTGCTGCTGGACGCTATCCCGCTCACGTTAGGTGTCGAAATCCAGAACGGGATTGTTCAGCCGCTGATTGAGCGCAATACCACGATCCCTTCTCGCAAGTCCGAAACCTTCACCACTGCAGCAGAGAATCAGTCCAGGGCATGCATTCATGTCCTGCAGGGCGAAAGAACCGGGGCGGCGGAGAACATCAGCCTGGGCAGTCTCGTTTTCGAGCGGATCCCACCGGCGCCAAAGGGCGTACCACAGCTCGAAATCACTCTTGATTTAGATGCATCCAGTGCACTGACCATCTCGGTGACCGAGCAGGCCAGCGGCAGGACAGAAACCCGGCAGCTGCGCTATACAACGCCTGCTCGCACGTCCAGAAAGAAGGATCGCCAGAGCCTGACAGACCAAAAGCTGGATTTCGGGGATGAAGTGGTTGCCATCGTGCCGGTTTAACCGGTTAGCGAGCGAAGTCCCCGAGCGGAGCCCCGGAATGTACTTCTCCGGGGTGGCGTAATCCCACGGGATCGGCGGTCAGCGGTCTTCCGTCTTCGGTCTAACCCAGGAGTTACCATGTCCATTTCCATCGGAATCTATGATTTTTTCAGCTACACCCTGCCCGGCGGGTTCAGCCTGCTGGTGGCGCTGTACAGCGGGCTGATCTTCGGCCTGATCAAGCCGGGGGACGAACCGGCGGGGCAATCCTGGCTGTTAGGGCTGGTGATCTTTGTCGGGACGGCTTACCTGGCTGGATTGCTGCTCGATCAACCAGCGCGCCTGTGGAGCCGGCTGTTTCGCGAGCACGACCTTTCGCACAACTGCCTGGAGGAAGCGCGCCGGCTGTGGCCGCAGGCCGAGCTGCGTTTCACTGAGAAGGAATGGCCGCTGGTGCTGGCCTTCCTCAAGCAGGCTAACCCCGAGCGGACGGCTGAGATCGAGCGCCAAAACGCCATCAACCTGATGCTGCGCAGCGTCAGCTTCGTCCTGCTGCTGCTGGCGATCGTACAGGTGGTGTACTTCGTCGTGCTCGCCCCGGTCATCTGGAACCTGCTGTTCGCCGTCATTTTCCTGGGCCTCTCGCTGCTGGCGGGCAGGCAGTCGACCGTCTTTGCCAGGATGTACTTCCGACAGACCTACCTGGCGGTGCTGGCGCTGGGGCTGAAGACGGAGGAACTGGTGGGGAGGAGGGAGACGCCGGACATGAGAGATCTATCTACAGTACGGGGAGACCTACCCCCAGCATCGGTAGACCTACCCCCAGCCCCTCCCTAAAGGGAGGGGAGTAAGAGTCCTCCCTTTAGGGAGGGATTTAGGGAGAGGTCCGAATCCGGCGAAGAGCAGTGATGCAGGACAAGTCCAGAATTTCACCATAACTGATACCCTTGAGGTAGTAAACATGCCGATCAAACACCTCATTGCTAACCAACCGATCGATCCCGTATTGTTTCAGCGGGCCAAAGAGTTACGCAAGCATATGACTCCCGCCGAGAAGAAGCTCTGGCAGTGTCTGCGGGCTGACAGGCTGGAAGGTTATCATTTCCGCCGGCAGCAGATCATCGGCAGGTATATCG
>JBFYSP010000003.1:0-2794 GCA_041301395.1 Anaerolineae bacterium
GGGTCGTCGTGCATCTCGCCGCGATGCGTCTTGAACCAGAGGTGGCTGACCCAGTAGAGCAGCAAGGGGGTCAACAGCCACAGGGCCTCGGGGAGCTGGTAGAGGCGGCGGGCGGGTTCGCTGTCGATGTAGAGGGCCAGCACCAGGACGGCGGCGATGCCCGAGGCAGCGCCCAGGCCGCCGACCAGGTGCAGGTCGTCCACATGCCAGCCGCGACCGGCGCTGGTGAGTTCGCCCCGCTCGCGCAGACCGTCAAGCTCGGCGTAGCGCTTGACCAGGGCCAGGCTGAGAAAAAGGAAGAGGGAGAAGGCCAGCAGCCAGAAGGAAGGCCAGAGGGCCACGGCCGCGCCGCCGGCGATGACGCGGAGGGTATAGAGCATGGCCAGGGTCATGACATCCAGGATGGGCCGGCGCTTGAAGTCCAGGGAATAGGCGCTGGTGAGCAGGAAGTAGCCGGCCAGGATGGCGCCGAAGGCGGGCGGCAGCCAGAGGGTACCGATGACGGTAGCGCCGAGCAGCAGGAGGGGGGTCAGGAGCAGGCCCCAGGCCAGGGGCAGATCGCCGGCGGCGAAGGGCCGGCGGCATTTGCGCGGGTGGCGGCGGTCGGCGCTCAGGTCCAGGAGGTCGTTAAGCACGTAGACGGCGGAGGCGGTCAGGCCGAAGGCGAGGAAGGCGAGGCCGGCGGCGAGGAGGCCAGGGCCATTGCTCACCTGATGGGCGGCCAGCAGGGGCAGGAAGACGAGGACATTCTTGGCCCACTGATGCAGGCGCAGGGCGCGCCAGAGGGCGGGGAGACGGGGCGGGGGCGGGAAGACGCGCTCGACCGGGGCGACCTGGCCGGCGGCCTTGGCCAGCCCAGGCCCGCCGCAGACGATGGCCTGGCGGGCGGCAGCCCAGACCGGGAGATCGGCGCGGGCGTCGCCGGCATAGTCGAAGCCCCCCTGGCCGAAGCGTTCGACCAGGGCGGCGGCCTTGTGGGCGCCTTTGAGGTTGTGCTGGCCGTCGCTCGCCAGGACCTGGTCGAAGAGCCCCACCCGGTCGGCGACGGCCTGGGCGAAGTGCCGGTCGGTGGCGGTGGCCAGGACCAGGGTGCGGCCGGCAGCCTTTTCGTCCCGCAGCCAGGCGATGAGTTCGGCGTTGAGCGGCAGGGTCGCCACCTCCGGCGGCGCCAGGGCGACGAGGCGGGCCTTGAAGACGGCGCGGCCGTGACGCAGGCTGAAGAGGGCAGAGATCAGGCCCAGCGACTGCTCGCGGGCCAGGACGAAGAGGGTTTCCCACAGGGTGTCGGTGCGCGCCAGGGTGCCATCGAGGTCGACGGCGAGGGGTGGCGCGGCGGCGGTGGTCATGGGGTGGGATTCCTCTTGCATGTGCCCCGGTGGACGGTCTGAACTGAGGACGGAAGGCAAATGTACAACATAAGGGTTATTGGAGTAGGCATGAATTCGGCATTTACGGCATTTATGCCGGTTCAGGCAGATCGACCCAGGTACCGGTTGTATCCAGGTACCGGCTTTATCCCTTGGCGCCAAGCAGATGCAGCGCTGAGCAGCAGGGTGCCCTCGCAGTCTTGCAGGGCCTCGCTCTGGGCCTCGCGCATCTCCAGGTCCAGGTGATGGCCACGGCATAGAGGTGCAGGGTCTCGTGACCACCCAGGCCGGACGCAGCAGTTTGGCCCAGCCATAGCAGGCAAAACCACCCGCGAAGAACTTGCGCTTGCCGCCCAGTTCCTCGGCCTCGGCGTCCATGTCATTCATGAACTTGTAGATCAGCGCGATGGTGATCTGCTCGACCTGGCTCTTGGGGTCGGGCACCTTGCCGACCAGGATGTCACGGGCGGTGTCGATGCGGCGTTTGGTGTCGGTGTCGGTGTCGGTGTCGAGCATGGCAATCCCTGAAAGCGGATTAGTTGTCAAGCCCCGAGTAGTTGCGTACCACGAGGCGCGAAAACTTGACCGCCGCATCGACGGCGACATGTTCTATTGATCGGGGTCAGCTTAATGCTGACCCCGTGTTTTGTGACCCCGTGCTTTGTTTGGTATCGGATGTTGACCCCAGCATGTCCGGATTGTACGGTAAGCCTGTCCAACTAAGAGCGTTCGTCATGACCATCGAAACCACCTACACCCAGGCGCGCGACAAGTTGAAGGCGCTTATGGATCGCGCGGTCGACGACCGTGAGGTCATCGTGATACGGCGTCGTTCGGGCGATGCCGTGGCCATGATCGCTGCCGAGGAACTGCAAAGCCTACTGGAAACCGCCCACCTGCTACGGTCGCCCAGGAACGCCGAGCGTCTGCTTGCAGCGCTGGCCAGGGCTCGTTCAGAGGATTTGCCGCCGATGTCGGTTGCGATCCTGGAGGCGCATGTCGGCATTGAAGGCTGAAATCAAACGCGTGGCAGTATTCCAGCCAGAGTTCGTGGAAGACCTGAGTTACTGGGTCGAAACGGAACGACGCACGGCCAAGCGCCTGCTCGATCTCGTCAAAGCGGCACTGCGCGACCCTTTCAAAGGCATCGGTAATCCCGAACCCTTGAAGTACCTCGGCTCTGACGTATGGTCACGACGCATTACGCAGGAGCACCGCTGCGTCTATCTCGTTAAGGGCGGATCGAGTCGAGTTCTTGCAAGGTCGCTACCACTACTGATTGCCGGATACCAGCATAGCGGCCAGCCGGGGGGCTGCTGGATGTGACGGACGCGATCGTTTACCGGCAGCGCCTACCCAATGACCTCAGCCTGATCCTGAGTGAGTTGGCCCCCTTCGCGGAAGCCATCCCATCGGCGCCCGCCGCC
>JBFYSP010000098.1:0-3918 GCA_041301395.1 Anaerolineae bacterium
CAACCACCGCCCTCATCAGGGCTTGCCCATTCCAGGTCTCTCGCCGATTGAGTTCGAAAACCGTATTTGGCTCATGTAATCTAGGTTGTTAATGTACAATATCATCTTGATTAATACAGAACCACACGAAAAAAAATTGTTCTTGTTCGTGTATTTCGTGTGGTTCCTGGTTGAATAAATATGCAGAAAAAACAAGGAGATATCATGGAAAAAGCACAGGTTAGCGGCATCCTTTCCGAATCCGAGGTCGCGCAGCGCGTCGAGGCGCTGCTGGGGCAGATGAGCCTGGCAGACAAGATCGGGCAGCTCAGCCAGATTGGTGGCGGAGCCTGGAGTATGCCGCCGGAGGAAATCATCCGCCGGGGCGGGGCCGGCTCGGTGCTGTGGCTGAACGACACGCGGTGCTTCAATGAGCTGCAGAAGATCGCCGTGGAGGAAAGCCCGGCGAAGATCCCGCTGCTCTTTGCCCTGGACGTGATCCACGGGTACCGCACCATTTTCCCCGTGCCGCTGGCGATGGCCTCGTCATGGGACCCGGCAGTAGCCGAGCTGGCGCAGTCCGTGGCCGCCCGGGAAGCGCGCCTCGCCGGTCTGCACTGGACCTTCGGCCCGATGCTGGACATCGCCCGGGACGCCCGCTGGGGGCGCATCGTCGAGGGCGCCGGCGAAGACCCCTACCTGGGGGCGGCTATGGCGGCCGCTCAGGTGCGCGGCTTCCAGGGCGAGTCGCTGGGCGCCCCCGAGCGCGTAGTGGCCTGCGCCAAGCATTTTGCCGGTTACGGTGCGGCGGATGGCGGGCGCGATTACGACCCGGTCTACCTGCCCGAAGTCCTGCTGCGCAACGTCTACCTGCCGCCTTTCCAGGCCGCGGTGAATGCCGGCGTGGGCACCTTTATGAGCGCCTATATGGACCTGAACGACGTGCCCGCTACCGGCAATACCTGGCTGCTGCGGGATGTGCTGCGTGACGAGTGGGGTTTCCAGGGCTTCGTAGTCAGCGATGCCTTTGCCGTTTTCAACCTGGTGATCCAGGGCTTTGCCCGCGATGGACGCGACGCGGCCTGCCGGGCCTTCGCTGCCGGCCTGAACATGGATATGGCCAGCGGCACCTACGACCAGCACCTGATGGGATTGGTGGCAGACGGCACCCTGCAGGAAGCCGAGATCGAGGCGATGGTGCGCCCGATCCTGGCGATCAAGCTGCGCATGGGGCTCTTCGAGCAGCCTTACGCCGACGAAGGCGAGCTCGAACGGGTGGCTGCCCTGCCCGAGCATCGCCAGGCGGCGCGGCAGGCTGCGCAGCGCTCGATGGTGCTGCTGCGCAATGCAGGCGGGCTGCTGCCGCTGGCGAAGGAGCTCAAGGCTGTGGCTGTGATCGGCCCGCTGGCTGACTCGATGGAGGCCCTGGAGGGTTCGTGGATGGTCTTCGGACACCAGCCGGCGGCGGTCACCGTCGTCGAAGGCCTGCGCGCCAAACTGCCCGGAGCGCACGTGGTGTACGCCCCCGGGCCAGGCATCCGCCGCGAGATCAGCTCGATGTTCGACGATTTCCTCCCCGGGCACAAGAAGCCCGTCCAGACGCCGGAAGAGGCTGAAGCCGCCTTCCAACAGGCTGTGGATGCCGCGCGACAGGCGCAGGTCGTCATCATCGTGCTGGGCGAGAACGCCGATATGGCCGGCGAGTTCGCCTCCTGCTCCACGCTGGATCTGCCGGGGCGCCAGGAAGAGCTGCTGCAAGCGGTGGTAGCTCTGGGCAAGCCGGTGGTGCTGGTGCTGGTGAACGGCCGCCCGCTGAATATCGGCTGGGCCGCCGAAAATGTGCCCGCCATCCTGGAGGCCTGGGAGCCCGGTAGCCAGGGCGGTCACGCCATCGCCGATATCCTGTTCGGGGATGCCAACCCGGGCGGCAAGCTGCCGGTCAGCTTCCTGCGCAAGGGCAGCCATGCGCCGCTGTACTATGCCCGCAACCTGACGCACCTGCCCGAGAACATGCCAACCTATAAATCGCGCTACTGGGATGGCCCGACGACGCCGCTCTACCCCTTCGGCTATGGGCTGAGCTACACGACCTTTGCCATCACCAACCTGCAGCTGTCCGCGGCGCAGGTGAAGGTGGGCGCTTCGCTGGAGGTAAGCGCCGACGTGACAAACACCGGCGCGCTGGCGGGCGATGAAGTGGTGCAGCTCTATATCCACCAGCGCTCTGGCCGCGACTCGCGCCCGATGCGCGAGCTGAAAGGCTTCGAGCGAGTTACCCTGCAGCCCGGCGAAACCCGCACCGTGTGCTTTACCCTTGTGCCGGACGAGCTGCGCTACTGGAGCACCTGCGCCGGCGCGTGGATCCAGGACCCGGCAGCCTTCGATGTGTGGGTCGGCGCCGACTCGCAGGCGACTCTGTGCGCGGAATTTGAGGTGGTGGAGTGATCGGGTAAGGGTTTCGGCAAAGCATTGGACCACGATATGCGCGAAAGGACGCGAAAGGCACGAAAGCAGCCCTGAACGGGCGCCATTCGTGAATTCGTGCGAGATTCGTGGACGGGTTGCGGGCAAGCATTGGACCACGATATGCGCGAAAGTACGCGAAAGGCACGAAAGCAGCCCTGACCGGGCGCCATACGTGTATTCGTGCGATATTCGTGGACGGGTTGCGGGCAGGCGCTGGACCACGAAATACACGAACCACACGAAAAAAATCCGATATTGTTCGTGTATCTCGTGTGGTTCGTGGTTCAATTATGCCGGCTGATGAAATGAGGTGTCAGGATGGATCACTATTATATGAATGCGCAGGCACTTGAAGAGCAAAAATTTGCGCAGCGAGAAGCGGATTGGCGCAACGGCGCCATCATCTACCAGGTGTTTGTGGACCGCTTCGCGGAAGCGGCCAACCTGGACGAAAAACAGCAGCTCTACGCCCATCCACGCAGATTGCGGCGCTGGTCGGAGACGCCTGCCGCCGGGCCGTTCCTGGCGCAAGAGCAGGTCTACTCGCATGAGCTCGATTTTTGGGGCGGCGACCTGCAGAGCGTGGCCAGCCGGCTGGATTACCTGGTCGATCTGGGGATCGACGTGCTCTACCTGAACCCCATCTTTGCCGCCTTCACCAACCACAAATATGATGCGACCGATTACCGGAAAATCTCCCCGGAATATGGAACTGAAACTGATCTGGTAAATTTGATCGAGCGCGTGCACCGGGCGGAGATGAAAATCGTCCTGGATGGCGTCTTCAACCACATCGGGCGGCAGTCCGAGCTGTTCCAAAATGCCTGCGCCGACCCGACCGGCCCGTATGGCGACTGGTTTTACCTGGACGAGGGGTTTTCGCAGGGCTGCCGGGTGTGGGCTAACGCTCACAATCTGCCTGAGCTGAACCTGGAGAACCCGGCGGTTAGAGCGTACATTTTCAAGGCGCAAGACTCGATCGTGCGCAGCTACCTGCGCCTGGGCATCGACGGCTGGCGGCTGGATGTTGCTTTTGAGTTCGGCTACCCGCTGCTATCCGAGCTGACCCAGGCGGCCCACCTGGAAAAACCCGGCTCGCTGGTGGTCGGGGAAATCTGGAGCTACCCGCAAGATTGGTTCCCGGCGCTGGATGGGGTGATGAACTTTACCCTCAGGCAGATCATGCTCGACTGCCTGCTGGGCAATACCGCAGCTGCGGCTGCCAACGAGATGATCGCCAGAATGATTGCGGATGCCGGCGTGGAGGCGATGCTGAAATCGTGGATCGTGCTGGATAACCACGATACCCGGCGCATCACCGATATGCTGCCGGAACGCGGCGATCAAAGATTGGCCCAGGTGCTGCAGTTCACCCTGCCCGGCGCGCCGAATCTGTACTACGGCAGCGAGCTGGGCATGCTCGGGGGGGACGACCCTCGCAATCGGGCGCCGATGTGCTGGGATCTGGTCAAC
>JBFYSP010000101.1:0-3261 GCA_041301395.1 Anaerolineae bacterium
CGCCTTGAGGTCCTTCGTGCCAGACACTCTGTCCCCAGGGGCCGGCATATTCAGGTTTGGTTTCCGACCAGATGTACCAGTCGCGATACTCACCGTTGGGGTCGATAGAGCCCTGGAACCAGGGGTGCTCGACCGAGGTGTGGTTGAGCGGCCAGTCGATAATCACCCGAATGCCGCGCTGGTGGGCCTGCTCGAGGAAGTTCTTGAAGTCGTCCAGAGTGCCGTAGTCCGGGTTGACCGCTTTGTAGTCGACCACATCATAACCATGGTACGAGGTTGCGGTGAAGATCGGCATCAGCCACACGCCCCCGACCCCCAGGTCGGTCGCCGTAGCCGGATCACCGTCGTTGAGATAGTCCAGCTTCTCGGTCATGCCGTTAAAGTCGCCGTTCCCGTCCGCGTTGCTGTCATAAAAAGAGCGCACAAAGATTTCATAAAAGGCACGCTCGTTCCACCAGGGATAGGTCACCGGTTCTGGCGTGGGCGGTATTGTTGGCGCGAGCGTCGCAGTCGGCGGTGGTAGGGTGGGTGGTTGTGTCGGTGCCATGGTGGCGGTTGGTGGCGTAAGGGTATCTGTAGGGAGCGTGGTGGCAGCCTCACCACAAGCTGCCAGGCCCAGGATGACCACTATCCACAGGAGTGTTATTGAAAATTGTCTCGAATTCATCGGATTATCCTTCCAAAATCATACCACTGCGAGGAGGCAGCTCCGCCCGAGTGACGTCGCCCAATGTTTGGAGCGCGCATCCTGGTTCTGTAGCCAGGGCCAGACGCGGCCAGGCGCTCGGCAGTTTGATTGTGCGTGGTACATTAGCCAGGTTGATGACCGTGGCACTGCTCTCCCCTGCAAAGCGGCGAGCATAGGCCAGCCCACTCGAATCTACGAACAGGGTCTGCCGCAGGCCACGTCGCAGACTCATCCTGCGATTGCGTAAAGCAGCCAGGTGGGTGTAAAACGCCAGCAGGGAAGCATCCTGCGCTTCGCCCCAGGGCATCGGCAGGCGCGACTCCTCCGGCAAGCCGCGCCCGTCCTGGCAGGTGTCGCGCAGCTGCGACAGGCCGGCTTCTGTCCCATAATAGATCACCGGTGGACCAGCCAGGGTAAACTGGCACAGGGCGGCCAGCTTGAGCAGGGTTTTATCGCCCTGCACCACCCACAGGAAGCGGTTCATGTCATGGTTGTCCAGGAAGGATGGACGGGAGAAATCCGGCGGGAAGTAGGCTTCGTGGCGCTCCAGGAACTCGGCAAAGCGGGTACAGTCCCAGCGCTGAAAGGCAAAGGTCTGGCGGATGCCCTCCAGCAGGATGAAGTCCAGGCAGCCGTCCAGCAGGCCATGAAAAGAAACCTGCGAGTCGGAAGGCTCGACCACTTCGCCAAAGGACCAACAGTCGGGTTTGACGCTGCGGGTGACGCGGCGAAAATCGGCCCAGAAATCGTGCGTCGGGCCGACAGCGTAATCCAGCCGGTAGCCATCGACGCCAAACTCCAGCCAGTAAGCGGCTGCCTCCAGCATGTGCTGCCGGGCGGCGGGGTGGTGCAAGTTGACCTGGGGCAGATCTTTGACCCCGAAGAAGGACTCGTACTCCTGCGGATAATCCTTGAAGTTGTACCAACCCACATAGGGGCTTGCCGGGTCTTGGATGGCTTGCTGGAAAGTGAGATGTCGATCGGACCAGTGGTTGGCGACAAAATCCAGCAGCACGCGCATCCCGCGGGCGTGGGCAGCCTCCAGTAGATCGCGCAAGTCCTGCTTGTCCCCCAGGCGCGGCTCGATCTCGAAATAATCGCTGGCATCGTAACCATGATGGGAGGGGCTGGGGAAGATCGGCGTCAGCCACAGGGTGTTGGCCCCCAACCCGGCGATGTAATCCAGTTTTTCGGTCACGCCGCTCAGCGTGCCGCCGCAGAAACCGGCCAAAGCAGGGGGCTTGAGCCAGGACTTGCCTACCCCCGGGTTGAAGCGATCGACAAATACCTGGTAGATCACGGCATCGTACGCCCATTCTGGAGTCGGGTCGTCGGCCACAAAATAGGCGTCGAAAGTGCCGCCGTCGGCCGCCATCTCCTCACCGGCTGGGCCGCCTGCTGCCAGGAAGTAGCGCACCACGGTGCCGGCCGGCTGGCCGGGGAGCACCGCCCGGAAGCGCCGCCGGTAGCCCCATTCCAGCATGTCCCAGGTGGTATCCACTGGCTCCATAGGGGTGGCAAAACCGTGGCCGGCAATGCCGGCAGACCCTTGCGGGTCCTGCCCATCGACTGACCAGTAGACCCAGGCGCGGTCATGGGGTTGGGCGGCTCCCAGGTTAAGCTCCAGTGTCACCGGCTGCCCGGGGTGCGGGTCACGCGGCGAGCGGGCCGAGCGATGCGTCACCCCGGCGTTCAGTCCGCGCACATGGGCCATGCGCAGCGCTTCGCTTCCCAGGGTACCAAAAACAAAATCATCTGATGGCATAGCCACCTCCAAAAACGAGATTTTTGGGCCGGGTTATCTCAGCCCAAAAATCTCGCAATCACTCGGGGATGGGATGAGCGCCGGGGGTTATCCCTTGACGCCTCCCAGGGTCAGGCCGGACTGCAGGTAACGCTGCAGGTACATAAACAAGATGATAGTCGGAATGGCCACGAAGACGAACCCGGCGGCAAACTCGCCCCACGGGACGCTCATGCTGTTAGCCATGCTATACAGCGCCGGGGTAGCCAGCTTCAGCGAAGAAGGCGCCGGCACCAGGATATTGGCGAAGGCGAAGTCGCCCCAACCCGCCAGGAAGCCGAGCAGGAAGGTGATCGCCAGGGCGGGACGGGCCAGGGGCAGCGCAATCATAAAGAAAGACTGAACCGGTCCGGCGCCATCGATCATGCCGGCTTCCTCCAGGTCAATCGGGATGGTGTCGAAGTAGCCTTTCAGGTTCCAGGTCGAGAAGACCAGCGTTCCGGCGGTGTAGGCCAAGATCAAGCCCATGTGCTTGCCGTACAGGCCGAGGGCGGTCAGGATCATACCGATGGCGGTCAGGGCCAGCAGCTGCGGAAATGTCTGCAAGGCCAGCATGAAGGTCAGGCCGCCGGCCCTCCCCCAGAATTTGAAGCGGGCGAAGGCAAATGCCGCCGAAGTGCAGATGATGATCGAGATCACGGCGGTGGAGGTAGCGACTTTCAAGCTGTTGGTGATCCAGGTCCACAGGTCGGAGTCGAAAAGCATCGTCTGGTAGTTGACCCAGGTCCACTCCACCGGCAGGAACATGCCAACCAGGTTTAAGGTGTAA
>JBFYSP010000116.1:0-4370 GCA_041301395.1 Anaerolineae bacterium
ACAATGTCAATGTGAACGCGCTGATTAAGGTGGTGGTCGTTACAGCTGCCGTGACGAATTCCGGTCGTGTATCGAATTCCGTCGCCACCACGATATTTAATACCGCACTCGGCATGGCTGATTCTAACACGCCTGCCTGGAGTGCATGCCCACTAAGGTTAAAAACTCGTGCCAATCCGATGGCGATCAGCGGGCTGACCACCAGCCGCAGGACATTGACCATCGTGAGGGGGGCGCCAAATCCTTTCCAGCGCACGATCTGCAGCTGCATCCCCAGCAGCACCAGCATGCCCGGGATGGCGGCGTTCCCCAGTACCTGGGTAGCGCGCTCCACCGGCGCGGGCAGAGTCCAGCCGGTTTCCAGGAATACGAACCCGAGCACCAGGGAATACACCGCCGGCAGCTTCAATAAGCTGACCAGCGCCTGGCGCAGGCTGGCTGACCCCAGCGAAGCGATGATCACCCCCACCGTATTGATCATCACACTGCTGGTGACAAAAAACAATGAGGAATAGGCCAGCGAATTTTCACCAAAAGCAAACAGTACCACCGAAAGGCCAAAATTCCCTGCATTCATGAACATCGTCGAAAGCAGGCAGGCTGCCAGCAGCTTCTTCTCCAGGCGCATCAGGCGCCCAACCAGCAGGGTGAGCGCCCCGACCAACAGGATCAACAGGCCAGCGAAAGAGATCATTCGCAGAATGTCTCCGTCGTCCAGCTGGCTGGTGCGAATTAAAGTAAAAACCAGGCAGGGACTGAATATATAAAATATGGCCTGCGAAAGAGTGCGGGGATTAAGCTTGAGGTGGCGAGAAAGCAGATATCCTGCCCCGGCTGCTAAAAATATGGGCAGGATATTGTTGTAAAACAGAGTGAGCAGGTTGCTCAATCCGGCTCATCCTCATCTTCATCATCTTCTTCTTCCAACTCGGAAAACCAGGTAATGTCTTCGTCTTCTTCTAAATCACCAGTAATTTCAGTTTCAGGGAGGTCCAAAATTGGCAGCAAGCGGGCTTCCTTGGTGTACTCCAGGTTATCCAATGCTTCGTCCAGGAAGGCCAGTTCATCTTCATCATCCGAATGGCTGTAAAGCTTCTCCAGCGCGAGCTGCACGCCCTCGCCACCGATCTGGGACAGCGACCAGATGCTGGCCAGGCGTGTCTCATTGTCCGGGTCGTCGAGCAGTTCGAACAGCCTGGAGCGGGCTTCCTTAAGCTCCAGCTCGCCGGCAGCTCGGGCGGCTTCCAGGCGGATAGCCGGCATCACGCTGCGCAGCGAAGCCAGCACCTGTGGGCGCCAGCTTTTGTTGGCAGAACGACCCATGGCGAACAAGGCGCTGGCTATCCATTCTGTGCTGCCGGAGTTGTACGCCGCATCGATGAGGGCAGGTATTTCATCTCGGCTGGAATAGCCCAGCGATTCGAGCGCCATGCGCCGCACCAGCTCGTCTTCCTGGCTGTGGGTGACGGCAAGCAAGCCCTCGACCACCCGCCGGTTCAATTTCTCAGGAATGGTCTCGATCTCTCCGGCGTAGACATACTGGCCCAGGGCGGTAGCGGCTGCGGCGCGCACTTCCATATCCGGGTCCGAGCTCAACAGCTGCAAGAAGGATCGCGCCAGATCCTGTTCTTCAAATTCGTTGAGCACCTGGATAGCCAACAAGCGCAGGACGGGTTCGGGGTCCTGCAGTGTCATGCGCCCCAGGGCTTCAAAGGAAAGCAGCGTGTCCCGCTGCCCCAGCTGGGCTATGTCTTCCATCAGCGCCTGGCGCCGCCAGGTTGGGACGTTCGGCCAGACCTTCGCCAGCCAGGCGACCTCATCCCCTTCCAGGTCAGAAAACTGGTACAGGTATTTGGGTGGGAAGACCTGCTCCGTATCGAGCAATGCCTCCACTACCTGCTGGAAGGGGACGTCTTTTTGAATGACCATCGGCGCCGTAGCTCAGGGCAGCTGGATCGGATTAATGAAATCTTGTAAGTTAACGTATATCAGTAACACCAGCAAGAGTGCAAAACCGACCATGTGTAAAGCATTCTCGAACTTGGGCGGTACCCGCCGGCGGAAAAAGATCTCTGGCAGTGTCAATAAAATGCGGCCGCCATCCAGTGCCGGGATGGGGAACAGGTTGATCACGCCCAGCGAGATCGAGATCGCCATGAAGAACCACAGCGGGCTCTGGATTTCACGGTAAATTTCAAACATCCCGCGGTAGCCTACCAGGCGGCCTTCTTCTGGAGAAGCCTGTCCGCTCATCATGCGCAATGGCAGCTGCAGCAGGCCGGTAATATTTTCGGCTGTGGCGCTGGCACCTTGCTGGATGGCTTCAGGGATGCTGATGGGCACGGTGGGCGAGCTCATGCGGATACCGATAGCGCCCTGTCCTTCGGGTGGGTTCTCCCGCGGCACCAGGGTGACAGTATAAGACTGGCCATCCCGCTCGTAGACCAGGGTGGTGGTTTTACCCAGGCTGGCGCTGACCTGCTCTTGCAGGGTCTGCTGCCCGTTAATGGCAATCCCGTTCATGGCCAAGATCAGGTCACCCGCGGCCAGGCCAACCTGCTCGGCGGGAGAACCGGCTGCAATATCTGTGATCAGCACCTTATCCGTTACCGGCTTGCCCATTTGGTAGAAGAGGACTGCGCCCAGCACCAGGGCGATCAGCAGGTTCATCCCTGGCCCGGCAAAAAGTACTGCCAGGCGTTTCCAGGGGTTGGCGGCTGCCAGACCACCTTCGACGGTCGGGTCGTTCTCGCCCTTGGGGCGCACGAAGCCGCCCAGAGGGATCCAGTTTAAAGTAAAGTCTGTGCCCCACATGCGGAAGAGCTTCATGGCCCGGGGAGGGAACCCCAGCCCAAACTCCTCCACTTCGATCTTCAAAGCACGCGCCGCCAGGAAGTGGCCGAACTCGTGCAGGATGATCAGGATAATCAGCCCGAGGGCAAATTCTAGTATTTGTATGCCTGTTTCCATAGTATGTACCTGCAAATGTTAAATCGATATTCCAATCATATTATTATATCGTTTTCTTGGAGAAAGCGAACGGCAGGCCCTGTGCCGGGGGGATTTCTAACTGATTTCTAACGCAACCTGACGAATGGCAAACCCTCGGGTTGGTAATCAGGACTTGACCCAGCTGGCGGCAGGCCCTGCGGGTGCGGTGAGCACGCTCAGCACTCCCGGGATCTGGCGCAGCCTGTCTGCCACCTGAGTGGCTTCGGCTGCGGCAGTTAATACATGCACGTTTGGGCCGGCATCGATGGTGTAGCAGGCCGCCAGACCGCTTCTACGCCAGTTTGGCACTGCCTGCAGGATCGCCATCGTCGCCGGCTTCCAGTAGAGCAGGGGTGGGGTAGAGGTCATCATCACGGAATGCATCAGGTTGCTGTCCAGCTCAACAATCGCCGCCAGGGCATCGAAATCGCGCTCCAGGATGGCGCGGCGGCAGATATTCAGGCGACGAGGGGCATCGGCTACGCGCGCCGCCTGCAGTGGGCTGCTGCCAGCCAGGGCGTGCCCCTGGGATGAGCCGGTGGGTTTGTGCTCCTGACTGACGATTGCCACACAGTCCACCAGCGCCCAATGTTCCGCCGGAGCCAGGCTGATCGCATACGAATCCTCGTCGCTCTCGCCGGCCTGCCATTCTACAAAGCCTCCCGGTACCGAGCGGCAGGCGGAACCAGAACCGGTGCGCGCCAGCCGCGAGAGGGTGCGCTCATCCAACGCCAGCCCGGCAGCCCGGCTGGCAGCCAGGCTCAGAGCAGAAAAAGCCGCCGCCGACGATGCGATCCCAGTTCCGGTGGGGAAGTTGTTTTCGCTGACCACCCGGGCGTGCCAATTCAGCCCGGCCATAGCTCGTACCCTATCCAGGAAGATTGCCACTCGCTCCAGTGCCGCGCCTGCCTGCATCCGTCCGCCCAGGGTGAGCGCGTCCGCCGCCAGCCCCGCCTCGAACGTCACCTGGGTGCGAGCGTACAGACCGCCCAGGTTCATCGATATCGAGCCGTTCGAAGGGATGCGCAGGCTGTGATCGCGATTGCCCCAGTATTTAATGAAGGCAATGTTCGGGCAACTGATACCAATTGCTGTCCTAGGTGGCATTTTACGTAGAGTACCTTTTCTTCATTCTCGATGGCTAGTGTACCACGAACGTCAAGCATCTCAATCAGTTGTCGTTTCTGTTCGAATGTGGGGTTTTCCAGTCTGTCGCGGATCTCATCACAGAAGGCTTTGATATCTTCGATTTGTTCATCCGAAAGTACAGTGGTTTGCAGGTGAGACGAAATGTCCGCCTGTTCTTTCCTCAGGTTTACCAGGGTTTCTTCAAGCCTTGATTTCTTCTCCTGGAGCATCTCCCTCGGGAAATTGTCGCT
>JBFYSP010000147.1:0-6228 GCA_041301395.1 Anaerolineae bacterium
TCGGTTGCGCCATCGTGTATGGCTTGAAGGTCGGTTCGGAAGGTTTTCGTTTCATACCCCCTATTGAATCACATTTCTTTTAAACGCGAAAGGGGCTGCCCACTTCTTTTTGGACAGCCCCAGTTTGTTTTATAGAGGGGTAACAGATTTTGGGTTCCAGTCCAGGACTGCCTGCACGAGTTGCCCGTACTGCCGTGCTGCCCGGCTGGAGGCATCCAACTCGAAGATCGTTTTTCCTTCTACCGCACATTCCCGCAGCACCGTGGCGCGGTGGATCGGCTCAAGCAGCATGCCGCTAAAGCGCTTACCCAGGTCCTGCAGAGTGGCTTTGCTCTCTCGGGTGACATCGTCATAAAAAGTGGGCAGAATTCCGATCACCTGGCCCTGCCATTCGAAATCCTGGCGGATCTTCTTTAAGGTAGAGACGATGCTGAAGACGCCATCTGACGCCAGGTAGTCGGTGGCGCAGGGGATCAGCACACCGTCGGCAGCCCATAACGCCTGCTCCTGCAGCTCGCCCACGCTGGGTGAGGTGTCGACCACAATATAATCCAGGTGGTCGTTGTGAGCTGCTGGCTTAAGCTTACTGGCTGTGAAGGAAACCGCTGATCGCTGGATGCTGAGCACCGTTTGGGCGGTGGCGGTTTTCTTGTCGCCCAGGATCACGTACAGTCCAGGGCGATCTGTCAGGCGGACGACGCGGTTCGGGGGCTCTTCGGCTACCAGTAAATTAAAAGCGCCAGACTCCGGCTTCAAGCCAAGGATCGTAGCGCACTGACCCTGGGGGTCCAGATCGACCAGCAGTACCCTATAGCCCTTCAAGACCAGGCCATGAGCAAGATTGACCGCAGTGGTGGTTTTCCCAACCCCGCCTTTTTGGTTGGCAACGGTGATGATGGTCGTCATGCAAGGCTCCTCGATCTGCTCGGGGTGATATCAGGGCAGCCCGGTTTGTGTGGCCGATGGAGGCAGGATAAAACCACGCGGCCAATCAGTAAATTCATCATAAGTGATGTCGTCAAAGATGGCTTCCAGGGTGTACTCCTGCCCGTTGATTTGAATGATCCGGCTGAGGCTGGCTTCTGTAAGGTTGGCAGCCCTAAAAATCGCCTGCGAAAAGTCGACCCCTGCCAGGTCAATTTGCGGGAAACTGGTAGCGATCGTGGCTCCGCTCAGGTCCACTGCACAAATATAAAGTACGGCGTTTTCCCACAGGCCGCTGTTATAGTACCCGCGTCCCAGGCTACCTCCCAGGTTGAAGCGGGATTCCGTCAAACCAGCTTCATTCGCCAGAAGAAAGATACCGTTCTGGCAATCTGCTGCGTAGATGGTGCTGATAAATTCCTGGTAAGTGATATCCGGCCGAAAATCGACCGGGGTGGCGCTCACAAAAAGCGTATTGCTTATCACAGTCGTGGCCAGTGTGGCATCGGACAGGTTCGCTCCAACCAGCTGCGCTCCGGTGAGATCGGTGCCTTCCAGGCTGGCGCCCTGCATGTTGGCAGAGCGCAGGTCGGCTTGCTCTAGCTTTGCTCTGTCCAGGTCGGCATTACGCAAGATGGCATAGCGCAGGTTTGCCCTGGTCAGGTCGGCGGAGGCGAGGCTGGCGTCTGCCAGGTTGGCAGATTGCAGGTTCGAGTTCGACATATTAGCCCCCGACAGGTCGGCCTGCAGGGTGACTTCCTGACCGGCAATGGCACGCGTATCGGCCCATACCACCGGAGCAAAGCCGCGTTCGCTGAGATCGGCCTGGGTAAGGTCGGCACCGCCTAGTGTAGCACCAGCCAGATAGCTGCCGGCCAGACGGGCTTCAGTCAAGTCGGCGCCATCCAGAATAGTTCGCAGGGTGATGTCATCCGGATTGACCAGGACATCCAGCCGGGCATCCCGCATCTGGGCGTGCCGTAAATCGGCGCCTGCCAGCCGGGCGCCCTGGGAATTGATCGAATCCAGGATTGCGCCAGCCAGGTTGGCGCCGCCCGCCCGCGTCGTGAGCAGGGTCGTACCGGTCAGGTCGGCGCCCTCCATATTGGCGCCGGAGATTATCGAATTATTCAGGGAAATGCCTGAGAGCCGGGCATTTGCCAGGCTGGCGCCACGCAAGGTAGCACGATCCAGTGTTGTGCCTAGCAAGTTGGCATCGTCCAGGATGGCACCTTGCAACGTCGCCTCGGTCAGGTTGGCCCCGTCCATACTGGCCCCGGTCAGGTTAGCCCCATTTAAATTAGCTTTTTCCAGCAGCGCACCGCTGAGGGTTACACCGGTCAGGTCGGCGCCGATGAGAGTCGCTTTATTCAAGATCACAGCGGTCAGCGTGACACCCTGGGTAAAATCCACATTGGTCAGAGTAGCGCCGGTAAGGTCGGCTCCGCTCAGGTTGGTGTTCGCCAGGGCGGCGTTGCTCAGGTTGGCTTCTTCCAGGTTGGCGCCAATCAGGTCTACGCTGCTCAGGTTGCTATTGATTAAATTGGTGCCTGCCAGGACGGCGCCGCTCAGATCAGCGCCGCTGAAATCTACATCTTGCAAGGATGCTCCGGTGAAATCAACTCCTGTCAGGGTGGCGCCCGAAAAATTGCTGCCATCCAGGGTCTTGTTGCGGAAATCCCGGCCGGTCAGATTATCACCCGAGCAGCTCGGTGGGCAGCGTAAGGTGCGGAACATATACACTGCGGCCAGGAAAAGGGCGGCCCCCAGGGCAATGATGGCAAACATCTCGATGAGCGGCCGGTTGTTACGCATAATTTGCCTGGTACTCATGGCTGAGAGACTACCTTGATTGCGGAGTCCGGTATGGCAAAACCGACCGGCCAGACGGTCGCATCATCATACAATACCCCTTTGAGTTGGGCGTCCTTCAACAAGGGCTTGAATTGTGTCTCAATTAGCTCCAGAATAATTGGATCATAGGCGGCTTTAACGATATCTGTTTGAGCGATAGCCTGGCGCAGCTCGTTGCCGGTGAGATTGTCATAAGAGAAATCCTCGCCCGCTCCTGGTGGCAGAGGCAGCACCAGCAGCGCCCCGGTCAGATCGGCACCGCGCAAATCGGCCCCGCTCAGGTCGGCTCCAACCAGGATGGCGCCATTCAGCCTGGCACCCGAAAGATTAGCGCCGGTCAGGTTGGTCCCCAGCATGGTCGTTCCGGCCAGGTAAGCCTGGCTCAGGTTGCTGCCGACCAGCGAAGAGAGATTGACCCACGCGCCCCCCAGGCTGGCATTGCTCAAGTCGGCGCCGTTGAAATTGGCAGTGCTCAGATCGCCGCCGCTCAGGTTGGCGGCACTCAGGTTGGCGCCACTCAGGACGGTATCGATCATCTCGACGCCGCTCAAATTAAGGGCGCTCAAGTTGCTACCGATCAGCTCGGCGCCGTTGAAGTTCGCCCCATTCAAGATGGCGCGGGTCAGGTCAACGCGGCCCAGCGAAGCCCCTTCCAGGTTGGCGCCGCGCAAGTCCGCCCGGTCCATTGTTGCATTGCGCAGGTTGGCGTTCTTTAAATCGGCGCCGACCAGCAGCGTCTCGGTCAGGTTAGCGCTTTCCAAATCCGTTTCCATCAGGGAAGCTCCGCTGAGGTTGGCGTTGGACAGGTTAGCCCGTACCAGGATGGCCTTGTCCAGGTTAGCCTCCACCAGATTAGCACCAGCCAGTTTCTGGCCGCGCAACGTTTTGTTGCTCAGATTGGCGCCGACGCATTCTGGAGGGCAGCCCCCAGGCAGGGCCGTGCCACAACCGCTGAGGATCAGCACCAGGAAAACCGCAACCAATACCTTCGATATGCGCCGCATGCCTATCCGGTCTTAGCGGAAGTGTAAGGGAACAACTGGTTCAGTTTTACCTGCCGGTCTTTACACCCGCAGCTTTTTCCGGTGATCTGCTCGTAACTATTGGCCAGTTGATCCATACCGGTCAGGTGAGCCAGATCGGCGACTGTGTCGCCCAGGCCGTTGCTGCCTGCTTTTAATCCTGTTCGTACTTTCATCGATTATCTCCTGCCTATATTATAGTTTCAGTTTGCGCCGGTGAAGGTCAAGGATGAGCAATCACCATTAAAGTAGCGGCGCGGTTAAGCACGCAGTGTAACGACAGCGATAAGTTCTCGGGGTCGAGAGCGCCAAAGCTCTCGTCGAGGATAATCATATCGGCTTTTTGCAGCAGCGTGCGTGCGATATACAGTCGGCTGCGCTCACCGTGCGATAGCTGCCAGCCGCTCTCCCCGAGCATTTGCTGGAAGCCAGACGGCATGCGGTCGAAGACCTCTCCCAGCCCCAGCTCGCGCAGCAGCAGCTCAGCTTCTTCCAGGTCTTCAGGCAAAGGGGGCCAGTTTCGGCCCATCAGTAAGTTGAATCCTAGTGTGTCCGAAAACACGTAATTCTCCTGGAACTGCGGCGCCATCACAATTCGCCGGCGCCACTCCTCGTTGCCCAGTATCTGCCGGTCAAAACCCCACAACAGCATCGAGCCAGATTCCGGCCGGCGCAACCCGGTGAGCAGGGAGGCCAGGGTGGATTTTCCGCCTCCGGAAGGTCCCTCCAGCAGAATACGGCTCCCAGGTTGGATCTGCAGCGAGCAATCCTGGATGATCGGTTTACCGGTCTGACGGTAGCGAAAGCTGATATCTCGTACCTGCAGTAGCGGTTGCCGGCCGGCGGCAGGTAAAACCTGATCGTGGTGCGCGGCCGTGGCGGTATCCTCGCTGCGGAAAGACACAAAATCTAGCGATTGAAGCTCGCGCGAGCGTGCGGCAGCCTTAAAAATTGGTCCTACCTGTTGCCAGGCAATCAACAGTCCGCTCAGGCTCTGGGCGCCGCCTGCCATGCGGGCCAGGGCGCGCGAAGCCAGGATGATACCTCCCACGCTGACTGCCATGGCTTGTGGCGAGGCTGTGCCGGATATGAAGGGCACAGCAATACCCAGCAGTCCCACCAGCATCCAGCCGCGTGTGATAATCGCGTTGACCTGGATGCCCACCTGGTCGACATTCTCCGAGAGCTTCAAGTAGCGGTCCAGGGCCTGATCTTCATCGTCGTGCCAATGATGGTAGTCTTCCTGGGCCAGGCGAGTCTGGTGGCCAACCATGCGCTCAACCAGGTCGTTGGTCATTTCCCGGTAGACGCTGCTCCATTCCCGGTTGGTTTGGTAGTAGCGCCACAGGATCACCAGGGTGACCAGTGTCCAGGCGACCAGCAGCAGGCTGTTCAGGGCGCCGCCGGCTCCTCGGGAAAGCACGGCGCCTGCCAGGGCCAGCTCGATGACGGCAAGAATGGCCATGTAGCCGCCGTTCAGGGCCAGCATCTCCACTGCTTCGGAGTCCATCACGCGGTTCAAAAACTGGCCGCGTCCCTGGTGACGGATTTCCTCCGGGTCGAGCCGCAAGGTCCCGTAGATCAGCCGCTGTTTAAACACAGAACCGGTACTAACCGCCAGCTCTCCCTGCGAATCGCTCACGATCATCTGCACTGGGATGGTGGAGAACAACAAAATCACCCAGGCAAGCAGCCAGCCCATGTCGATGCTGCCCTGAAAGATACCGCGCCCGATGACGAACCAGGTGGCAATCCCGAGGAGCTGCAGGATCAGGTAGGTGAACAGCTGCAAGCTGATGGGGAAAAATACCCGCGCCTGCCTGAACAGTTGAACCATGCTGGAGCCGGGCAGCAGCCGCAGCAGCCAACCGCCTTGCAAGCGCAGTGGGCTGAGTTCTTCTTTCAGGATCGAGCGGCGGGCTTGCCCGTGACGGTTTTCGGCCACCCCCGCGTCCGCCAGAATCTGGTCGATGGCAGGGGTCAGGCCCGACTCGTATGGCTGGCAGATGGCGGCTCGCAGGCTTTCGATCGGTATCCTGTGTGTGCGCAGGTCTGGGCCAAGTACCCGGACACGCTTTTTATTGGCGCTAACCAGGGCCAGCAGTCGGGGGACATCTCCTCTTAATGGACCAGGCAGGCGCAGGATGACGGGCGCAGAAACCTGCAAAAATCGTTCAACTTCTCCATACAACAGGTCGACCGGTTCGGCTTCCAACCCAATATGGCCGGCCGCCACATCAATCCACCGGCTGATGGTTTCATCGTCGGATTGAGCCAGCCTTTCTGAAGGCTGAGCCAGCCTGGCCGGGCGTGTGATCAATTTCGAACGGCGTGCCAGGTTTTCGATCAGCTCTCCCAGCCTGGAAACCGGCCAGGCAATATTTTCCCACACCAGATCCCGTTTTGCCATATTGCTGTTGATTTTACT
>JBFYSP010000152.1:0-21791 GCA_041301395.1 Anaerolineae bacterium
TATTGGTCGTCGGGCGGTAGTCAACCCGCCAATCGTAGCGCGTGATGAAGCCAAAGCCGTTCTCACGGAATTGCGGCAGAGCGCAGTTACAAGCCAGCCGCTTTAGCGGCTGGTTGTTGACTGCTCCCTATATCTCCCCTGCTTCAGCAGCAATCTGTGTCGAAGCAGGGATCGGTTATGTGGACCTTTCGAGCAATTGCCGGTTGGCATTCAACACCATTTTTATCCTGCGAGAAAACCAGCCCAACCATTTTGTGATGAAGAAGGAACTGGCTTCGCTCTTTGCGCCTCGCTCAGAGCGCATCTTACGCGCTTTACTCTCCTATCCCAACCAGACCTGGACGACAACGGCCCTAGCCGGCGTTGCCAGTGTCAGCCCAGGGATGGTGTCGCATATCAAAAAGTTGTTGATGGACAGGGAATGGGTTCAACTGCTTGAGGGCGGCTTTCGTCTCAGTGCACCTTTCGACCTGCTGGCAACCTGGGCCGAGAACTACACCTTTCGTAAGAATACGGTCTTTGACTACTACAGCCTGAAATCGCCATTTGAGATTGAGACTGACCTGGGCGAAACCTGCGCCGAAGCGGGAATCACTTACGCCCTGACCGGCTTTTCAGCTTCTGCTCGCCTGGCGCCGGCGGTGCGCTATCAGCGCGCTATGGGCTATGTCCAGGGCGACATTTCCTCCCTGGCAGCCCGGTTGGGCTTGAAGTCCGTATCTGGCGGCCCAAATATCACCATCCTGGCTCCTTATGATGAAGGCGTCTTCCTGGGCAGTAAGCCGGTTGATGAACTCATGGTTGCAAATCCAATCCAGGTATACTTGGATCTGAAAAATTTTCGCGGCCGTGGTGAAGAAGCCGCTGAAACCTTATTGAATCAGGTGATTAAACCCCAATGGTAGAGAAGAAAAAAGATTACGATGAAACGCTGGTCGAAGCGGCGCGCAGCGTTTTGCTTGAAGTAGTTCACTTGTTAAGCCAGTACCGCGATGGAATTGTCCTGGTGGGCGGTTGGGTTCCCGACCTGCTCATCCCAGGCGATGCCACTCACCATATCGGCAGCATTGATGTAGACCTGGCCTTGGACCACCGAACGCTCACAGAAGCTGGCTATCACTCCATCATGCAGCTTTTGTTAGGGCGCGGATATGAACAGGGCGAACAGCCGTTTATCTTTTTCCGAGATGTGAACATGGGCGGCCGGGTGATTCGTGTGCAGGTGGGTTTCCTGGCGGGCGAGTATGCCGGCAGCAGCAAGTCTCACCGCACGCAGCACGTTCAAGATATGCGCCCACGTAAAGCGTGCGGCTGCGACTTGGCCTTTAAGACACCTGTAGAAGTTGTGTTGCAAGGAACACTCCCCAATGGCGCCATGGATAGCGTCAAGGTGCGAGTAGCCTCCATCGTGCCTTTTTGGGTCATGAAAGGCTTTGCCCTGGGCAATCGCCTGAAGGAAAAGGATGGCTATGATGTCTACTACGCCATTACACGCTATCCTGGCGGGCCAGAAGCGCTGATAAAGGCATTTGCTCCTTTTCGCCGCAACCGCCTGGTGCGTGAGAGCCTGGACATCATCGCTGAGAAATTTGCTTCGCCCGAACACATCGGCCCTCGTCTGGTAGTAGATTTTGAGGAAATCGCCGATCCAGAGGTGCGCGTCCCCATACAGCGTGACGCCTATGAACGCGTCCAGGATTTGCTTAGAAGGTTAGAAGCAGGCCGTTAAGATGAATGGGCATTCAAGATGAAACCTGCATCTGTAATAAAGACCATTCAACTGGATGTTGGCCTCGACAAGACCGATGGCGAGTTGTTTTACTGCATCCGGCAGCTAAACCCCGAGCAGCGTTCCTGGGGGCGCTCAGAACTTGCCAGAAGCAAGGTTTTATACAACCTTTCGCACCAGGACACCGACACAATTGGGGCTGGCAGTGCGGGCAGCCTGCTGATCTGGTCTGCCGAGGATCGCACCTACCTGGAAATCACTCCCCCGCCCCAGCCGACCGAACGCGAAGGAGTCAATTACCTTCTAGCTCTCTGGTTTTACCGACGCGACAGTTGGCCTGAATCAGCTGACCGCATACCAGTGGAGGCGCTTCGCCTGACTGAGGATATTTTAAGCGGGCTGACCTCCGAGCACCAGGAAATCGCTTTCAGCCAGCCAATAGGTGTAGATCGCTTGCAGCAGTGCTGCCAGGGGCTGGCCTGGATATTACACAGCGCCCTGGGCGAACCGCCCGCAGCGGATAAAGCCTCACTTGATCCGCAATTATTTGCAGTGCTGGAGCTGGCCATCTACAATTGGGGACGCGGTTGGAGTCAGCCCATGCAGCCCGGCAACTCCTCGGCGCAAGCCTTCTGGCGCAAGCTGGCCAATTGGCTAGCAGAAGACGACAAGCAACTGGCAGCACAGACGCTGCAAAAAGTATCACTACTGGAAGGTGATCGTTATGGGTTGATGGAAATCCGCTCTTTGTTGACAGTTTGCGTTGAGCAGATGTATCAAAGGCGCCTGGATTACCAGCAGCGGGTGCTGGCGATGTTCTTAGCACGCTTAGCGCCGCCCGCACCCAAAACCAACGCAGCGGCAGACGCGAGGCTGCCTGCCGCACCCACGATAAGTGCGCCAGCCCAGGATCTGTTTGCGGTAATCCCCGACATCAATGATCACCGGCTGGTTGCCCGCTTGTGGCAAGAAGGTTTTAGCGCCGGCGAAATCGTCGATAAAATCGGCAAGGGCCAGCTTACGGCCAAAACGGTCTACAACCTGATCTCCAAATGGCGCAAAGAATATCCTGAACTCAAGCTCCGGCGCAGCAGGTAGCACACGGGAAGAACCGGGATATCAGCGGGAAATTCCGGGAAATTGACGGCGGGAAATCGGCCTTGATACAAATGCGGTGAAAACGTTCGCCGCATTTTTGTTTTTGGAGAGTTGCCGATGATTCACCGCATTCGTATTGTGCTTGACCAGGTTGAATATGACGAGCTGGTCAGGCTGTCTATGAAAGAGCTGCGCGCCCCGGCTGACCAGGCGCGTCATATCCTGCGCCAGGCACTGATTTTCTCAGATCCCAGTCTAGAGCCCCAACAAACCACGGCCCCCAAGCAACCGGAGGCGAGCCATGACGCTTAGCTCCGCTCCAGATTGTCCAGCATCGGATGCCGAGCGCCGGGCAACCCTGGCGCGGGTATGTGCTTATCTGATCGAGCAAGGCCGCCTGCGGAAGAAGCAGAACGCCCAGCCTGCCGCCGATTCCCAGGTGGCCGCTCTGCCGAACTCAACTCAGCAGGATGATCAAGCATGCCCCAACGCATAGTACGGGATGAAATTGCCCGCACGGCGTGCCTGCTCCTGCTGCCCGGTTCTGTGCGCGAAGTAAGGGCGCTGGAAGTATCCACGCCGGATTTTCGCCAGCCACACACTGAGGCTGGCTACTTTGACGATCCTGAAGCGCTGGTCAAAGAGGTTATGCGGCTGTGGCCGTACGCGGTCGGCATTTATACCACCCTCAACCCGGTAAATGGCGCACTGCTGGCGCGAGCGGCCAACCGCATAAAGCCTGTTCGCTCTCGCGATGCTTTGACCAGCGACCGCGACATTGTGGAGCGCCAGTGGATCCTGTTGGATTTCGACCCCGTGCGCCCGGCCGGGATTTCATCCACGGATGCCGAGCACCAATGGGCATTCGACCTGGCGCTGAAAGTCACGGCGTACTTGAGGGAGAGCGGCTTTCTCGAACCGATCCTGGCAGACTCGGGCAACGGCGCGCACCTGCTCTATCCTGTCCAACTCCCGGCCGATGATGGTGATGCCACCAAGAACCTGCTGCACGCGCTGGCCAACCGGTTTGATACCGACCAGGTCAAAATTGACACCACGGTTTTCAACCCGGCGCGCATCACCAAGCTCTACGGCGTACTGGCTCGCAAAGGCGATGACACACCGGATCGCCCGCACCGGGTCTCAAAGCTGTTGAAAATCCCGGAAGCTTTGCAACCAGCGCCCCTGGAGTCGATCCAGGCAGTCACAGCGGCGTTGCTGAAACCAGGAGCGGAGACGAATCCAATCCCCGACCCACTGGCGCCAGATGGAGATGATCTGCTCGCCTGGTGCCGCGAACATGGCCTCGCGCCGCGCCAGCCCAAAGCCATGGCTGATGGCGGCCTGCTTATCCTGCTGGACGCCTGCCCGTTCAACCCAGAACACCGCGGCGGCTCGGCCTATGTCGGCCAGATGACCAACGGCGCCCGCTATTTTGGCTGCCATCATAACTCCTGCCAGGATAAAAACTGGCATGCGTTGCGCGATCTCTTAGAACCTGGCTGGCGCAACCGGCGCGCTGCCCGCCAAAAACAGGTTTCTGCCAGTGCCCCAGGCGAAGGGTTGGCCCAGGCCGCCGAAGCGGGCGAAAAACCGGCCTCCCAGGCCACCATTTTGGTTGAGCTGGTGCGAGAACGTGCGATGCTCTTCCATACCCGCGAAGGTAACACTTACGCGGCCGTCCAGGTGAACGATCACCGGGAAGTGTATGCCTTGACCTCGCACACCCTGCGCGAATGGTGCGGGCGCTTGTACTGGCAGGCGCATGGCATGGTCCCCGGCAGCCAGGCTTTGCAAGATGCCCTCAACGTATTGACGGCCCTCGCCTTGTTCGAAGGGCCAGAACTGCCGGTTTTCATCCGTTTGGGCGGGCAGGGCGGCAGCCTTTATCTCGACCTGGCCGACGAAACCTGGCGGGCAGTCGAAATCACGCGCCAGGGGTGGCGGCTGGTCGGTTGTCCACCGGTGATGTTCCGCCGGCCCAAGACGCTTGGCAAGCTGCCCACGCCGGTGCGCGGCGGGAAGCTGGATGATCTGTTCAGCCTGTTCAACCTGGCTTTGCCGGGCCAGGCCCGCTTGCTGCTGGCTTTCCTGCTGGGCGCATTCCAATTTTTCGGCCCGTTTCCATTGCTCAATGTCAGCGGCGAGCAGGGTTCGGCTAAGAGCACCGCCACCCGGCTGCTCAAATCCCTGATTGACCCATCCACACCGCTGCTGCGCAGCCTGCCGCGCAACGAACACGAGCTGCTGCTGGCCGCCCAGAATAACCTGGTTTTGGCGATTGATAATGTCTCGCGCTTGCAGCCCTGGATGTCGGATGCCCTCTGCCGCCTATCCACCGGCGGCGGGATCGGCGTGCGGAAGCTGTACAGCGATGATGAGGAAGTTGTGCTGGATGCGGTGCGCCCGGTGATCGTCAATGGCATCACCGAGTTCGTCACTCGCCCCGATTTGCTGGATCGCACCATCCTGCTCGAATTAGCGCCAATCCCCGATGCCCTACGCCGCACAGAAAAGGAAGTCTGGGCGCGCTTTGATGCGCTGCACCCCGGCCTGTTGGGGCTGCTTTTGGACCTGGTCAGCGCCATTTTGGCAGACCTGGATCAGACCCAGATCAATGAACGCCCGCGCATGGCCGATTTTATCAAGCGGGCCAGCGCCGCCGAGCCGGCGTTGGGCTGGGAGCCCGGCACCCTGCTGCAGGATTACAACGAAAATCACAGCCGCGGCGGCGCAGTTGTCCTGGAAGCATCCAGCGTTGCCCACGCGCTGCTGCGTTATCTGAATAGCCTGCTCCAGCAGGGTCAGTCCACCTGGCGAGGTTGTGTCTCGACCTTGTTCGCTGCGCTTCAGTTGCTGGTCAGCCCGGAGGACGACGAATTCCCTACCACCGCCCACCATTTATCCGGCGAGCTGCGCCGGTTATCCCCCACCCTGCGCCAGCAGGGCGTTCACCTGCGTTTCGATGAGCGCGTTGGTCACAACCGCGACCGCATCCTGAGCATCCGGTTTGCCGAGTTTGATGCGGACGCTGATTCGCAAGCAAATTCTAATCATCCCGTTGAGGAGGAAGACGATGCCCCCACCTGCTTAGAAAATACAGGCAATTCAGTGTCCGCGAGCGACCGCGACCCACAAACGCCAGAAAGGGATACCTTCGACCTATGAGATTCGACGATCTCTACGAGCCTTTGCTGGGCATCCTGGATAAAGGCGTGCGCCTGGAACCTGATGGCGACCACCTGCACGTGGATGCCCCGCGCGGTGCGCTGACGCTGGACGAAGTGTCTTTTTTGCTCCAACGCAAGGCGGATATTCTAGCCCTGCTGCTGTATTTGCGCCGCCCACGCTTGACGGAACAGGAGTTTGCCGACCACCTGTTAGCCCAGGCGCAAAAAGCTTTCCAATCTTCTCGCCAGGCAAAGGCTGACGGCCATCCCGAACTGGCTCGGAGCGAACAGGCGCGTGGGCAGCGCTTGCAGCGGGCGGCCTGGAAGTGATCTCGAATTTGCATCACGAAAACGATAACTCGTGTATGCATCATCCAAAACCACCACCATCTTTTCACCCCATAGAAAGAGAGACAAATGACCAATCTGCCCCTTAACCTCAAAGCTATCTTCCACCAGGCTCCCCGTAGCATGGACTACCTGCTGTCAGAGTTCCGGCGCGACCGCCGCCAACGCCTGCTGCAAGCCCTGGCAACGGTAGCGATGTCCGGCTGTTCGGTGACTGCCGAACTGTGCGAACTGATGGAGAATGACCTGGGCTTGATGCCCGGCAATCATTCCGTGCGTAATACTTTGACCAAAGACCTGTCCGCAACCGGCCTGGCGATTACGGAAACCTGCCGTTTCATTGGCCCCAGCAAGATGGGGTTGATCCGCTTGAGCGAGGTTGGCCGCAAGGTCTGCGCCGAGATGGGCGTCCAGACCGTTGACTCCGAATGGGATCAAATGATCCGCGGCCACAACGGTTTACAGTTCCCCCGCCACACACTCGGTGTGCTGGCTTTCGCTTACCAGGCGCGACGGCGTGGCTGGAAGGTGGTTCTGCTCCCCTACACCGGCACGCCCGTTGAACCGGACCTGCTGGTCAGCCAAAAGGATGATGAACCCATCTACGTTGAATTCGAGACCCGGGCTCGTTCGCGCGGCGAGAAGTGGTACAAGAACCGGCTGTGGAATACCTATGTTGCAGTCGCGACTTTTACCGCTGCTGTCCGCCGGGCTTTGGTGCAGGAGTGTAAAGAAGTTCCGGTGCGCGGCCAGGCAACTGACCTGCAAACTCTAGCTCAACAAGAACGGTTGGGGGCGCTGGGTAACCTGTGGCAGGAGAAGTGGGGGCGCTGGTAATTCACACGATAATTCCTGACCTGTAATAGGGTATGCCTATCCGGGTGATTTTTCGTGATGTTTTTTTTGAGAAAGGGCCTGTCGTGATAAAAAATAGAGGATTGGCGATTTTGAAACTGCGCGCTCCCAACCGCGCCAAGCGCTCAAAACTGGAAGAGCTACAAGCCAGTTACCGTCGGGCAATTGATTCCGGGTTGCAAACTGTTTTAAATGCCACCGCCCAAAAGCCAGGCGAAGTCCATGCCCTGGCATATCCGCTAGCCCGACAGGCTGGTCTGCCAAGCATGTACGCTCGCCTGGCGGTGAATGAGATTGCCGCGCTGGAACGAAGAACTCATCGCAGGACTCAGAGGATGCCTGAAAAACGGAACGGCCTGGGGCTGCCTGCCAACAGTTATCGGTTGGTCAATAAGAACGGCTGCTGGGCTATCCGCATGTCTTTGGGCGAACGAGGCGAACTGCTCTGGTTGCCGCTGGTTGTCCCGGAGAAGCTCTTTCAAAGTCTGGAAAAGGTGCAGGGAGATGCACGCCTGTTCCAGCGGAATGGTACTTGGTATGCTGCGCTGCCGTTCACTTCGGGTTCTCAGACCGATGGGATAGCGCCCGCCGCCAAATCCGCGGTTACCGGCGTTGACCTGGGAATTGCCCGTCTGGCGACCGCCTATGCTGACGGCAAAGTGCTCATCATCCGTGGCGAGGTCCTGGTGCAGCGCCGCAAGCGCATGATCGAGCATTGGCGAAAATCCAAGCCCACACGGACTGCACAACTAAAGTTGTTGCAACGACGCCAGGTTGCCGCGATCAATCACAGTATTGCCACTCGCCTGGTCACCCTGGCTGCAAGCCAGGCTCATCCTGTCATTGCCCTGGAAAAGCTAGATGGTTTGCTCTATCGCCAACATCGCAGCCTGCGATTCAGCCAGATGCGCCGGGCCTGGGATTTTCGCCAGTTGATTGACCTGATCGCCTACAAGGCGCAGGAACGCGGCATTCAGGTGATGTTCGTTGACCCACGCGGTACGTCCACCACCTGCCCACGCTGTCGCTTGAATTTAGCGAAAAACTCTTCGCCAAAGGGGCGCTTTCACTGCCAGGGATGCGGCTACGCATCCATCACCGATATCGTGGCAGCTCGTAATATCGCTGCCCGTTGCGTCCAGGCATAGTTCTGGACCCGTACTTTAACAACCCAGATTCCGGTGTTTATCACCGACGCCGCTACTGAACTACAGGTTCAGTTGCCTGGGCGTTCTGACACCGCCCTGCCAGGCTCCGGCCTGGCGAAAGGAGATATTGGCCTTGGCTGGTATCTTCAACCCGGTGCACCCGCGCCGCGTCCATGTTGGACAAACAGGCTCCGGCCTTTTGCGCAGGGCCACCTGCCTTGCCTAGCCATCGCCAGGCGCTTTTGAAAGCATGGAGGCTGACCGGCCTCCCACCTGCTGGAACGAGCTACCCGCTCGGGAACGCTGGCGGGGTTTGGATCGCACTTTGCGAAACCGCCTGCTGCTGGCTCCAGGATTTGGCCACAAGCCAGATCGCGCTGGTTCAAAAGTTCAAGCCTGCTGTGGATGTCAGTTTCCTACTGCGGTGAGCGCATGTTATTGAGAAATCTCCTTGACAGGCGCTCATTCAGCCCGTAAAAGAGTAGTGTATTTACTACCTATTTAGTCACTCCTGTATGATTGGCGGCGGCGATGTCACCTGAGGCGATTGGCATTGTGCTAGAATCAACCCAAGATCGATCTTGGGATTTGTGCATGCCAGAATGGCCTAGTTTAAGTATCAAAGAAGCGGTCGAGCGCACAGGATACAACGAGGAGTACATCCGCCGACTTATCCGTCAAGGTAAGCTTGATGCAGTCAAGGTGGGGCCCTCGTATCTGATCCGCGCCGACAGCCTGGAACGCTATCTCGCTGAAACCAAAACCAGCGCAGATGGCCGAGCGGGGCCGCGCGGCAAACGTCGCTCTAAATAATCGCCTTTGAGGTGACAGTCCCAGACCTGTCACCTTTGTTTTGAAAGAATAGGTAGAGGTTATACTACCTATATAGAGACATAAAACATGCACAATCTATCAAAATCGTCAGGCGCTGCCAACGGCGAAATGTTTCTGGTCAAGATCGTGGCCCGGCTCACACCGTGGTTTGCACCTTTTCCCAGCGCTTATTTTGTGGCCCGCTCCAGCATGGAGCACCTGCAAATCCCGCTGACGGTTGCCATCATCATCGCCGCCATCGTCGAGTTCCTGGGGCTGACCAGCGTTCATACCTGGCTGTGGCTTTCTGACTGGAACAACCGCAAGCGCAAGATTGACCCAACCGCGCCGGCTGGTTATGCCCTGGCGCTTGGTCTGGTTTATCTCACAGCCACCATCGGATTGACTATTCAGTTGGAAGTATTTCCTGCGCTGTCCACCTATGCGCCTGCGCTATTCCCAGCCCTGGCTTTGGTTGGCGCGTTCAACCTGGCGTTAATTTCACAACAGGAAAACCGGGAAACCCTGGTCAGGCAAGAACGGGAAGAGCGCCGGGCTGAACGTTCAGGTTGGCGTTCTTCTGAACGATCTGGATGGCGTTCAGAACCAGTTCAGGTGAACGTTCAGGAAGTCCTGACCGATTGGACAGGCGCTGAACGAGTACAAACTGGCTTAAACAATGTTAACAAGGCGCGCAAAGCCAACCGTGCAGGCGCGCTGGACGACCTGGTAGCTTTTTACACACAGAATCCCGGCGCATCCTACAGCCAGGCCGGCCAGGCCGTTAAACGCTCGAAGGCCTGGGTCTCGGACGCGGTTGCTGAGTTAGAGCAGGTTGGTCGCCTGCGTCGCAACGGGCACGGTATCGAAATCATCAGCGAAAATTAGGAGGATCAACATGAAAAAGCGTGCAGTAACTTACGCAAGGGTATCTGGCGATGATCGCGGCAAAGAGGGCCGAAATCTTATCGGACAGTTGGAAATTTGCCGGGAATATGCGCTCAGCCGCGGCTATCACATTGTGGCAGAACTGCCCGAAGATGACCGTGGCGCATCAGGGGCATCCTTTGAGCTTCCCCAATTGAGCAGGCGCTTGAGATGGCCCGGAATGGCGAATTCGACATTTTGGTCGCTCGCGAAATTGATCGCTTTGCGCGTGGATTGGCCAAGCAACTGATTATCGAGCAGGAGTTCAAGCGTTATGGCGTACAGATCGAATACGTGATGGGGAAATCGTCAGGTTGATTTATCTCTGGTATACACGGGGCGATAGCCAGAATAGTCGTATCGGCGTCAGAGCGATCGCTCACAAATTGACCGAGATGGGGGCACCGATCCCGACCGCAATCAAACGGATCGACAACAAGTGGGCGCACGCAACTGTGAATCGCATTTTGCATATGGATACTTATGTTGGTGTCTGGCACTATGGGAAATATGGACACCAAAACGGCAAGCGTGTTTGCAATCCAGATGATTACTTATTGGCGATTCAGGTGCCGGCGATTGTAGATCAAGCAACCTGGCAAGCTGCCCAAGAGCGCCGCGAGACAAACAAGGAAAACTCACGCAGGAATATAAGATACCAGTACTTGCTCAGCAAGCACGCTATTTCCGCGTGGAAGGGGTGGATACAGCCGTTTGGGAATGGGTTCGCTCATTTTTAGTAGATCCCGAGGCGCTTGAAAATGGCCTTTATATGTATCAAGAGGAGCGCAAGCGAGAAGCGAAGCCGATGCAAGAACGGCTTAAAACCGTGGACGATCTACTTGCCGACTACCAGGGGCAGTTCCAATGGCTGCTCGATCTATATCTGAGCGGCGATTTCACCCGAGAGTTTTTGCTGGATCGGAAAAGCCGGCTTGATGCAACTATTTCTGCACTGCAAAGCGAACGCTCCAGTATCGAAGAACGCCTGAAAAATCAATCGTTGACCCAAGAGGAAATCGAGAATATTCAGGTTTTTGCCGAAGAAGTTGCAGAAGGATTGAGCGCGGCGGATGATGATTTTGGCGCCCGAAGGCAGATGATTGAAGCTCTCGATGTACAAGCCACCCTAACCGTCGAGAATGATGAGAAAATCGCCTACGTCCGATGTGTTTTGAAGAAGATACCTTGTTGATTGAGGCTAACAATACTTGTATGCCGAGGAGACCAGGAAATCGCAGCCCAGTTCCTGGACGTCGATCGGGCCGTGAGGGGCGTACTGCACGGCGTCGACATACACCAGCGTCCCAGCGGCGTGCGCCAGGGGGATGATCTTTTCAAGTGGGTTGATCGTTCCGAGGGCGTTGGAGGCATAGCCGACAGCCAGCAATTTCGGCTTGCGCTCCAGGGCCTGCTCCGGTTCGTCCAGCCTGAGTGTGCCGTTGGCCGGGTCGAAATCCACGTAAGTCACCCGGCAGCGGCGGTCCTGGGCAGCAAGCACCCAGGGCGTCAGGTTGGCGTCGTGATCCAGGCGCGTGACTACAATCTCGTCACCTGGATCCCAAAGCCGCTAAATGGAGCGGCTGATGTGCAGCGTCAGGGTGGTCATGTTGTTGCCGAAGATGATCTCTTCGGGCCGGCGGGCGTTGTAGAAATCAGCCATGGCACGATGCGCCTCATCCAGCACCTGGTCGGAGTGCCGGCTGGTCAGGAAGGCGCCGCCATGGTTGGCGTTGCAGTCCACCAGGTAAGCTGCCATGCGGTCCAGCACGGGCTGGGCTACCTGCGTGCCGCCAGGGTTGTCCAGGAAGATGGTGGGGGAGGCGAGTCCCGCCTGACGATTGATCGCCGGGAACTGGCTCCGAATGGTTTTGGGGTCGAGGTTCATTGGTTTCTCCGGGATGGGCGTCGAATTCCAGGCGATTGTACTACGCCTGGCCCAGGTTTTCCAATCAATACAAAGGGCGCGGTATAATTTAAACATTGTGCAGGCTTTAACAAGCCAGAAAGTGGAGCTCGCGATGTCCGAATCAATGGAACCGGCGGTAGGTCAGCCGGTTGAAAATCCAAGTCCTGAAATACCCGCTACCGACCAGGGCATACCCATCGACTCCTTTCGGTCGGTCCTGCGCTTGCTGGTAGGCGGCTCGCTCGAAGTTGTTGACCTGCTGCGCCAGTGGCTGGAAGAAGGGGAAGCCAGGCAAACGGCGCTGCTGGCAGAGAATCGCCCGCCGGCAGGAGAGACGGCCGGGCAGCAAGCTGTGTTTGTCTCTCTTGCCTTGTTGTTTGCGTCTTATGATGTTACCCGCCGGGGATTAGGCCGGATGGCTCACGCCACCGGGCAGGCGGCACAATTTGGGTTAAAGATGTTTTCACCTGCCAGGCGCCTGCTGGGTTCCTGGGTCAGCGATCATGAGTCCGACCTGGAGCGCTGGATTCGCACCGGGCGCACCGAAGCACAGCGCAGCCGGGGAGTGGTGCGCCATGTGGCCAACAGCACTGTCAACCAGGTGATGGATGTTCTCACTGGCAATCCGGGGATTGACAATATCCTGCAGCTACACCTGGGAAATTACCAGCGCTACCTGAAGGAACATCCGGAAGATACTGACCGGCTGGTCGAAGCCATTGCCGCCAACTACCTGGCTTACCTGCAGGAGCACCCCGAGCAGGTGGAACCCCTGATCCGCTCCCAAGGTGATGGATATATTAATTACTTGAATAAAAATCCGGAAAACGTGCAAGATCTGCTTGCAGGACAAAGCACCGGCCTGGCCACCGAGCTGGTGGAGGAAGTGCGCGAGCGAACAGTTAGCGCGGATAATGTCTTCGAAATGATCGCTCGCTCGATCCTGCGCCGCACACCACGGGAGGAGCTGCCGGAACCCCCGCCGGAAGTCCAACGGCGCGCCGAGCGGGCCATCTTGCCCTCGGATTTAAAGCCCACGGAGGACGACCCAGATGCGCGCATATAAGGGAATGCTGGGGCAGTATGCTGGCTTCTTTACCCGCCTGCTGGCTTTTTTGGTCGACGTATTCGTCCTGGTAACGGCGACCTCGTTGGTTACGGTGACCATCACCGCGGTGTTGAAAGTCTTCGGTGTGGATGTCCAGCAGTGCGCGAGGCTGTCTACGGGAGTGAATTTTGAGTTTGTGCTGTGCTCGGTTGCCGCGATCGCCCTGATTGTGATCAATATCAGTATCGTTCCGCTGTACTTCATCCTGTTTTGGGGCCTATCCGGCCAAACATTGGGGAAAGCGGCGCTGGGAGTCCGCGTGGTCCGTCTCAACGGCAAGCGCATGGGAATAGGCACTGCCATCCTGCGCTACATCGGTTATTTTATTTCTCTGCTAACTCTAGGGCTGGGCTTTGGCTGGATCCTGGTCGACGACCGCCGGCAAGGCTGGCACGATAAGATTGCCGGCACCTGTGTGATCTATTCATGGGATGCGCAGATGGACGAGCGCTTCTTGTGGCGCATGGTGAAGTGGGTGGAGCATCGCTGGTCCCGCCGCAGGGCTATACTGGAAGCGGTGATGGATATCACCCCGATGATGCGCAAATACCGCATCGCGGTCTTCAACCTGGATGAGCCGAGTGAGACCTACCAGGTATTTGAGGTGCTGAAGCGTATCGACAAAGTCGATCCGGCGCGCGTATTAAGCATCTCGGTGGTGCAGAAGGACAAACAGGGCCAGATCGATGTCACTGATGCAACAGAGACCCTTCCGGCTAAACCATCTATCCAGCCGGATAAGGAGGCACTCGATATTCGCCTGCAGACCGTGTTGGGCAACCTGCCTCGCAACCGCTCCGCGGTGGTGGCGGTAATGGATCAGGATTTCGTCGATGACGCCTCGGACGCTCTGCCCAATATCGAAGTCGCTGTCTACCGGGTGGATATCACGCCGGAATACACGCTCATCCAGGCGCCGGAGGGGGAGGACGGAGTATCGACAACGGCTGGCGGCTGACCGTCACGCAGGACTTCACTACAGGATTCCCGACAGTCGGCTGTAACCATCATGCGATAAAGAAATCGACCTGCTTGCACACGTCTGCAAGCAGGTCGATTTTTTTCATTTCTTCTTCATCTGACCGGCTTGCACAAAAATGCCGGCTGCAATGAGCACAACGACCAGGATTGTTGCAATGGTGTCGCTTAATGACCATTGCCCGGTTACCTTGCCAACGATGGCATTAGCGCCCGCCCACGCTGTCAGCACGATCAGGCCCCAATCAAACAGGAACATCATCAGTAAAAAGCCGACCACCGCACCAATCAGCGCTGTCAGCAGCCAGTTCCAATCAATGCCGAAAAAACCAAGGAAGATGGGCAACCCGACTGCACCTGCCAGCGCGCCAACGAAGTAGCCGACGATTTTAACAAACTTCGTGGCCAGCCAGGCAAATATGCCGCCGGCAATGACCGCCAGAATCAGTCCGAGCCATCCGACGTCAAATAGGAAATCAAATAAATTCAGGGTGAATAAAAACGCCACCAGGGCAGCTACCAGCCAGAAAAACCGGCGCCCGGCAAAGAGCAGAAGTAATCCAGCTGCGATCGAAAGAATTAACGAAATCCAGTCCATGTGTGCCTCCTATATGGGTGTGTTGTGGAAATGAGAATGAGTATAACTACCATAAGATCATAACCCCATTAATTACCGGAAGTTATGCAGAGGGAGTGCGGGAAAATGATTGCCGCTGAGGCGCTGAAAGAAAACGGAAGCCCGATTTCTAATCTAATTTAACTGGATTTAATCTGCAAAATCAAATATAATTCCAGTACTGGTCAGACCATCAGACAAGCACTCTCATCAGTGAACTCCGCAAGATCAACATCAGCAATCCGCTGCAAGGAATGCCGCCGATGAGTAAACAAGCCAGGTTAGTTGCACCGGTCAAAGTGACAGTCGTTGAGTCGATCATCGACCAGATTGTCACCCAAATCCGCGATGGCATACTGACACCCAATGAGAAATTGCCCTCAGAAAGAGAGCTGATCGAAATGTTGGGAGTCAGCCGCTCTTCTGTGCGCGAGGCGCTGCAGAGCCTGGTTGCCATGGGCCTGGTCGAGATCCGCCAGGGCAAAGGCGCCTACATCCGCGATCCGCTCCCACAATTAGACTTAAACGGAAAATTCGATACCTATCCCCAACGACTGCAAAAAGATATGCGCCGCCAGTTGAACGAGGCCAGGCTGATTCTGGAGCAGGGGATTATCACGCTGGCAGCCCAGAAACGTGATGAACCCGGCAAGGCCCGCCTGCGCGAGATTCTGGATAGTTACTGGTCCAGTGGTGGGCTGGCTGCAGAAGTGGTCGATTGGGAAAGCCACGATCAGATCCACCTGACCATTGCCCAGGTAGCGGGGAACCAATTCCTGGTGCAGATTTTACATACCCTGTTAGATATGGTTCCGGACCATTTACGCGAGATTGGGGCACGCTACGGCAGCCCGGAGGAGATCGACCGCCGGCTGGAGGCGGACCGCCACATCCATATGCAATTGTGTGAAGCCATCATTAGCGGGGATGCAGAAACCGCCCGGTATTGGATGCAGCAGCATGCCGGGCAAGAACAAGAAATTATTGACCGCTATTATAACGATCATGGTGCACCGGACATGGGAAATGAACCATGAAAAAAAATGAAATCCCCACTCCAGCTCTGGTAGTCGATTATGACAAGCTGCAAAAGAACATCGCCGATATGGCGGCTCGTGCACATAAGTGTGGCATGCAGCTCCGGCCGCACACGAAGACCCACAAGACGCCCATCATAGCTCACATGCAGATCAAAGCGGGAGCGGCCGGCATTGCCTGTGCCAAGCTGGGTGAAGCCGAGGTTATGGCTGCGGGTGGAATCCAGGATATTTATATTGCCTACCCAATCGTTGGCGAGGACAAGCTGGAGCGCCTCTTAAACCTGGCCGCCTGGACGCCTAGAATCTCCACCTGCGTGGATACCTATGCCGCCATCGAAAAACTGGACCTGGCAGCCCGGAGGCGCGGCCAGCGGGTGGATGTTATGGTTGAGGTAGAGGCGGGATATAACCGCACCGGGGTCGTTCCAGGTGAACCGCTGCTGGAGTTTGTGCGCAAGATCGTGGCGGATTGCCCGGGTTTGCGTTACAAAGGCCTGATGTATATGGCCGGGGGGACGGGGGTTCACCTTGAGCCCGACAAACAGCGCGCTGGAGAACTTGCCGGAGCAAAAATCGCAACCGAGGCGGCAGCTTTCCTGAAGAAACATGGCATTGAGAGTGAAGTGGTTAGCGGCGGATCGACGCCTGGATCGGTCTTTATGGCTGATCTGAAGGGCGTAAATGAGTACCGGCCCGGTTGTTATGTATTTGGGGATATGAAATATGCCGACCTGGGAGCACATACCCGCCAGCAAATGTCCCTCACGATTCTATCCACGGTCGTTTCGGTGCCGGGAACCGCGCAACCGGACCACTTTGTCCTGGATGCGGGCTCCAAGACATTAACCCACAGCGGCGCGATGACAACGCCCGGATACGGCACCCTGGTGAAATTTCCCGCCCTGAGTGTAACGGTCGCCAGTGAAGAACATGGCGCTGTGCATATCCCACCAGGAACCCGGCCGCCGGCTATCGGCGAAAAGCTGGAGATTTATCCCAACTACGTCTCCGATGTGGTCAACTTATCCGATTTGTTGTGGGTCGTACAGGGTGAACAAGTGATAGCGACCTGGGAAATTCAAGGCCGAGGGAAGAGGGAATGAAATGATAAGTCGTGATCATGTAATCGACTTGCGCAGCGATACCGTAACCCGGCCATCGGAAGCCATGCGCCGGGCAATGTACGAGGCGGAAGTAGCGGATGACACCTATGATGGCGATCCGACCGTCTCTCGCCTGCAGGAGCTGGCAGTGGAGAAAACGGGCAAGGAAGCGGCACTGTTCGTTGCCTCGGGAACCATGGGCAATTTAATAGGCACTCTTGTGAATACGCACCCGGGCCAGGAGGTGATTCTGGGTGACCTGTCACACCAATTCCTGTGGGAAGTGGGGGGCATTGCCCGCCTGGCCGGCTGTGTCACCCATACCATTCCATTCAGGAGAGGTTTTCTCGACCCTCGGGATATCGAAGATGCGATCCGGGATCCAGCCCGAGAAGCAACGGATACCGGTTTGATCTGCGTTGAAAACACCAGCAATGCAGGAGGGGGGGCTGTGATCCCCCCGGAGCATCTGGCTCAAATCGCCCAGGTTGCACAGCGCTACAGCTTACCGGTGCACATGGACGGTGCCCGCTTTTTCAATGCCGTGGTTGCCTCCGGGCTGCCGGCGAATAATTTTACCCGTCACGTAGATACACTGGCCTTTTGCCTTTCCAAGGGGCTGGGAGCTCCATTTGGGGGCATGCTGTGCGGCAGCCGGGAAAAGATTCAGGCCGCGATCAAGGTTCGCCAGATGCTGGGTGGGGGGATGCGCCAGGCCGGTGTAATGGCTGCCGCAGGGATTGTGGCTTTACAGGCTGGCACCCATCGACTGGCGGAAGATCATGCCAACGCTCGCCGGCTGGCCAGGGGGCTGGCCGATCGATTCCCGGGTTGCTGCAACCTGGAGATGGTCGAAACGAACCTGTTTCATGTCCAGGTGGCCCCATTCGGATTGAGCGGCGAGGAGCTGGCTGCCTACCTGGCCAGCCAGGGAATTCTGGTTTTCGCCGGGGATCCACGCATGCGCCTGGCGACACACTGTAATGTCAGTGCTGCAGATATCGAAGAAGTTCTGACAGCTTTCGACAATTTGCGTAACCAGCGAAGATCAACCTTCCAGGCAGCCGGCCTGCCTGGAGAGCCAATTGCGGCGAGCTAGTTCCAGGCTGTACGGTTGATATTCCTGGAATCACAGGCAGTGAAAAAGGAGGCGCAGCTGAGCAAACCAGAAGTATACGGAAGAACCATCAACCAACCAACAATTTTCCTTGCTTTGTGGATCAAGAGGAGAAGTAAAGATGCATACGAAGTCTGCTAAGTTCTTAACCCTGTTTGTGCTGCTGGCGCTATTGATGAGTACTCTGGCGGCTTGCGCAACTGAGGCTACCGAGACCGCTCCCGAAACCGAAGCAGAGACTGCCCCTGAAACCGCACCTGCTGAGGCCGAGATTCAGCCCGGCAACCTGGAGGTAGGCGTTCTGTGGGAAGAGGGGTCTCCATCGTACGATTTCGTCAAAGCCATTGGTGACTCGTTGGAAGCAGATTTCCCCGGCACCAAGGTGACCTATACCTTCAATAACACGGCTGCTCGTCCTGCCATTGAAGCCCGTATGTTGGCTGGCGATCCGCTCGACATCGATTTCATCTTCGAAGGGATGGATCCGAATACTTATGATTGGGTCACGAACGGCAACATCCTGGATATTTCGGAGGCGATGAACGCTCCGCGTGCCGATGGGACTGCCTGGAAGGAAGATTTCAACCCCTTGTTCTACCCATCCATGCAGTATGAGGATAAATTCTACGGCGCCCCGGAACAGGTCTTCATCTGGCTGCTGCATTACAACAAGAAAATGTTCGATGAATGGGGCGTGCAACCGCCCGCGACCTGGGACGACATGCTGGCCCTGTGCGAGACCATCAAGGGCAAGGATGTGGCGCCAATCGCTGTCACCGGGCAGGTAAATTACTACGTGGGCATGTGGTCCGACTCGCTCTTCCAGCGCTACGTTGGCACCGATAAGCTCATGGAGTACCTGTACGACGATACCGATATGACCATCGCCGGCGACCCCGACTTCCTGAAAGCTGCCCAGGAAATGATGAAGCTCAAGGACAACGGCTGCCTGATCGATGGCTGGGAAGGCACCGACTTTACCACCAACCAGGTTTACTTCTTCCAGGACAAGGCCGCCATGATTTTGATGGGCAGCTGGCTGGCGACTGAAATGAAAGATTCCATTCCGGAAGGCTTCCAACTGGCTGTAGCGTCGTTTCCCACAGTGGATGGTGGAAAAGGCAAGCAGGATGCCATTTTTGGGCGTGCCCTGAGCTGGAATATCCCGGCCAAGACGGATGTGCCCGACCTGGCGGTTGAATTCATGCGCCGCTTCACCAGCAACGAGACCGCACAGAAGCGCTCCGACGAGTTGAGCGCCGTCTCCCCGAACCTGGGTGTGACACCGCCTGCCGGCATCATTGGTATTGACCAGGTGCTGGAAAATGCCAAGACCGCCGAGTTCATCCTGTATAACTTCGGTGTAAACAGTGCCAAGTATGGCCTGGCTGCCGCCTGGTACGACCCAATCGTCGAGATGTGGAAAGGCAACCTGACCCCTGAGGAAGCCCTGGCCAAGATCGACGAGAATCTGGCCTCTGTGCGCGCGCAGCGAGCAGCCAACCCGTAATTTGCTGATCGCTTCTCCACGCGCAGAATCGCAACGGATGTAAGGCGGAATTCCCCTCCGCCTTACATCCAAAACGATCACGCCCGTCTTATCCGGTAGCGCTGATATGACAAAGTTCAACGGCTGGTCATCGACCAAGTTCGTCTTCAACCTGTGGAGGGCACCATGTACCAGAGATCCCGCCGGGTTTTAGTTATCCCCTTCCTTGCGCCGACATTTATCATCTATACGATTTTTGTCTTTGTGCCACTGGCCCTGACCGTCTACTATGGTTTTACCAACTGGCAGGGGCATACACTGGATCGTCCCTGGTACGGTTTAGGTAATTTTCGCCTGATTTTGCTGGATAACCAGGTGATTGGTGCCTTCCTCAACACATTCAAATTCGCAATCTATGGTGCGCTGATCATTTTCATCCCGGCTTTATTCATCAGCTGGGCGCTGAGTCAGAGCATCCGGCTGAAATCCTTCTATAAATTCATCATCATTGCTCCGCTGGTCCTGTCGGTCATCGTGGTAGGGCTGATGTGGAAATTATTGTACAACCCGGTCTTTGGACCGATCAATAACCTCCTGAACCTGTTTGGATTGGACCAGTTTGCCCTGCCCTGGCTGGGCGATTCTCGCACGGTCATCCTGGCCATCGTCATAGCGACCGCCTGGCAGCAGCTGGGTATGTGGGTGCTCTTGATTTCAGCGGGCATGAATCGCATCCCTTCCGAGCTGATGGATGCGGCGCGCGTCGACGGCGCAAACGAGTGGCAAGTTTATTGGAAGATCACCTTTCCCTTGCTGTGGGGTATCCTGCGCTTGCTATTTATCTTGTGGATCATATTATCTTTACAGGTCTTTGCCCAGATCTGGATCATGGTGCCGCATGGCGGCGGAGGCGGCGCAGAAGTCGTTGCCACCCTGATCTACACACGCGCTTTTGCAAGCCAGCAGTGGGGGCTGGCAGCGGCGTTGGCGACCATCCTGCTGATCCTGATTTTTACAGCCAGTCTGGTGACCAACCGCCTCACAAAACGAGAGACGATCGAGTTTTAGATTGGGGAGGTTGGGATGACGACAACTACCACCAGCATGCCTGGCGCCACGCCAAAACCTTCTCGGCCAAAACGGAAATGGTCCTGGAGTCACTTTTTCATTTACTTCGTTCTTTCCCTGGTTTCCTTGTTTACCGTCCTGGCCTTTTTCTGGGTGATCATGATCTCGCTTAAGACGACCCCGGAGTTTCTCACCACCAGTCCCTGGGCGCTGCCCGAGAAGCTGCATTTCGAAAACTACCTGACCGCCTGGAAAAAAGCCAGGATCGGCAGCTATTTTGGAAACAGCATGATCGCTTCGTTCGCCGGGGCAGGGATATCGGTGATGATTTCGGCCCTGGCTGCCTACGTCCTGGCACGCGTGCCTTTCCGGTTCAATGATGCCTTCGGGATATATTTCCTGGTTGGCTACATGGTGCCCCTGATGCTGACCTTCATCCCGCTCTATTTCATGATGCAGAGCTTCGGCATGTCCGGTATGATCCCGTTGATTTTGCTCTATGTGGCTTCCGGGGTGCCCTTTAATACTTTCATATTGCGAGGCTTTTTTGAGTCTTTGCCATCCGAGCTCGAGGAGGCGGCCGTCATGGATGGCGCTTCCCCCTTCCGGGCATTCTGGCAGATCATGCTGCCCCTGTCCTGGCCGGGCCTGATATCGGCTTTTCTGATCAACTTCATGAGCCTGTGGAATGAGTTCTTCCTGGCTTTGATCTTTTTGAAAAAGGAGAATGCCACCCTGCCTCTTGGCCTTTTTTACATGGCCCAACGAGCGGAATATACTGCCCAATGGACCGATTTGTTCGCTGGTATGATCATAACTACCGTACCGATATTAATTATATTTGCACTTCTGCAAAAACAGATCACCACCGGTCTGACTGAGGGCGCCCTAAAGGGATAACCAACAACAATGACGGTTTCTTCTTATCCAATTGCAAGGCACCTGGCTTTTTGGTCGAGAGATCATGTGGAGCGTCCCTTGCTGGGCGTTTATCCGGGGAGTTACCTGTCTGAAGATATCTACCTGGTGGCAAAAGAAGGCGAGCTGGTTCAGCCAGGCCAGCTTGAGCCGGAGCGCTTTTTTGCCACGCTTTCTCATCAAATCAGCCAGCTGGATGACCTGGATCAGGATTTAATTTGCCCGGCGCAGCCCATCAGCAGTATTCCCTGGTTGGAAGCGATGTTCGGCTGCCCTGTACGCGTTTCCAGCCAGGCCGTATGGGCTGAGACTTTGCTGGAAAATGGCGCCTCAATTGAAACTTTCCAGCCGGGTTGG
>JBFYSP010000025.1:0-11004 GCA_041301395.1 Anaerolineae bacterium
CACCAATGCGCACGCGCGTCGAGGCTTTGGAGAGCATCAATGCCTGAGCGTCGGTATTAATTGCGACAAACTCGACGCCTTGCAGGCCTTCGTCGATCATCCGATCGACGGCATTGCACCCACCGCCGCCAACACCGACGACTTTAATTCGGGCAAACGATTCGAGCTGGTTGGGGTTTGGACTGGTCATTGTTCTGCCTCCTCTAAAAATTTGTCGTTCTCAAAAACCCTGATATCTTTCACCTGAACCGGTATGCCGCCATCCATACACTGATAGCGGAAATCAAATTAGGGTAACAACCGCCGTAAAAAGCTCTTGACTTTATCCACCGATGTATTGTCTCCTTGTATCTGAGCAGTAGATGTTTTCGGCCGCTTGGTCGAGCCTGCGGTATGAACAACGCCGTAATGCACTGCCCACGAGAGCAGCCCGACGCTGGTGGAATAGGCAGGGGAGTCGAGCTTATCGATCATCCCCACCAGGTTTTCAGGTTTTGCAATGCGCACTGGCACTCCCATCACGGTGGAGGCCACACTGCGGATGCCCGGGAGAGCGCTGGTGCCGCCGGTCAAAACCATCCCAGCCGGCAGCAGGCCATCGTACCCAGAACGCTTGATCTCCTGAACAACCAGACTGAAGATTTCATCTACCCGGGCCTCGATGATCTGCGACAGCTCCTTGCGGCTGATCTGCACCATTTCTTCCTCGCCAAACGGACGGATGTTGAAATACTCCTGAACGCCGGTATCGCCCCAGGTGGCCTGTCCGTGCTGGATTTTGATCTCCTCTGCCTGGGACATCGGCAGTCGCAGGCCGTGGGCAATGTCCGAGGTGATGTGGTTGCCGCCCACTGAAAGCACGGCGGTGTGCCACACATCCCCATCGATGTATATCGCCATATCAGTCGTACCGCCGCCAATATCACAGACCACCACCCCCATCTGGCGCTCCGTCTCGTTGAGCACAACTTCGGCTGAAGCCAGCGGATTGAGCACAAACATCGAAGCATCTACCCCGGCATTGGCCACGCACTGGCGCAGGTTTTCAACACTGGCTGCCGCAGCTGTGATGATATGCGTTTCCACTTCCAGCCGGTAGCCATGCATACCAAGCGGGTTGCGGATGCCACCTTGCCCGTCCACATCAAAGCCGCGCTGGATGACGTGAATGATCTCGCGATTGTGCGGGATGGCCACTGCTCTGGCAGCATCCACGGCCCTGCCGACATCCTCTTGATCAATGACTCGACCAGTAACGCCCACCACACCCCGACTGTTGACCGAAGAGACGTTTGAGCCAGCCAGGCTGACCAGAGCCGAGGTGATTTCCAACCCCGAGGTACGCTCGGCCTTTTCCACCGAACGCGCCACCGCCTGTGCTGCCGTCCCCAGGTCGACCACCACGCCTTTGCGGATGCCCTCGGAAGGCTCGATGCCCACCCCCAGGATGCGGATCAGCCCATCTTGCTCCAGCCGACCGATCAGGGTGCAGATTTTTGTCGTCCCAACATCAATCCCAACAATGATTGATTGATCCATCTTTTTCACTCACGCCTTTCTCTTCCTGCTGCGTTCACCATGTCACACTGCCGGATTACCTGGGTCGGTAATACGGGGCGTGCACGTTTTCAACGCTCACCAGGGAAGGAAGCGTCTCCTCTTTATCGTCCAGACGGTTGATGATTGCCTGGTATAAATCCAATTTCATTGCCATATCCTGCGCGTCACCAAAGTAAACATCCCAGCCACCCGGGTCTCGCCAGCCAAAACCGCGCGCCGCATCATACAGCAGCGGCACACCCTGCGGGGCATTTTCCCGCAGCGCCATGACCGCCAGGATAAATTCAGGTTTCAGGAAGGGCTGAGCGCCAACGATCGGCGTACTTACCGGACTAGCACCTTCCAAGCTGGCGAGATCCGTTTCCTCTGTCTCTCGCTCAACCCGGACCAGCACCGGAGGCATTGCAGAAGCCTCTACCACCGGCAGGCCGAGGGCTGAGATATCCCCACGGGCCGGGAAAGCCATGCCTTCCTGATCCACCAGGGTAGCACTGCCATTCACCATCCAGGCAATCACCGGAACACGCTCCGTCACTGTGATGGCGACCGTGCTGGGCAATCCGATATGCACCGAAGCACTTGAAAATTCCGGGAAAGCCTGCAGCAGCTCATTCTTAAGCTGGTCAGCATCCAGGGAAAACACCGGCGTATCCTTCAGTCCCAGTATCGTATTCACTTCCTTCGTGGTCAGGTGCTGCAGCCCGCTGATCTCGGCCTCGCTTACCCGAAAGGCAGTTGCATTCCAAACCTGATAAAGCCCAACTCCCAGGATAATCGCCAATACGGCAGAAAGCCATCGCCAGCTGATCGCAAACTGGGGCAGGTTTGGCAGGCGCACCTCGGTGCCTGGCAGGCCAACAGATATATCGAAGCGGCGGCGGGCTTTCCTCTGCGAATGAAGCGGACCGCTGGTCGTATGCCCGGCAGCTACATTGCGCACCATCACGGTGGGAGCACCCTGGCGTACTGCCCCAGATTGAATCCGGGTGCGCTTGCGCCGCAGGTCAACCTGCCCTGTGTGCACCGTGCGGCCGCTGCGGGTACGCTCCGGTTGGGTGAGGTGCGTCAGGTCGACGCCTAACCGCAGGGCAGTTGTGCTGTCGTAAGTCCGGGTTCGCTTGCGGCGGCGGTCGTTAGAGCGTTGGAAGAGGCTTGAGATGCGCGCCATATCAGACTTCCCTTTGATAACGCCTGGTCAATGTGTCGCGCTGGGCCTTGCGGCTCAACGCCAGCTCAATTAATTGGTCTAATAATTCCGGATAAGCCAAGCCACTGGCCTCCCATAACTTAGGATACATACTGATTTGTGTAAAGCCCGGGATGGTATTGATCTCCGACAGGTAGAGACCATCATCGGGGCCAAGAGTCTGGCGTCGCTCGAGAAGGAAATCGACCCGCGCCATCCCGGCACAGTCGATTGCCCGGTAAGCCTGTACGGCATACTCCTGCACCAGCTGAGTCGTCTCTGGCGTGAGCGGGGCCGGGATGACCAACCCGGAAGTGCCATCCAGGTACTTGGCTTCGTAAGAGTAAAACTCACGGCTGGGTAATATTTCTCCCGGTACGGACGCCCTGGGCGACTCGTTCCCCAGGACACTGACTTCGATCTCTCGGGCATGGATGCCACGCTCGATCAGCACCCGGCGGTCAAAGCGCGCCGCATCGATCAAGCCCTCGTACAAATCTGATCGGCTTTGGCACTTGGTGATACCAACCGACGAACCCAGGTTAGCCGGTTTTACAAACAGCGGGTAAGCAGCCAACGCTTCGGCCTGCCGCAACACCGCCTCGATATCCTGGTCAATCTCGCTGCGCAGTACCACGATCGACTCGAGCACCGGTAAACCCTGGGCGCGCATCACATCCTTGAAGACGCCCTTATCCATACCCAGCGCCGAGCCCAGAACTCCCGCGCCAACATAGGCCAGGTCCGCCAGCTCCAACAATCCTTGCAGCGTGCCATCTTCCCCATAGGTGCCGTGTAGCACCGGGAATACCACATCCAGACTGGTAAGCTCGCTGAACACCTGCCGACTGCCCTCCGCATGCAACGCATAAAGACTCTGGCGGCCCGGCTCGGGGAGCAGCACAGCTTCACCGGTGGCCACTTCGCTCCCTGCCAGCCAGGCTTCCAGTAAGCCCTCACCCACCACCCAAGCGCCTTCGTGCGTGATGCCGATCTGGATCACCGTGTACTTCTCCGGATTCAGGTTGGCAACTACCGAGGCCGCCGACTGGAGCGAGACTTCATGCTCGCCAGAGCGACCCCCAAAAATCACGCCGATGCACAGTTTACCTTCTACCATCGCTTTACCACTCACCCAGCAGCTCGATCTCGAGCTCAAGAGCTACGCCGAACTGATCCAGCACGGAGGCCTGCGCCAGCCGGATCAGCTCGTAAATATCTGTGGCAGTTGCCCGGCCCCGGTTAATAAAGAAATTTGCATGCAGTGAGCTGATCTCTGCGTTGCCTTTCCTGGCGCCTTTCAGCCCGGCTGCTTCGATCAAACGTCCAGCGTAATCACCGGGCGGGTTCTTGAACATTGATCCCATTGACGCCCCAGGAGGCTGCGTCCGTCGGCGGTAGGCCAGCAATTCATCGCTGCGCGCCTTGACAGCCTTTGCCGAGCTGCGCTCCAATCGCAGCACTGCAGACAGCACCGCTGCCCAGAGTTGGGCTGACCCGGCATCAGCAGATGGTTGCTGGCGCTTGAGGCTGCTCGAGCGGTAGGAGAAGCCCAATTTTTCCGAAGGCCAGTTGGAGCGGGTGGTTGTCATGGTTACACCATGCCCTTCATGATGCAAGATTTCAGCCATGATTAAATTGCCCGCCATATCGCCGCCGTGCGCCCCGGCATTTCCTACTACCGCCCCGCCGATTGTCCCCGGGATACCTGCCGCCCATTCCAACCCGGCCAAACCACGCTGTGCTGCCTGGCGCGCCAACGCTCCAAAATTGGCCCCAGACTCAGCCCACACCATAACTTCCTGCTGCGGCACCCGTCGCTCCGGGAGTTTTTGGCCCCATTCATCAACCCCAAAACGTACCCGGCGAGCCTGGTTGAGCACCACGACACCGCGTACGCCCCGATCACTGATCAGGACGTTTGAGCCGCCTCCTAACAGGGTAAACGGCTCACCGATCTGCCACAAAGTGGTGCATGCTTCTGCCAGCTCATCGCTGGTATGAACTGGCAGCAAGGCGTCGGCTGCCCCTCCCACTCGCGCCGCGCTGTACCGGCTCAGCGAAGCAGCAAGCTGCAGCCGGCCGCCAAAGGCAGACAGCATGGGCTGCAAATCGAAGGGTTGGGTGTGTTCAGAAGCCATTAGCAACATCATTTCTTCTCAATACGATCCATCAATCAAACCGTGGCGGCACGGGCAAATAAGGGCCGGAATTCTCTAAAGCGCCAATCAGGCTCCCGCTGAGTTGATCAGCATCTCCGGCTGAGAGCACTAAAACGATACTCCCCGGCTGCAGATGTGCCAGCAGGTATTCCTGCGCCTGGGGGATACCGGGAATATATCGGGCATCCGGATGGTTCATTTCAGCCAGCACGGACTGCGCCGAAAATCCATCCGCCGGGGCGGTTTCGCGGGCTGCGTAAATCTGCAACACCAGGACGTGGTCGGCATCCGCAAAAGCAGTGGCAAACTGACCGGTTAGCAGGCGGGTGCGCGAATAGGTGTGCGGCTGCCATACAGCCCAGATCACCTCGCCCGGGAAGCGACCGCGCGCCGCCGCCAGGGTCGCCCGGATTTCCGTCGGGTGGTGAGCGTAATCATCGATCACCGTCACCCCGCGCACTGTGCCGCGCAGCTCAAAACGCCTCCCAGTGCCCTGGAAAGCAGCCAGCGGAGCTGCCGCCCGCTGCCATTCGATGCCCAGCAGGTCCGCCACGGATAGGGCAGCCAGGGCATTCAGGGCATTGTGCCGGCCCGGCAGCTGCAGGGTCAGGTCTACTTGCTGCCCGGCGCCTGCAAGGCTAACCGCATGGAAGGCAATCCCTGCCGCCGGAGTTTCTTGCAGGTCACTGGCCAAATAATCGCACTCCAGCTCCTGGTTGCCGTATGCCAGCACCCGGAAAGAGCCGCCGGCCGCCTCTCGCATCAGGCGAGTCGCTCCGGTGTCATCTTTGCAGACCAGCAGCGCTCCCCCGGGAAGGATACGCTGGCTGAATGCGGCAAATGCCTGGTAAAACGCCTCGCCGGTTGGGTAACAATCCGGGTGGTCATGCTCAATATTGGTCACCACGGCAATCTCGGGATTCAATCCCAGGAACATACCATCGTATTCATCTGCCTCGATAACGAAGATGTCGCCAAGGCCGTGATGGGCATTACCACCCAGGTTTATCGACAGGCCTCCGATAATATAGGAAGGGTCAAACCCCAGAGATGCCAGCAGCCAGGCGATCATGGCGGTGGTCGTAGTCTTGCCATGCGTACCGGCCACAGCGATGGTGCGGTAGCCGCTGGTAAGCAGCCCCAGAAAATCAACCCGCCGGTATACCGGGACACCCAGGCGGCGGGCTGCCAGCACTTCGACATTGTCATCCGGGATGGCCGAGCTCTGCACCACCAGGTCAGCCCCGGCAATATTTTCGGCGTTGTGACCCAGGTACACCTGGCCGCCGGCAACCTGGACGCGCCTGGCTAGCGGGGAAAGCTGGCGGTCGGAACCGCTCACCTGCACCCCGCGCTCCAGCAGCAGCACAGCGATGGCCGATAAGCCGCTGCCGCCAATCCCAACCAGGTGAACCTTGCGCATCTCCATACTAGAATATTCCAATGCTAGATCATCACAATAATCACAAACACAAAGGCAATCACCACCGCGGCCACCACCCGGTAACCATAGAAAATGGCCGGAGGTAGTAGATTGATCAACTGGATCGCCCAGGACCCGCCCCCCTCGATTGTATCCAGCGGGGCAGAAATATAGGGTGTAAATGGATAGGATGCCGCATCCATGTAGTACCACAGCGTGCCTACGATCAACCAGCCATTGATAATGCCGATGAAGAAACCCAGGATGTAATCCTGTATCCCAAGTGGTTTCCCGGCCGCCCTGGAGAGAGATGAAATCTTGGGCGTCACATAACCAAAAATTACCAGCAGGACAATGGTCATCGTGCGGAACCAGTACTGTGTCATCGATCCGTCTTGCAACAGATCGGCTGTTAACGGCAGCAGATCTTCCACCAGAGTGATGAAAGCAATCGCCACCAACACACTGAAGCTGACCAGCACTTCCTTGGCCGGGCCTCGCAGCGCCCCTACCACGGCAAACAACATCACAAACAGGAAAAAGGCACAGAACAGTGTAATCATCGTCCAATTCCCTTTATTTGGGAGCCGTGTGCGCGCTCCACAAGCAAACTTGCAATCTGCCCAGCCGCCTCCGGGCGAGCTAGAGACTGCATGACCTGTTTCATTCGCTCTCGCCGGACGCTGTCACGCATCAGCTCCAGAACGGTCGGCAGGAGCCGGTCGGCCAGGGATTCGTCGCGCAGCATGACAGCCGCTGCGTGATCAACCAGGAATTGGGCGTTGACTACCTGGTAACGCCAGGCATACGGGTAAGGCACCAACACAGCCGGCAGTCCAACCACGGGGAACTCACCTAGCGAGGAGGCTCCTGCCCGTGAGACTGCCAGATCAGCTGCCTGCAGGGCGGCGGGCATCTCCTGGTGCAAATAAGGGTAAGCCCGGTAGCGAAGGGCCTGCCCGGCCTCCAGCTTTTGCCCGGCAGATTCGACATCCGGCCAATCTAGCTGGCCGCTGATATGAATAACTTGCATCTCAGCCAGCAGTGCCGGCAATATGGCCAGCAGTGCCTGGTTGATCGAATGGGCGCCCTTGCTGCCACCAAACACCAGCAGTGTGGGAAAGCCCGCATCCAATCCGAATGTCGCCAGCGCCTGCTCCCGGCTGCCATGCGCCAGCTCTGGGCGGGTCGGATAGCCCGTCAGGCGCAGGTCGGCATGTGATGAGAAGTACCGCCGTGAGTTTTCTGCGGTGATGGCGATGCTGCCCGCCAGGCGGGATAGAGTCTTTAAGGCCAACCCCGGCTCGATATCCGGCACATAGAGCACAGAAGGGACTTTTCGGCCGGCGAGCGCCATCGGCACTGCCACGTATCCGCCGGTGAAGAACAGCACGTCCGGCTGGAATCGTCGCAGGATCTGGCGAGAGACGCGATATCCCCGCCACAACTGGGCAACGTTTCCAGGCAGGCGGCTCAGACCAACGCCGTGCACGCCTGCCGCCGGAATTGCTTCGAAGGGCACCTCAGCCCGCTTCACCAAATCCGCCTCCATACCTCCCAGGCCACCCACCCACAGCACCGAGCGCTGCAGGTCGATACCCGCCGGGTCAACGATCGAGATCAGCGCCTGCAGAACGGTAAGGGCGGGATACACGCCGCCGCCGGTCCCACCAGCGCAAATTAACAACCGCACTGAATAACCTGCCTTGATCTTCCTGGTTCTGAACTGACTGCCGCGAAACATTCAACAAGATGCCAACCGCAACCAGTGAAACTACCAGGTTGGAGCCGCCGTAACTCACAAATGGCAAGGCGTTACCGGCAAATGGCATCAAATTCACCATCACGGCCATGTTAATGAAGGCCTCTATCGCAATCCACATGCTCAAACCGGCAGCCAAGAGTGCCCCCAGGTCATCCGGGGCACGCGAGGCCACTCGGATGCCTCGCCAGAAAAAAAGCACGTACAGAGCCATTAGCGCAACCGAGCCAAAGACGCCGGTCTCTTCGCCAATCACGGCGTAAATGCTATCGGTAGGAGGCACCGGCAGCCCTACCACCTTGGTCACGCCGTTACCAATCCCAACCCCGAACCACTCGCCTTTGACAAACGCCTCGATCGACCGGCGCACGTGGTAAGATGCCTGGCTGGGATCTTCCAGGCCGGCCAGGTAGTTCTGAACACGCGAGGCGCCGGTTGGCGTTACCTGGACCACAACCCAGCCGATTAAGAGCGCTACAACCAGCAGAATGGCAATCTGCTTGAGGTCGCCGCCGGCCAGGAAGAACATCATCCCACCCAGGATAAAGATGGTAAATACGGCGCTCAGATCTGGCTGGATGAAGATCAAGCCGCCCAGCAAACCTAAGATCAACCCCAGCGGCAGCAGCCCAAAGCTGATGTTACTCAACCGCTCGCGCTTGGCATACAGCCAGACCGCCAGGTAGATAACGGTGATCAGCTTGGCGAGTTCAGACGGTTGGATCGAGCCTTGTAAAAGGGTGCGCACCGCGCCGTGCCGGACTTCATTCCCAATCAACACAATGATCAGCATGGCGGCCGTGGCCAGGATGGCAGGAACCGCCACCTTCTGCAGGATGTGATAGTTCAGGAAGGTGAGGGCGACACAGCCAAGAATGCCAATTCCTAACCACATCAACTGCCGGTTGAATACCCGGTAGGGGTCGCCCCACAGATCGTAAGAATAGTCATAGCTGGCCGAGAAGACCATCACCAGGCCAACAATTTGCAAGGTGACCACCACCAACAGCAAAGGCACATCAACCTTCAAGTGCCGGGATTTGCTGGGCGCGCTGACCGGACCGGTAGGGGCCGGGCTGCCCGAAGGTGTGTTCGGCACGCGGCCAACATACTCCTTTGGCAGGCTCTCTGCAGAACGACGAACTGAATCTACTCGATCTCGTTTACCCATTTGACGAAACACTTCCCACGCTCCTCAAAATCTGTAAACTCGTCAAAACTGGTGCATCCCGGCGAGAGCAACACCACATCGCCGGCTTCGGCCAGGCGGGCAGCCTCTCTTACCGCCTGCTGCAGCCCGGGGCAGCGTGTCATCGATCGTAAAGCAGCCGGCTGGCCTGCCTGTAAGGCGCTGCGCATTACACGTTCGATCTTCTCGGCGGCTTCGCCGAACAACACCAGGTGTTCCACCCGGGAAGCTACCAGCCTGGCGAATTCCTCCCAGGGGAGGTTTTTATCCCGACCGCCAGCCAACAGCACCAGCGGCTCATTGAAGGAACGGATGGCTGCCATGGATCGCTCGGGGGCGGTGGCAATCGAGTCGTTATACCAGCTCACTCCTTGCCAGGTCTGCACCAGCTCCAGGCGGTGGGCTACCCCGGTGAAGCTCCCTGCTGCCGCGCGCATGGCCTCGATTGGCAAGCCGGCTGCAGCGGCAATCGTGCAGGCTGCCACCACGTTTTGCAAGTTGTGCTCGCCGCGCAAGCGCACCTCGGACTGCGGCATCACAGCACGATCGACCAGATCACCAGACTCACCGAAAACCCTCAGGCGAATCTCTTGCCCCTGCAGGTAACCACCCGGCTGCCCTGCGGGTATCTCGCTCAGACCAAACGACAACAATTTGCCCCGCGTCATGCCGGCCAACGCCCAGGCTCCAGGATCATCTCTGCCCAGGACTGCCGAGCCGGTCGCAGGCTGAAATTCCAGGATCCGGGCTTTTGCCTGCGTATACGCTTCCATCGAGGGATGCCGGTCCAGGTGGTTGGGGGTAATATTGAGCACCGCTGCCACCTCCGGCGAGCGGGTCATTATTTCCAACTGAAAACTGGACAACTCCATCACAGCCATATCGCTTGTCAGCATCTCATCTACAACCGCAATCAACGGATTGCCAATATTGCCACCGACCCAAGCCCTTGTCGGGCTGTCTTCACGGTGGAGGGCCGCACTTTCTTCAGCGATCTTCCCAACCAGGGAAGTTGTCGTCGTTTTTCCCGCCGAGCCGGTTATACCAATCACCGGGCAGGGCACAGCTTCCAAAAAAATCTGCGAGTCGTTGGAAAGCGGAATACCTCGTTTCAACGCCTCGACCAACAATGGGAGGGTAAGCGGCACGCCTCCCGAAACACACACACAATCTGCTCCATCCAGGAGCTCCAGTGGATGGCCTCCTAGGCTCCAGGTGATCTTCCCCGGGGCGCTTTCAGCCTCCAATGACTGGCGTGCCTCCGCCAGTTCGCTCTCCGAGCGGCGGTCGTTCAAAGTCACATCTGCGCCGTGCCGGCTGAGGTACTGCGCCAGGGCAATCCCCTGACGGGCTGCGCCGATAATCAGTACCCTTTGCCCAACCCATCCGTTCATCACACCACCGCCAGGGCGGTACCGATCATGGCAGAGAGCAGGCTGATCAACCAGAAGCGCTGCACCACCTGTGTCTCGCTCCAGCCCGAAAGCTCAAAATGGTGCTGGATCGGCGCCATCTTGAATAACCGGCGGCCCTTGGTGAGCTTGAAATAACCTACCTGCAGTACAACACTCAGCAAGGCACTCATTGGGATGATGGCAATCAGCGGCAGCAATATCCACTGCCCGGTCATCAAGGCAACAACTGCCAGTGTGGCGCCCAGCGGAAGCGAACCTGTATCTCCCATGAACAGCTGCGCCGGGTGGACGTTGAACCATAAGAACC
>JBFYSP010000203.1:0-17961 GCA_041301395.1 Anaerolineae bacterium
CCTGGAGTTCACCGTACTCCCTGCCCCGGTGGACGAAAGCGACCGCCCAGGCGAAACTCCCCAGGCATACGTGCTGCGCCTGGCAGAGACGAAAGCCCGCGCCGCCCAGCATGCCTGGGCGAACAGCAGTTCCGCTGCGGAGGTGCTCTTCCTGGGCGCAGACACCGCCGTGGTTGAGGATGGCGAAATCCTGGGCAAACCAGACTCAGCGGCCGAGGCCTGGCGCATGCTGGAGCGGCTGCGCGACGGTACGCATCAGGTGCTCACCGCTATTGCCCTGGTCCGGCACCCGGGCGGCGAGTGCATCAGAGATGTAGCTGTCTCGCAGGTCAGCATGCGTCGCTATACGGATGAAGAGATCACGGCGTACGTGGACGGCGGCGATCCGCTGGATAAAGCTGGGGCTTACGCCATCCAGCATGTTGAGTTTCATCCGGTGTCTGCAGTCGAAGGCTGCTACGCCAATGTGGTGGGGCTGCCGGTCTGCCGCCTGGCTGTATTACTCCAGGAGTGCGGCGTGAACGGTATGCACCAGCCCTGGCAATCTTGCCAGAAAGTCACCGCAGTACCCTGTCAGATCTATCAGAATTTAATGGCTGAAGCCATCTCGTCTTATGAGTAAACAATATCCGATCCACCGTTTCTTAACCTGTGTGCTGGCGCTGGTTCTGCTGGTCGCAACCGGTTGTGCCGCCGGGACCAGCACCCCGCTGGTGACCCCCACGCCATCCGCGCCCGGCATGCCGCCCCCCGGCGTCCCCGACCCGCGCGAAACCACTCGCGCGTATCTGGACGCCTGGCAGGCGGAAGATTATCCCTCCATGTATGGCATGTTGACTTCCATCAGCCAGGATGCCATCACTCCGGAAGAGTTCAGCGATCATTACCAGGGAATCTCCACCGAAGCGGCCTTAAAAAGCATCGACTATGAGATCCTGTCCGCACTGACCAACCCGGATACCGCCCAGGTGGGCTACCGCGTGTTTTTTGACAGCGCCCTGGCAGGCGAGTTCCGATCCGACACACTGATGAACCTGACCCTGGAGGATGGGCAATGGCGGGTGCAGTGGGACGACACCCTGGTAATGCCGCAGCTGAAGGGCAGCAACTACCTGTCAATGGTGCGCCAGGGTTATGCCCCGGCGCGCGCCAACATCTATGACCGCAATGGGCATGCGCTGGCCGCTCAAGGTAACGCGGTGGCGCTGGGCCTGTACCCCGACCAGATCGACCCCGCTCAGGCGGACCTGGTGTTCGCCCAGCTATCCGAGCTGACCGGCATGACCCCGGAAGCGATCCAATCCCTATACGCCAACTTCCCCGCCGGGCAGGGCTGGTACCTGCCGCTGGGTGAGTTCTCCACCGAGGTGATCAGCCCTCGTCTTGACGTGCTGGAAGGACTGAGCGGCATTGAAGTTAAGCCCTACAAATCGCGCTATTACGTTGAAGGCGGCCTCGCTCCCCATATCCTCGGCTATATGGGCGCCATCCCACCCGATGAAGTCGAGAATTACATGCGCCTGGGCTACCAGGCCGACGAACGCGTTGGGCTGGCCGGGCTTGAAAAATGGGGCGAGCCATACCTCTCCGGCGGCCGTGGCGGCGCACTGTACGTCCTGGATGCCGAAGGTAAGCCGGTCACCAAGCTGGCCGAAGCCGCCCCCCAGCCATCCCAGGCTATTTACACCACCATTGATAAAGATTTCCAGGCTGCCGTCCAGGATGCCATGTCCGGCTTCAAGGGCGCGGCCGTAGTATTGGAGCGAGATACCGGGCGAGTGCTGGCGATGGTCTCTTCGCCGGGCTTCAACCCCAACGCTTTTGAGCCAGTCAATTTCAACAGCCAGAGCCTGCTGGCCGAGCTGGAAGACCCATCCCAACCGCTGTTGAACCGCGCCACCCAGGGCCTGTACCCTCTGGGCTCGGTTTTCAAGATCATCACCACCGCGGCTGCCATCGAGAGCGGCCTGTATACCCCGGAGTCTTCGTACTACTGCGACACGGTCTTCAAAGAGCTGCAGGGCGCCACCCTGTACGATTGGACTCACGATTACGGCTTCAAAGCCAGCGGGCAGCTCACCCTGCTGGGCGGCCTGATCCGCTCATGCAACCCGTGGTTTTACCATATCGGGCTGGATTTTTACAACCGGGGCATGACCAACACCCTCTCCAACATGGCGCGTGGCTTTGGCCTGGGCCAGCTCACCGGCATCGATGGCGTGGATGAGGCAGCCGGGCAGGTGCAGGACATGGTCGAGCCAATTGACGCCACCAACAATGCCATCGGGCAGGGCGCCTTGCAGGTCACCCCGTTGCAGGTGGCGCGCTTCCTGGCGGCCATCGGCAACGGCGGCACCCTGTACCAGCCGCAAGTCATCCAGAAAATCGTGCCGCCGGACGGCCCTCCAACATACCAGTTCAAGCCGGTCGCCAATGGCAAGCTGCCCATCGACAAGAAGACCCTGGAGGCAATCCAGGAAGCCCTGGTGGGCGTAATCAGCAGCACCGAGCCGCGCGGCACCGCCTACCATGTCTTCACCGGGCTGGATATCCCCGTCGCCGGTAAAACCGGCACCGCCCAAACCGGCATCGGTGCGCCGCATGCCTGGTTTGCCGGCTATACCGACGCCGGACGCGAAGATTATCCCGATATCGCCATCGCCGTCATCGCCGAAACCGTTGGCGAAGGCTCGGTTTACGCCGCGCCGATCTTCCGGCGCATTGTCGAGCTGTATTTCCAGGGCACGCCGGGCAAGCTGTACGATTGGGAGACCACTTTCGATGTCACCCGCACCCCGGATACCAACCTCCCCAGCACCCCGGTACCCTGATTGCAGCCTATGCAGCGCGGACTGATTGTACGCACCCAATCTGGATTTTACACCGTCGCCACACAAGAGGGCGAGGTGGTCTGCCACCTACGCGGCCGGTTAAAGAAAGGACCGCGCCTGGGTGACGTGGTGGCCGTCGGCGATTGGGTGTGGCTGACACCACTCGAGGGGGTGACCGGGGTGATTGAAGAGATCGAGCCGCGCACGCGCATGTTCGCCCGCCTGGCGCCCAACCCACAGGGCGAATACCAGCAAATTCTGATCGCCAACCCGGACCAGGTGGTGCTGGTCTTTGCCTGCGCCGAGCCGGCGCCGCGCTTTGGCATGCTGGATCGCTACCTGGTGATTGCCGAGCAGCAGGGTATCCCCGCCATTATTGTGGCCAACAAGACCGACCTGGTCGCCCCGGAAGCACCGCAAGCCATGTTCGGCCATTATCCACCCCTGGGATATCCAGTATATTACGCATCCACCGTAAACGGCAGCGGAACCGAGCAGTTGCAGCAGGAGCTGAGCGGCAGGCTATCCCTGCTCACTGGGCCTTCCGGGGTAGGCAAGACCAGTCTGCTGAACGCCATCCAGCCTGGACTGGGCCTGGCCGTCCGCCAGGTGAGCCAGGCCACCACCAAGGGACGCCACACCACCGTGGTGCGGGAGCTGTTCCCGCTGGAGGGCGGCGGCTATGTAGCCGACACTCCTGGCCTGAAAGCACTGGCCCTGGTCGACATCGCCCCGGAAGAGCTAGACGGCTACTTCCCCGAGTTGCGCAGCCGGGTGAGCGCATGCCAGTTCAGCGACTGCACCCATCTGCACGAGCCGGGCTGTGCCGTGCTGGAGGCGCTGGCTGCAGGCGCTATCCATGCCAATCGTTATCAATCTTATGTGCGCATGCGCTGCGGTGACGAAGAATAAGTGATAGAATCGGCACATGACTCACGGATTTGAAATCCCAACCTGCAACCAGAGGTTTTCCCTCTGAACCTTTCCCAGCCTGGTTTTGTATTTATATAATGAAACATTGCTATCATCCTGGAACTATTTACGCGTCTCGCATGCCTGAAAAAGTTGGTAATAAAAATTAGGATATAATAAGAGCCTGAATTTTATGGTACACACAGCTTCCATATCTGAGGAGAAATCCCCTGCATGAGTCCCGATAACGACCAAAAGAATATCCTCTCGGTCGAAAACCTGGTGACGCGCTTTAACACACCAGAAGGCACCGTTTTCGCCGTCAACGGTGTCAATTTCGATCTGGCCGAGGGCGAGACCCTTGGCGTGGTTGGCGAGAGCGGCTGCGGCAAGAGCGTCACCATGCTCTCTGTGTTGGGCTTAATTCCAGTACCGCCAGGCCAGATCGTCAGCGGCACAGCCGTTTTCAACGACCGGGATCTGCTCAAAGCCAGCCGGGACGAGATCCAGGAGGTGCGCGGCGCCCAGATCGCCATGATCTTCCAGGACCCGATGACCTCCCTCAACCCGGTACTCACCATCGGCAAGCAGATTGCCGAGCCTTTGATGATCCACCTGGGAATGTCCCAAAAAGAGGCGGATGAGCGGGTCATTTCGCTGATGCGCCAGGTGGGCATCCCGGAGGCCGAGAAGCGGCTGGGCCAGTACCCGCACCAGTTCTCCGGCGGTATGCGCCAGCGCGTGATGATCGCCATGGCGCTGGCCTGCAACCCGCAAATCCTGATCGCCGACGAGCCAACCACCGCCCTGGACGTGACCATCCAGGCCCAGATCATTGACCTGGTCAAGAAGATCCGCGACGAGCTGGGTATGGCGGTGATCTGGATCACCCACGACCTGGGCATCGTCGCCGGGCTAGCCAAGCGTGTGCTGGTGATGTATGCCGGCTATATCATCGAAGAATCGCCGGTGAAAGAGCTGTACGTGCACCCGATGCACCCCTACACCCTCGGCCTGCTGAAGAGCCTGCCGCGCCTGGACAGCCGCGAGCGCTACCGGCTAAATGCCATCCCCGGGCTGCCGCCATTGCTGCTCGAACAGCCGGTGGCCTGCCCATTCTCTCCTCGCTGCCCGTACGTATTCGAGAAATGCAAGGAAAATCCGCCGCTGGTGCAGGTCGACATCAACCACCGCGTCGCCTGCTGGTGGGATGTTCAGGCCGGGAGAGAGCGCGATGTCTGATACCAACGATAACCACAAGGTCCTGCTGAAAGTCGACGGTCTGGTCAAGCACTTCCCCATCCTGGCCGGCGTGTTCCAGAAGCAGGTGGGTGTAGTGCATGCTGTTGACGGGATTACCTTTGATATTTATTCCGGCGAGACCTTTGGCCTGGTAGGCGAGTCGGGCTGTGGTAAATCCACCGCCGGGCGCACCATCCTGCAGTTGTACCGCCCCACCGCCGGCCACGTCTATTTCGACGGCACCGACCTGGCCAAGTTAAAGGGCGAAGAGCTGCGCAGTATGCGCCAGCGGGTGCAGATGATCTTCCAGGACCCCTATGCCAGCTTGAACCCGCGCATGACCATCCGGGATATCGTTGGCGAGCCGCTGCTGGTGCACGGTATTTCCAAGGGCAAGCAGGCTGAGGAGCGTGTCAACCAGCTGCTCGACCTGGTGCGGCTCAACCCGGGCTTTGCCGGGCGCTTTCCGCACGAATTTTCCGGCGGCCAGCGCCAGCGCATCGGCGTGGCGCGTGCCCTGGCGCTCAATCCAGATTTCATTGTTTGCGACGAGCCGATCTCGGCGTTGGATGTCTCCATCCAGGCCCAGGTGATTAACCTGCTGGAAGACCTGCAGGAAAAGCTCGGCCTGACCTACCTGTTCATCGCCCACGACCTGTCGATGGTGCGCCATCTCAGCGACCGCGTGGCGGTGATGTACCTGGGCATCCTGGCCGAGATGGCTACGCGTGACGAGCTGTACGAGCACCCGCTGCACCCTTACACCCAGGCGCTGCTCTCCGCCGTGCCTGTGCCCGACCCGTTTGTGGAAGAAAAACGCGAGCGCATCATCCTGACGGGCGATGTGCCCAGCCCGGTTAACCCGCCTTCGGGCTGCCGCTTCCGCACCCGCTGCCCGCTGGCAGAGAAGATATGCGCCGAGCAGCAGCCCGAGTGGCGCGACGTCGGCGCAGGCCACTGGGTGGCCTGCCATATGGTTTAGGTGCTCAAGGATGAGCTCGCCATTTCCCTCACGCCATCGCACCCTGGCGGGCTCCTTGATTGAGAACCTGAAGAAACAGACTGCCGAGGAGGTGAAAACTGAATAAAGAGAAATATCCAAGATTGTCCTATCCAACCCGTAGTAAGATCGTTTTACCCAACTCTAATGAGGAGAAGAAACATGCGTAACAAATTATTTCTGGTAAGCTCGCTGTTGATCATCGCCAGCATGGTACTGGCGGGATGCGCCGGCGAGACGGTCGTTGAGACCGTCGTGGTCACCGAGCTTGTTGAAGTGCCCGGTGAAGCCGAAGTTCAGGTCCAGGAAGTGGTCGTTACAGCCACTCCCGTGCCTGAAGTTATGGCAGAGTTCAACTCGGCCGACCCAACCACTTATGTCTCTGCCACCTTTGGCGAACCCGAGACCCTGGATCCGGCTATTGACTACGAGAGTGCCGGTATTGCAGATATACTGCAAATTTACGACACCCTGATCTACTACAACAATGATAAGGCGACCGAGTTCGTCCCGCAGCTGGCTCTGGAAGTTCCGTCCGTCGAGAACGGCGGCATTTCCGCTGACGGCCAGACGGTGACCTTCAAGATCCGCCCGGGTGTCAAGTTCCACGACGGCAGCGACATGACCTTGGACGATGTGGCCTTCACCTTCCAGCGCGGCCTGCTGCAGGGCGGCACCTTCACCCCGCAGTGGCTGCTCACCGAGCCGCTGCTGGGCGCGGGCGTCTATGATGTCACCGACCTGATCGATCCCACCCTGGCCGGCCCGGATGTCGAGACCCTGAACGACGATCCCGAGAACCTGCTCAAAGTACCCGCAGACGTCCTGCTGGCCACCTGCGAGAAGGTTACGAGCACCATCGTCGCCGATGCGGCCGCCGGCACTGTGACCTTTACCCTGGCCCAACCCTGGGCCCCGTTTATCGACACCTTGGCTAACGGCTGGGGCGCGATCATGTCCAAGGCCTGGGTTGGCGCTAACGGCGGCTGGGATGGCGACTGCGCCACCTGGCAGAACTTCTACGGCAAGACCTCCGAGCAGATCAACGAAACCGCCATCGGCTCCGGCGCCATGGGCACCGGTCCCTACATGCTCGACCACTGGACCAAGGGCGAGGAAATTGTCCTGAAAGCCAATGAGAACTACTGGCGCACCGAGCCCATTTGGGAAGGCGGCCCGAGCGGCGCCCCCGCCATCAAGACTGTCATTGAGAAGCAAGTCGATGAGTTCTCGACCCGCTATGCCATGCTGCAGGCCGGCGATGCCGATTATGCGGCAGTTGGCTCTATTGCCGACTGGCCGCAGATGGACGGGCTGACCGGGCAGGTTTGCGAGCTGGTTGACACCAACTGCGTGCCTACCGAGACACCCGACCAACCCCTGGAGCTGATCAAGGGCTACGAAACCGCCACCCGCACCGACTTCTTCTTCACCTTCACCCTGAATACGGACGGCGGCAACAACTTCATGGGCTCCGGCGAGCTGGACGGCAACGGTATCCCGCCGAACTTCTTCTCGGATGACAACGTCCGCCTGGGCTTCGCCCACTGCTTCAACTATGACATCTACCTGAGCGACGTGCTGCTTGGCGAGGCCTTCCGCTCGCGCGGCGTGATGTTCCCCGGTATGGACGGCTACCAGGAAGACGCCCCGGTATACGAGTACGACCTGGCCAAATGCGAGGAGTACCTGAAAGCCTCCAAGTGGACCAAGGGACCCGATGGCTGGGTTCCCGATCCCGCCGGCGAAGTCTCGCTGTGGGATACCGGCTTCCGCATGACCATTGCCTACAACACCGGCAATACCGCCCGACAGACCCTGGCCCAGATCTTCCAGCAAGAACTGGCTGCCCTGAACGAGAACTTCATCGTTGAGGTCACCGGCCTGCCCTGGCCGACCTATCTGCGCAACCAGCGCGCCCAGAAGCTGCCGCTGTTCCCGGTGGGTTGGATCGAGGACATCCACGTGACCCACAACTGGGTGCAGCCTTACGCCATCGGCACCTACGGCAACCGCCAGGCGCTGCCCGCAGAGCTGAAAGCCAAGTTCGAGGAACTGATCACCGCCGCGGTAGTCGAGCCCGATAAGGCCGCCCGCGAGGCGATCTACCACGAGTTCAACCAGGTCTATCACGAAGCCGTGACCGGCCTGATCCTGTTCATCGCCAACGGCCGCCACTACCAGCAGCGCTGGGTAGAAGGCTGGCAATCCAACCCGATCGGACCAACTTACTACTACGCATTGAGCAAGAAGTAAGTAAGTCCTGAGTAACCCCCTGCCTGTAAAGAGACAGCTTACCGTCTCTTTACAGGCGACTTGAGTTCATTAGAGTTTATCGTTATTCCGCTCACAGGGAGTAATGTTCTTATGACGAATTACATCATCCGCCGCTTATTAATCATGCCGCTGACTCTCTTTGGGGTGACGGCCTTGATCTTCATGATGGTCATGTTCCTCAGCCCGGAGGAGCGCTCCGCCCTGTACGTGCGCGATATTCCCAAGAACGAATCCACCATGGCTGGCATTATTAAACGCTACGGCCTGGACGACCCCATCCATATCCAATACTGGCACTGGCTGGTAGGGCGTGAGGACGCGGTCTCCGGCGAGATTCGCGGCGGCGTGCTGCGCGGCGATTTTGGCTACGCACGCAGCAGCTCCCAGCCGGTCAAGGATCTGATCAAACGACGCTTCCCCGCCACCGTTGAGCTGACCATGTATACGGTGATACCGATCATATTTATCGGGGTCTGGATGGGCATCAAAGCGGCGGTCAACCACAACAAGCCCATCGACCAGTTTGCGCGCATCTTCGCCATCCTGGGGCACTCGCTGCCCAGCTTTATTTTTGCCCTGGTAGCCTTGATGGTTTTTTACGCCAACCTGGGCTGGTTCCCGCCCGGGCGGCTTTCCGACTGGGCCAACGCGGTTGTGCTTTCACCGGAGTGGAACAGCTATACCTCGTTGTATACCATTGACTCGCTGCTCAACGGGCGGGTGGACGTCTTTTTAGACGCCCTGCGCCACCTGGTGCTGCCGGTCATTGTGCTTTCCACCATCTCCTGGGCGACCTATTTGCGAGTAACGCGCTCTTCCATGTTAGAAACGCTGCGCCAGGAATACGTGGTTACGGCACGCGCCAAAGGACTTAAAGAACGCGACGTGGTCAACGGGCACGCCCGCCCCAATGCCTTGATCCCGGTAGCTACCCTGGGCGGCCTGACGGTCGCCGGCCTGCTGGGCGGAGCGGTGATTACCGAAACCGTATTTGAATTTCCCGGCATTGGCCAGGCAGCCGGCCAGGCGGCCGCGCAGCTGGATGTGATTGCCGTTATGTCCTTCACGCTTCTGGCAGGTTTCATTTTAATCATTGCCAACCTGGTCGTCGATGTGATGTACGCATTTCTCGACCCGCGCGTGCGGCTGAGCTGAATGGAGGCATCCTGATATGACGACTGCAGAGCAAACCCCCGCACAAATTCCTGCCCTCGGACCTTCCAGCTACCTGGACAGCCTGCCCGAGCGCAAGGTCTCCTGGCTGGAAAAAACCCTGGGGCCGGAAGTCTACCGCATCCTGAAGGGCATCCTGGGCAATCCGCTTTCCATTACCGGGCTGACTCTGATCACCCTGATCGTACTCGTGGCCCTTTTCGCACCGCAAATAGCCCCACCCGCCAACAAGCGCGAGCCGTTCATGGTGCCGCGCGACGGCTTCAGCCCGACTCCCAAAGTTCCCGGCACCGAGTGGAAGACACGCCCGCCCGATGAGCCGTTCTGGTTCGGCCTGTTCGGCAAGGAAGAATGGACGCATATCTTCGGCACCACCGGCGGGCAGTATGACCTGTTCTACGGCGTGATCTGGGGCACCCGCACCGCCCTGAAAATCGGCGTGATCGCCGTCGGGCTATCGGTGATCATCGGGATGTTGGTCGGCTCGCTCTCTGCCTTTTACGGCGGTTGGGTTGATAACGGCCTGATGCGCATTACCGAGATTTTCCAGGCCTTCCCCTTCCTGTTGGCAGCCCTGACGCTCTCCGCTATCCTGACTCCGGTGATCGGCAAGGGCATCTGGCCGCCATTGATCGCCCTGATCGTCTTTGGCTGGATGGGCTACGCGCGTATTATCCGCGGCGACATCCTCTCGGTGCGCGAGCGCGATTACGTCCTGGCGGCACGCGTCATCGGCGTGAAGGACCGTCGCATCATCTCCAAGCACATTATCCCGAATGCCATCTACCCGACTTTGATCTATGCCTCGCTGGACATTTCCACCATTGTGATCTCCTTCGCCGCCCTGAGCTTCCTGGGGATCGGCACCGAGATCGGCTACGCCGACTGGGGGCAGATGATCAGCTTCGCCCGCAACTGGATCCCCTCCCTGGCAACCTACTGGTGGATTGTACTCTTCCCGGCAGTAGCCATGGTGATCTTCTGCCTGGGCTGGAACCTGCTGGGCGATGCGCTGCGCGATATCATGGACCCGCGCATGCGCGGCCGGGGTGTATAAGAGTGAAATACACAGGAGAATTTTGCCCTAACGGGCAAAATTCTCCTGGTAATGAAGTCCCCCGCCCGAAAGCGGGGGATTTTTTTACCGGATCGTTATCCATCAGTCAACCCGGCGAATAAATTCGCAGCAACAATTACAAAGCCTGCCTTCGCAGGCTACAATAACCCCAAAACGGTGGGGTTTTGTAGATGTTGCTGCGGTTTCAACCGCCGGGTAGGTGCTGACAGGTAATCGGGCAATTGGCCCCCTTCGGGGGCTACGAGTCGCTGCAACAATACCTGCGTGGACTTCGGTTCTCCTCATTGACAACCATCCCCCTCTCAAGCTATGATTCGGCGCATGAAATTCAAGCTGCTATTAGCGGTGGTTGCACTGCTGGTCTTTTCCAAACATTTCTATACCGCCTATGCCCAGGAAGGCACGCCGACACCCGTGCCGCCGATGATTGAGCGGGCAGCGCCGGGCGGCATGGATGCCCCGGTCGACCGGCTGGCTGCGCCGCCCATGCCGGAGAATCCGACGCAAGCCGATTATGGCGCCCAGGTCTTCTACCAGATTTGCATGGTGTGTCACGGCGACAGGGGCCAGGGGTTGACCGACGAGTGGCGCGGCGCGCTGGACCTGGAGGACCAGGACTGCTGGCAGTCGCGCTGCCATGCCACCAACCACCCACCGGACGGCTTTCTCTTCCCCCGCTATGTGCCGCCTGTGGTTGGCGACGTGATGCTGAGGCGCTTTCAAACCGCCCTGGATCTGTATAACTATATCAGCACCCGCATGCCCTGGCAGGCGGCCGGAACGCGCAGCGAAGAAGAATACTGGCAGCTCACCGCCCACTTACTGCGCATCAACGGCGTGGACCCAGGGAGTACCCAGCTCAATGCATCGAACGCCGCCGGCATCTTGCTCCGTCCATCCCAAGCCGAACTGCCGCAAGAAGCCACAGCTGCTCCTGCTCCACCACCTCCCTCCCCTAGCACAACTTTCCAGCTGATCGCCGGATTGGCGGTGGGCTCATTTCTGCTGCTGGCGGGCGGGATTTTTATCGGTCTGCGGCTCAAACGGCAAGAGGTCGATTGAGCCGGGTGAATCGATTTGAACCTTAAACCCCGGATACCGGTATAATATAATGACGACACAGGAAGTCGAATATCGATGAACCCGACAGAGGTCGAGTTGGTCTTGCAGATGCAAGCCGGCAACCTGGAAGCCCTGGGGTTGCTGTACGACCGCTATCGCCAGATGGTCTTTCGCACCGCCCTGGCGATTACCGGTGATCGCGACGCGGCGAACGACCTGCTGCAGGATGTCTTCCTGCGTTTGTTCCGCTTTGCCGACCATATCGACCCGCAGCGGCCGTTGGAACCCTGGTTGTACCGCATGACCACCAACCTGTCCTACTCGTGGATTAAGCGCCACAACCGCTGGCTGCGCCCCCTGGAAGACCTGGTGGAGTGGATTGCCGGTTCGGGGAAGGACACGCCGCACCAAGCCGCCGAATTCAACGAGGACTGGCGCGAGCTGCAGCAAGGGCTGCTCGCCCTCCCCATTCAGCAGCGCGTGGTGATCGTCCTGTATTACCTGAATGACCTGTCCTTGCAGGAAATCTCGGAAATCCTGGAAGTCCCGGTGGGTACCATCAAATCTCGCCTGCACTACGGCCGGATCGCCCTGCGCAAGAGCCTGGGACTGCTGGGCTTCCCGGAGGGCGAGCACTTACCGGATTTCAATTAAGACAACCTGTGATCATGGTGGAAAATTCTGGATGGATGAATATCTGAGTCGACGCATCAAGAACTGGGGAGCCTGGCAGCACCCCGACTGGGACGTCCGCAAGCGTTTGCTGGAGCAGGCGGCCGGCGAGACCGATTCGTCCGCCCTGGCAGCAACGCAGGCCACCCGGCGCCTGTGGATCAAGCTGTCCTTGCCGCAAGATCTACCGGAAAAGAACCCTTTTTCAAACCGTTATTCTCGCCACACCCAGCTTGCCATCTTAAACCTGGAAATCATCTACCGGTCGAGCCCATTGCGCTATGCGTAATCGCAAACCCTGGTCGATCCCTGCCCTGGCGGTAATCTTTGTATTTACAGTGACTGCCTGCTCGAGCGGCAATCCGCCGGCGCCGGCCAGCCCGGCCACTCCCCAGGAGACGCCCACCCCGCAAGAGACGGCTACCCCCACGCCTACACCTGAGCCGCGTCTGCTGGCCGTCTGCCTGGGACAGGAACCCACCTCACTCTTTCTTTATGGCGACAATTCACTGGCGGCGCGCAGTGTGCGCAGCGCCATCTACGACGGGCCTATCGACCGGGTGGGCTACCAGCTCCAGCCGGTGATCCTGGAAGCGATCCCCTCCCTGGCCAACGGCGCCGCCGCCCTGGAAGCGGTGCAGGCCGGGCTGGGAGATTGGGTCATCGACGCCGACGGCGAGCTGGTCGCCCTTGCGGAAGGTGTGGCTTACCTGCCGGCCGGCTGCAGCGACCCCTCCTGCGCGGCGCTGTACACCGGCCGCGACCCGGTCGCCATGGATCAGCTGGTTGTGCGCTACCGCTTACTCCCCGGTCTGGCCTGGTCGGACGGCGCCCCGCTGTCTGCGGATGACTCGCTCTATTCTTATGAAACCGCCAAAAGCCTGTACCCGCAGGCGCGCGCCGAACTGCTCGACCGCACCGCATCCTACCGTGTTATTGATGAAACCACTGCTGAGTGGCGCGGCATCCCCGGCTTGCGCGACCCCTTGTATCCTGAAAACTTCTTCACCCCGCTGCCACGGCATGCCTGGGGCGAGATCCCTTCGGAGGAGCTGGCGCAGAACGAGCTAGCCTCCCGCACCCCACTCGGCTGGGGAGCCTACACGATCGATTCCTGGAGTCCAGGCGAGCACATCACGCTCAGCCCCAACCCCGCCTATTTCCGCAACGCTGAAAGCCTGCCGCGCTTCGACCAGCTGATCTTCCGCTTCATAGATAGTGCCGAGCAGGCGGTGCAGGCGCTGGAAGCCGGTGAATGCGACATCTTAGATGAAAGCCTGGCGTTGGGGGCGCAGCTCCCCCGCCTGCAGGAGCTGCAGGCAGCCGGAAAAGCCGCCTTGCTGGAAGAAACCGGGGCGGCCTGGGAGCACATCGATTTTGGCATATTGCCTTACGACCCGGCACAGCCATCTCTCTTTCAGCAGAAAGCCGCCCGGCAGGCGCTGGCCCTATGCATCGACCGCAGCCAGCTGGCACCCGCCGGCGCACCTGTTCCGGACAGCTACTCCCCGCCCGGCAACCCGCTTACCAGCCCCGGCCTGCGCCAGTACAGCTACGATCCCCAGGCCGCGGCATCCCTGCTTGACTCGGCCGGCTGGTTTGATAGTGACGGCAACTCCAGCACGCCGCGCAGCGCCTTAGGCGTGCCCGGCGTACCGGATGGTACCCCACTGGCTTTCAGCTATCTGGTAAGCGGCGATAATGCGGCTGCGGAGGCTATCCGGGAGTCGCTGGCCGGGTGTGGTATTTCCATGGAGATTTCCAGCCTGCCTTCCGGCGACCTGTTCGCCCCCGGCCCGGACGGCCCGCTCTTTGGCCGGAAGTTCGCCCTGGCACAGTACGCCTGGCCCACCGCCGCCGAGCCGCCCTGCTACCTGTACACCACTCGCCAGATCCCCGGCCCTTACCCGGAATACCCGCTGGGCTGGGGCGGGGCCAACGCACCGGGTTTCAGCAGCACCGAATTTGACCTGGCCTGCAGCCAGGCGCGCAACAGCCTGCCGGACCAGCCGGAGCACGCCAGTGCCCACTTCCAGGCGCAATCCATTTATGCCGAGGAGCTGCCTTCCCTGCCGCTGTACCTGCGCAGCGCCTACCTGGCCAGCCGCCCGGATCTGTGCGGCCTGCAGGCAGACGCATCCAGCTTCAACACCTTGTGGAACCTGGAAGCGCTGGATTACGGGAGCTCCTGTCAGGGTAATTAGGTGAGTTAAATCAGGGTTGACCAGACATTGATTCTACGGTATAAATCGTGCTTGACTCTCATTCATTGCTGCCTTTTTGTCTCATACCTGCCCACAGACCGGAATTTCCCCTCCGGCCCGGTAGGCACTATCTATAGAACAAGTATGAAATGCTTGAAAGGAGGTGGTCGTTCGAATATACCTGAGTTGGTTCCAGCAAGCAAGTACAACTGAAGTTCCAACGTTAGATCATTTTTTTCAACAACACTTTGCAAGGAGGAGAACGTATGAACACTCGAAATAAAGTCTGGTTGGCCCTGAGCACCCTGCTGGTCTTCAGCATGCTGCTGGCAGCCTGCGGCAGCCCCGAGACGGTTGTCGAGACCGTCGTTGTCACCCAGGAAATCATGGTCGAAGGCACCCCCCAGGTGGAGACCATCGTCGTCACCGCCACCCCGGTACCCCCCACCGAGGTGCCCCCCACCCCCGAGCCAGTGGCGGCTGACACCGCTGTGCTGGCCCTGCAGCAGGAGCCCGACACCCTGCATCCTTTGATCGGCTCGATGATGGCACGCACAATCGTCATGTCGCCTTTTCTGGTTGGCTGCATGAGCCAGAATGAAAAAGCCGACTGGCTCAACCTGGGCTGTGAAGGCGATATCCCGACCTTTGAGAACGGCGCAGCCGCCTATGTTGGCGAAGGCGCCGACCAGGCCCTGGAAGTGACCCACAAGATCCGCGATGACTGGCGCTGGACGGATGGCACCCCGGTCACCACTGCCGATGTGATCTATAACTGGCAGTTGACCATGGATCCCAACATGGAAGTAGCAGGCCGCACGACCACCGAGAAGATCTTCGACATCGTGGCCGTAGACGATAAGACCTTCAAGGTTCAGTTCTTGAGCGAGAACCAGGCCAAGGCTGCCTGCGCCGGCACCCTGACCGGCAACATCGATTTCGCCGCCTTCAAGGCCGACTACGAGCAATCCGGCTACTGCGCCCAAACCGGCCCGGTGGTTGATTCCGTCTTCTGGCTGGTTGGCACCGGCTGGCTGCCCGCACACGCCATTGGCGATGTACCGGCTGCCGAGCAGAAAGCCATCGATTGGACCACCATCCCGGGCGATGGCCCTTACATCATCAAAGAGTGGAAGCAGGGCCAGGAAATTGTGCTCGAGAAGTCCGACCTGGCTTTCCCCCTGGGCGATGCGGCCATCAAGACCATTATCTTCCGCTTCTTTGCTGAGACCGCCGCAGTCCTGTCGGCTCTGCAGAACGGCGAATTGGATGCCGTCACCGGCACCGGCGGCCTGACCGTGGCCAATGCCCCCGACCTGGATAAGATTGAAGAGACCGGCCTGTACGATGTACTGTATGAGCCCGGCTTCCAGTGGGAGCATATCGATATCAACACCGCCAAACCCCCCTTCGATAACCCGCTCGTTCGCCAGGCTATGTACCATGCCATCGACCGGCAGACCGTGGTCGACAAGCTGTATTTCGGCAAGCAGTCCACCACCGACCTGCCCATCCCGCCGTTTGCCTGGGCTTACTCGGACGATTACGTCAAGTACCCCTACGATCCCGAGAAGGCTAAGGCTCTGTTGGTTGAGGCCGGCTACAACTGCGATGCCGCACCCTGCGTAGATGCAGATGGCAAGGCACTTGAGTTCACCCTGATGACCACCGACCGCGCTGACCGCCAGGCCCTGGCGCAGGTGATCCAGTCGCAGCTTAAGGCTGTTGGCTTTGGTGTCAACCTGCAGTTCCTCTACGGCCGCGGCCTGTTCGCCACCTGCTCGCAGGGCGGCCCGCTCTCCTGCCGCACCTTCGATGCTGCCATCTACACCTGGATCACCGGCGACGACCCCGGTCACCTTGGCCTGTACGACTGCTCCAGCATCCCGACAGAAGAGAACGGCTGGGCCGGCCAGAACTACGTCAGCTTCTGCGATACCCGCGCCGACGAGCTGCTCAAGCTGAACGAGAGCGATCCCGAAGTCAGCCTGTCGCGTGACTTGCGCAAGCCGATCCTGGCAGAGTTCTACCAGCTGTGGACTGGCGCTGTACCGGTCATCCCGCTCTTCTCCAACACCCGTGTTTACGTAGTGCGCAATGGCTTTGAGAACTGGAAAGCCGGCCCGACGCAGTACGCAGCCGATGGTTGGAATGCCTGGGAGTGGACGCTCGCTAAATAAGCTGTTGAGCTGTCCGATCCGAAAGTTTTAAGTCAATGTAGGTTTGGGTGGCGAGAGTGCCACCCAAACCTACACTTACCCAAACACTGGTATAGGTTTATTACTAAAGTAGCACTCGTCTACAGGAGTGTGACCGGATGTCAACTTATATTATCCGTCGGTTGTTTCAATCACTGGTGTTATTATTTTTTATCTCCTGGTTGATCTACATGCTGCTCAACCTGGCCCCAGGCGGACCTTTTGATATGCTGGCGCTCAGCAATCCGCGCATCACCCAGTCGCAGGTCGACCGCTTGAATGCCCTGCTCGACCTGGATAAACCGCTCTTGCCCGGCAGATACTGCCCGGAATTTGAAGGCGAAGACGCACCCTGTCGCTTCGACCAGGGGCGCTACGTCCGCTGGGTAACCAAGGTGGTGCAAGGCGACTGGGGCACCTCCTGGACGATGAGAACGGGCCAGACGGTCACCAGCCTGATCATCGGGCGCCTGGGCTACACCATGCTGTTGATGGGACTGTCCTTGACGCTAGCCATTATTATCGCCGTGCCCATCGGCATCTATTCCGCCATTCGCCAATATTCAGTAGGCGATTACGCCATGACCACCATCGCCTTCTTCGGGCAATCGATGCCCACCTTCTGGACCGGGTTGATGGCCATGGCGATCTTTGCGGTGGCGCTAAACTGGTTCCCGACCGGCGGTGTGCGTACCACCGGCATGGAAGGCGACATTGTAGAGGCGCTGGCCAACATCTTCACTTTCGGCCGCTCCTATCCGGAGCTGGCCGGCAAGCAAATCCCAACCATCCTGGATGGGCTGCGCCACCTGGCCCTTCCGGTGCTGGTGCTGACCTTCTTTAACATGGCTGTGTGGAGCCGCTATACACGCGCTTCCATGCTGGAAGTGATGCGCCAGGATTACATCCGCACGGCGCGCGCCAAAGGTCTTATCGAGAGACTGGTGATCATGAAGCACGGCCTGCGCAATGCCTTGATCCCGCTGATTACCATCCTGGCCCTGACCATTCCGGCTTTATTTACCGGGGCCATCATCACCGAATCGATTTTCTCCTGGCCAGGCATGGGACGCATGTATATCGACGCCATATCCAACGTCGATTGGCCCGTCGTACAAGGACTGCTGGTGATTACCGCCGGGTTGACCATTTTTTCCAACCTGCTGGCCGACATCCTGTACGCAGTAGTCGACCCCCGCATTCACTACACCTAGGAGATAGCGATGGCCACAGCTACTGCAACAACTACCGCCGATATCGGAGCTCTCAAAAGCACCGAAAAACCGGTCAGCCAGTGGGCAATTGCCTGGAA
>JBFYSP010000204.1:0-10832 GCA_041301395.1 Anaerolineae bacterium
GCAATGCCCTTACCTGGGAAGATAAATTCGCCCTGGATGTATGGTATGTTGATCATTGGTCCTTCTGGCTGGATATCAAGATCCTGCTGCAGACAGTGGGAAAAGTCCTTACGCGCGAAGGAATCAACCAGCCAGGACATGCCACCGCTCAGGAGTTCATGGGCACAAAACGCAAGCCCCCCCAGGACGAACAGCAGGAGACAGAAGAAAAGTGAGCCCTGTCCCCGATCCCTTAGAGCTGTACCGGCAAATTCTGCGAATCCGCCGTTTCGAAGAAACCGTGCTGAATAAATTCTCCAGCGGGGTCTTTTTCGGCACCACGCACACTTACCTCGGTCAGGAGGCCAACGCCGTTGGTGTATTGAGCTGCGCCCGGCCGGACGATATCGTGGTTAGCAACCATCGCTGCCACGGGCATTTCCTGGCTTACGGCGGCGAGCCGCGAGCGCTGTTTGCCGAGCTTATGGGGCGCGAGACCGGCGTGTGCGGTGGTCGTGGCGGGTCGCAGCACCTGCATTGGCGCAATTTCTATTCCAACGGCGTGCAAGGTGGGACTGTGCCCCTGGCAACTGGCATGGCGCTGGCAGAAAAGCTGCGCGGCAGTGGGGCGGCAGCCATCGTCTTTTTGGGCGACGGCACCCTGGGTGAAGGTATCGTCTACGAGTCATTGAATATTGCTTCTTTATGGCGGGCGCCCATCCTGTTTGTGGTCGAAAACAACCGGATTGCCCAGACGACGCCTTCCGAGCTGGCGGTTGCCGGAGCTATTGCAACCCGCTTCGAAGCGTTCGGCATCTCGTGCATTGAGCTGGACAGCAGCGACGTGTTGGAAATCCTGCCAGCAGCTGGCCGCCTGCTGGATGAAATCCATGCTGAACCCTCACCGCGGGCACTGGTTCTGCATACCGCTCGCTTTGGACCACACTCGAAGGGGGATGACACCCGCGACTCCATCGACGTCGAACGTCTGCGCCGCACGCGCGACCCACTGGTCATTCATGGGGCGCGCTTGCCGGAGGAGCAGCGCAAGGCCATCGAAGCGGAAGTAGTCGAGCAGATCACACTGGCCTTCCGGCTCGCCCTGGGAGACCCGGCGCCCGACCCACAATCCCTGCCCGGAGCAACTACGCCATGACCACCGTCCTGGACGCGTTGAACCAGGCGCTTCACGCCGCCTTCCAGGCTGACGAGACGGTTTTTCTGCTGGGAGAAGATGTGCTCGATCCTTATGGAGGGGCATTTAAGGTCACCCGCGGGCTATCGACCGCCTACCCCGGGCGCGTCCTGCCGGCTCCCATCTCGGAGGCGGGCATCACCGGGATCGCGGCGGGGATGGCGCTGCGCGGCCTGCGGCCGGTGGTGGAGATCATGTTTGGTGATTTCATCACCCTGATCGCCGACCAGCTGGTCAACCATATTGCCAAGTTCCGCTGGATGTATAACGATCAAGTGCGCGTCCCGCTGGTCATCCGCACGCCAATGGGAGGCCGGCGCGGCTATGGTCCGACGCACAGCCAGACCCTGGAGAAGATCTACCTGGGCGTCCCCGGGCTGCGTGTGCTGGCGCCCAGCTCGATAGGTGACCCGGGCGGCCTGCTCTCCCGAGCCATCCTGGAAGATGACAACCCGGTGCTCTTTATTGAAAACAAGCTGCTCTACCTGCTGCCGGTCCAGCATCCTGCCGGGATGGAAGAATTTGAAGCGACGGAATCCAAGGCGGAGTTGCTGGGCGAAGGAGACTCGTATGCGCCCACCTTCACACTGGCACTAGGCGGAGCGCCGCCGGCAGCCATCACGTTGGTGGCTTACGGCTATATGGCCGAGCTGGCTCGCCAGGCTGCCTTGCGGCTGGCCTACGAATTCGAAATTTTTACCGAGCTGGTCATCCCTACCCAGCTGGCGCCGTTCGAGATCGAGGCTGTGCTCGCCTCGACGCGGCGTAGCGGGCGGCTGTTGACGATTGAAGAAGGCACATTCAGCCTGGGCTGGGGCGCAGAAATCCTGGCGCGCAGTGTCGAGGCGCTCGGATCCGGACTACGGGCAGCACGGCGAGTGGCAGCGCTCGAAGTGCCCGTCCCGGCCTCGGGTATCCTGGAGTTGCAAGCCCTGCCGAGTGTTGAGCATATTGTGCAAACCGCAAAAAAAATGGTATAACTGCTGCGTGCCCAATTCACCTGTTCCCGTCAAAATCCCATTGATTAGCCCCAACGAGCCCGAAGCGCTGCTGGCCGGGCTGGCCGTGACCGAAGGCCAGCAGGTTCGCACCGGGGAGCTGCTGTGTACCCTGGAAACGACCAAATCCACCCAGGAGCTGCTGGCCGAAGCAGACGGCTTTGTTGTTGGCTTGCGGCTGATTGAGGGACAAAGCGCCGCCGCTGGCGAGCTGCTGTGCTACATGAGCGAGGACCCCGTGTGGACACCCCCGGAAGTCAAGCTGCCTGTGCAAGGAAGCGAGCAAGGTGCTGCCAACGAACAGCTCCCCCTGGGACTGCGCATCACCCAGCCAGCGCTGGCGCTGGCGCGCCAGGGCGGTCTCGACCTCGAGCAACTGCCTGTAGGGCCATTAGTTACTGAAATTCATGTCCGCCAGCTGATCAAGCGGCACCCTGCCCCCACAGCCTGGGGTCCTCCGCATGCAGCATTCGACCCCGCTGCGCTGGTGATTTACGGTGGAGGCGGGCACGGGAAATCGCTGATCGACCTGGTGCGCCTGCTGTGCGTCTACAAGCTGGTGGGGGTGATTGATGATGGCCTGGCCCCCGGGGAGTCGATCCTGGGTGTGCCGGTGCTGGGGGGCAGCGAAATCCTGCCCGAGCTGCACGCCGCCGGGACCCGACTGGCGATCAACGCCGTGGGCGGGATTGGCGATATCGGCGTGCGGGTTCGGGTGTTCCAAAGATTGGCGGAAGCCGGTTTTACCTGTCCGGCCGTTGTGCATCCGACTGCCCATGTTGAAGCCAGCGCAAATCTGAGTCCCGGAGTCCAGGTGTTTGCCCACGCATATGTAGGGAGCGACAGCCAGGTAGGCTATGGCGTGATTGTCAACACCGGCGCGATTGTCTCACACGACTGCCAGTTAGACGATTACACCAATATCTCGCCGGGAGCCATACTGGCCGGTGAAGTCCATATCGGCACTGCCGCACTAATCGGCATGGGTGCAACCATCAACCTAAGGGCCAATATCGGCGCCGGGGCACGCGTTGGCAACGGCGCAACAGTCAAATCCGATGTACCCGCAAAAGGTGTGGTGCGCGCCGGCGCCATCTGGCCGGCCTGATTTCTAGACCACGGAAACCCCATCCTCAACATGAAAATACCGATGTCCTCCCCCGACCTGACCGCCGCCGAGCGTGAAGCCGTGGCGGCTGTGCTGCGCACGCCTAACCTGAGCATGGGCGCTGAAATTCAGGCTTTCGAAGAAAGCTTCCGCCAATTTACCGGCAGTCGCCACGCCATCGGGGTCAGTTCGGGTACTGCCGGGCTGCACGTGTGCGTGCGCGCCGCCGGGATCGCCGATGGCGACCTGGTAATCACTACCCCATTTTCTTTTGTCGCCTCGGCCAATGTACTGCTCTTCGAGCGCGCCGTGCCCATCTTTGTGGATGTCGATCCGGCCAGTGGGAACATAGACCCCGCCCTGGTGCGCCAGGCGGCGCAGGACCTGCTCAGCGGGGGAACGGCTGCGCGTCGCTGGATGCCGCGCAGCGGGTACAATCCAAAATTGGAAGCGCTACCCCTCAAAGCGCTCCTGCCGGTAGATGTCTTTGGGCAGCCTGCCGACCTGGATCCGCTTTTGGATACGGCGCGTGAGTTCAGCTTGTCGGTGATTGAAGACTCCTGCGAGGCGCTGGGGGCCGAGTATAAAGGCCGCAAAGCCGGTACCTTGGGCGATTGCGGGGTGTATGCCTTTTACCCAAACAAGCAAATCACTACCGGCGAAGGCGCCATGATCGTCACCAACGATGACCGGGCCGCCGCCATGATGCGGGCGCTGCGCAACCAGGGACGCGCCCCCGGTGACACCTGGCTGCAGCATACCCACCTGGGCTATAACTACCGCCTGGACGAAATGAGTGCCGCCCTGGGGCGGGTGCAAATGGCTCGCCTGGATGAGCTGATCGAGCGGCGTATGCAGGTGGCCGGCTGGTATGCCGAGCGCCTGGCCGAGCTGCCAGAAGTGGAAATGCCCCGCCTGGCTCCGTATACCAGCCGGGTAAGCTGGTTTGTTTACGTGTTGCGCTTCCAGCCCGGGTTGGACCGTGACGCCATCGCCCGGCGGCTGGAGCGGGCCGGAATCCCGGCGCGCCCCTATTTCCTTCCCATCCACCTACAGCCCTATATGGTCGAGCGCTTTGGCTTCCGTCCGGGAGATTTTCCGGTTACCGAAGACCTGGGGCTGCGCAGCCTGGCGCTGCCCTTCTCCGGCGTGATGCCAGAATCCCAGGTAGACATCGTCTGTCAGACCCTAAGCAAGGTACTCCAATGAACTTTTCGATGTGGGGGAAAGCACTGCGCATCATTCCGCATATCGATAAAGAAGAATGGGGTCATCTTGATATCATCTCACGATGGCTGATCGCCACCCGCGCGGCCGTGTTGATCATGACCTTCCTGTCTGCGGCTATTGCCGGTATCTTCGCCATTCAGGCCGGAAAATTCAATTTTGGCTACTGGCTGCTGCTGGCGGTGGGCCTGGTGATCGCTCACGCCACCAATAACCTGTTGAACGATTACACTGATTTCGTTCGTGGCGTAGACCAGGACAATTATTACCGCAGCCAGTACGGGCCGCAGCCCCTGGTGCACGGCTTGCTGGACAAGAAAGGCTTGCTGACCTACGCCGTGGTAACCGGGCTGATCGCCCTGTCTGCCGGGCTGGCGCTGGTTTACCTGCGTGGCGGGTACACCCTACTGTTGTTAGGGTTGGGCGCTTTCTTTGTCCTGTTCTATACCTGGCCACTGAAATACATTGGCCTGGGCGAAATCGCCGTGCTTATCGTATGGGGTCCCTTGATGATCGGTGGCGGATACTACGTCATCACTGGTGAATGGAACTGGCTGGTAGTGCTGGGCGGCCTGCCCTATGCCCTGGGCGTGACCGGCGTGATCTTCGGGAAGCATATTGATAAATATGATATGGACAAGGCCAAGCACATCCACACACTACCGGTCATTACTGGCGAGGCTGTCGCCCGCAATATCCTCCTTGGAATGATCATTCTGCAATACCTGATGATCGGCTACCTGGTCCTAACCGGATTCTTCACTCCTATACCGCTTATCGTCTTACTGGCGCTGCCTTCCTTTTTGCGAATACTCCCCATCCTGCGCGGTCCAAAACCGGCTGAAAAGCCCGAGGGTTATCCGGATGTCTGGCCAAATTATTACGTGGCAGCAGGTTTTTACCACAACCGCATATTCGGTCTGTGGTTCCTGCTGGGCTTGATTCTGGATACGGTGGCCAGGCATATTTTCTAAACACACCTAAACCCTGAGCCAGATTCTTCGCTGCGCTCAGGATGGCAGGACAGAATGCACACTGCCCCGGCGAAAGACAACCGGGGCAGTGATGGTTGCATAGTGGATGATTCAGCTCACTGGGAAGATAACTTCTTCACGCCCGGCCAGCTTATCTTGAATTCGGTCAATGACGATATCCAGATGGCGGGGTTCGTGAACGAAATCCAGATCATCGGTGCGAATGGTAAGCACTGGACAAACATCAAAAGTCTGCAGCCACTCCGCGTAGAACGTGTCGAGTAATTGCAAATAGTCAGATGATATTCCCGTCTCGATGCTGCGCGCCCGGCGGCGAATGCGCTCTACCAACACCGAAACCGGAGCCCTAAGGTAGATCAGCAGGTCGGGGGGCGGCAGTTTGGCTACCACCAGGTCAAATACCCGCCGGTAAGACAGGAAATCTCGCTCGTTGAGGTTGCCCAAATGGTGCAGGGCACGCGCAAAAATGTAGGCGTCTTCATAGATGCTGCGGTCCAGGATCACCGACTGCGGCAGGGCATGCATCTCCAGATACTGCTGGGCGCGGTGCCCCAGAAAAAACACTTGCAGGTGAAAAGACCACTGGCGCATATCGGCATAGAAATCCGCCAGGTAGGGGTTGTCAACCACTGACTCGAAGGCCGTGTCCCAACCCAGGCGAGCCCCCAGGCGTTCGGTGAGGGAGGTTTTCCCGGCGCCAATATTTCCGGCAACAATTACCAGTCGCTTTGTCATTTAACACTCGCTGTATCCACATGCATAACACTTGCGGCAGCCTTCTTCATTAACTACCGCTGCCTGGCCGCATTCCGGGCATAGATCGCCGATCTTAAATTGGGAATGCTGCTCGTGACCTTGTTCGCCCGATAAGAACAGCTCGCTGTGCTGAGCATTAGAAAGCGCCGATTCGCTCAGGTGATGGAATCCGTTGCCTTCCTGCTCGACATGCTCTTCCTCTTCCTGTGCATCCTGTCGGGCGGGATCGGTAACATCCAGGTAAGTCGCCAGTGCCTGAGCCACACCATCCGGCAGCGAGCGCACCCGATTTGGGCCAAAGCCCAGCGAGCGGCCGCCGCCAATGCCGGAGAGCTGGCGCCACACTTCTTTCAGTCTGTCGCGCGGCGCTACCGGCGATGCCAGGCGCAGCACGTAGGAAATCAAGCGACCAATCGCTTCAGAGACGGCCGCGGTATCCGAACCCGCCTTGGCAGTATTGACAAACACTTCGAAGGGCTGTTCTCCTCCATTTTCGTTAATGGTGACAAATGCTTTACCCAGCGGTGTGCTGACGTTGATGGTCGTACCGTGCAGCGCACGTGGGCGAGGCTTCTTCTTATCGTGCCAGATCGTCAGCTGCTCTTGGGCAGAATCGGCAGCCTCGACTGTTTCTTTCTGCCGGGCAGTGGCCTTGGTCTCCAAAACAACTTTCTGGCGAGATCCGGTGACATACACCGTGATCCCTTTACATCCCAGCTCCCAGGCTAAAATGTAGGCGGTGGCGACATCCTGTTCGGAAGCTCCTTCCGAGAAATTCACTGTCTTGCTCAGGCTGTTGTCCACAAATGCCTGCAAAGCCGCCTGCATGCGGACATGTTCTTCAGCAGAGATATCTGCCGAGACGGCAAATACCTGGCGGATGGCCTCGGGAACTTCGTCCAGGCCCTGGCAGGTGCCTTCCTCCATGACATGCTCGACTACCTGGCGGCGGGTGTTTTCATCCAGGCCGGCCTGGGTCAAGGCAGCCTCAAACAATGGGCTGGCATATGTCAGCTGCAGATCCTGCCCGTTATCATTCACATGGCGGATGTAAGCCAGCGCAAAGACCGGCTCGCAACCATAGCCTTCGCAGCCGGCTACGGTAGCAATCGTCCCGGTGGGCGCCACGGTTGTCTGGGCGGCGTTGCGAATGCCGTGCTGCCAGATTCCCTCTACAGCCTGCCCCCAGTCCACTTCCGGACGACCCCAATCCTGTGAATAAGGCGCAATCGAGGTTGGCGGCTGCCACTTGATATCTTGCGGGTCGTAAATGCTGCCCCGGATGGCCTGGAATGGGCCGCGCTGCCTGGATAGCTCGATGCTGGTCAAAACGGTGTGATAGCGGACGAACTCCATCACCTGGGCGGCAAACTCCTGCCCCTCCGGCGAGCCGTAGCGGATGCCGACATGGTACATCAAGTCGGCCAGGCCCATAATGCCCAGGCCAATCCGCCGGGCGTTAAGAGCTGCTACTTTTAGCTGGGCCACCGCCGGTACGTAAGCATTCGCCTCGACGACATCATCCAGAAAGATGGTCGAGAGGACGGTGCTCAGGCGCAGTTTCTCCCAGTCGACCGTATGGTCCGAGCCGAAGTGCTGGGCCAGGTTTACCGACCCCAGGCAGCAATTTTCATAAGGACCAAGCCATTGCTCGCCGCAAGGATTTGTCGCTTCTAGCTGGTATAAATGCGGCACCGGATTGGAGCGGTTGGAAGCATCCAGGAAAAGTACACCCGGTTCGCCGTTGTGGTGAGCCTGGGTGACAATCTTGTCGAACAGCTCCCGCGCTGAAACAGTGCGATACACCCGGATCGGTACACCGCGTTCTTCCGCCTGCTCCAGCGTCCCGCTAAATCCGTGGTACTCGCGAGCGTTGACATCCGGAAACCGCAAATCCCAGGGGAGGTCATTCGCGACAGCTTCCATGAAAGCATCGGTGATACCAACCGAAATATTAAAATTGGTGATGGCATTTTCGTCGGTTTTACAGGTAATGAACTCTTCAATATCCGGATGATCGACTCGCAAGACCGCCATATTGGCACCCCGCCGAGTACCGCCCTGGGCAATCTCGCCAAAGGCTATGTCGTACACTCGCAAAAAGCCGACCGGTCCGGTAGCCTGTCCTGCAGAGGATTTGACCATGGCGCCTTTCGGGCGCAGGCGAGAAAACGAAAAGCCATTGCCACCCCCAGTCTGTTGGATCAAGGCGGCGTCGCGCAAGGTCTGAAAAATTCCGGCCGGATCGCGCCCCATGTCGTCCGAAATGGGAAGAACAAAACAGGCCGCCAACTGACCCAGAGGCGTACCGGCACCGGTAAAAGTAGGGGAATTGGGGAAAAAACGCTTGCTGGTTAGCAGGTCATAATAGCTGCGAGCACGCTGCAGGATATCGCTATCCCACTCGGCTTCAACAGCCGCTACATGATAAGCCACTCGCCAGAACATCTCTTCGACTGTCTCGACCGGCTTGCCATCGCGCCCGCGCCGAACATAGCGCCGCACCAGAACCTGGCGGGCGTTATCCGTTAAAGAAGCTGGCATCAAATCTTCTGGGAGGGGCGGTGTCGGCAATAATCCGCTTTTTGAATCATCTTTCGACTGCTTTGTCAGCATCACGATCTCTCCTCTACTATAAAAATATTCTTGACGTTAATAATTTCCCCCACGCTGTATTGTTCGAAACAACTAACTTTCTAACAAGCGGTCGATCTCACCACGGATCGATTTCAAATCGTCCAAACCCAGGTACACGATGGCATAACGAATATAAGCAATCTGATCCATCTCTTTCAGACCGGCAATCACCATATCTCCTACCACTCGGGAAGAGACTTCAGAGCGCCCCATTGCCTGCAAGGTCGATTCTATTTCCCCCACCAGGCGCTCAATATCCGTTCCGGAAACCGGGCGCTTGGCACAGGAGATGCGTATGCCGCGGATCAGTTTGTCCCGGTCAAATTCCTCCCGGGTGCCGTCCTGTTTGACGATCAACGGAGTGGCCAGGATTGGCCGTTCATAGGTACTGAATCGCTTACCACAGTTTTCACATTCCCTGCGGCGGCGAACCCCTCCCCGGTGATCGTGAGTCGTATCTATCACCCGCGATTGTTCGTACTTACAATATGGACAGCGCATGTTATTCCTTCGGGGATGTTATAGAACAAATGTTGCCGCCATAGCTAGGGTATCCCTGTTTATCACCCCGTACATATACGGCTAACAATACTCATTGTAGCATATCTCCAGGCGGGTTGCAAGGGGATTTTTATCGAAAAAACCTTAAAATTTACAGTTAAAACAACGAGTTGAGCCCGGCGGGATGCACCCGGCTCAACTCGTTAATTTGCGCTTCTCCACACGAAGGCAGGCATGGAGAGGCGCGTAAATCGCCAGACTCCAAACCACACAACCTGAATGCCCTAAGAATCAGCTGCTGATAGCTAACGCTCCTGCTGGAACTCAATGCTACAAGCGCCCGGTTGTTCTACCAAGGCGATAGGGTTGACAGCCTAGTGGCCACGATTCCGCAGAAAGGTCGGGATATCCAGATCCTCAGTATTGAAAGCGCGCGGCTGGAACTCCCGCACCGGCTGGTTGGTCGATTTGGAAGCTGCTGCCACACTCACTTCTCGCATCTCACGTGGTTCCATCACCGGGTTCTCAACGATCCGGCGGGGTGTACCCGCCCGCTCAAAACCCGTTGCAATCACAGTGATGCGCACGGATTCCTTCATGGCCGGGTCAATCACTGCACCAAAGATCAGGTTGACATCCGGGTGGGCGGTTTCCTTGATGATCGCAGCTGCCTGGTTGACATCGAACAGGGTCAGCTCCGGACCACCGGTCACGTTGAACAGGATGCCCCGGGCGCCATCGATGGTAATGTCCAACAGCTGGCTGGAGATTGCCTGCTCAGCAGCCATACGAGCTGCGTCTTCGCCCTTAGCCATGCCAACCGCCATCAGGGCGGCTCCGCCTTCGGACATGATGGTGCGAACATCGGCGAAGTCCAGGTTAATCAGGCCGGGGACGGTGATAAGCTCGGAAATCCCTTGCACACCCTGACGCAGGACATCATCTGCCATCCGGAAGGCGGACTGCAGGTTGGCGCGCTTGTCCACAATCTGCAGCAGCCGGTCGTTAGGGATGACGATCAGAGTATCGGCTTGCTCCTTGAGCTTGCCGATGCCTGCCTCAGCCGATTGGATGCGCCGTGAGCCCTCGAAGGTAAAGGGGCGGGTCACCACGCCAATCGTCAGGGCGCCAACTTCCTTGGCTATCTGGGCGATGGTGGCTACGCCGCCAGTGCCCGTGCCTCCGCCCATCCCGGCGGTGATGAAGACCATATCGGCGCCTTTCATGACGCCGTATAGCTCTTCGGCTGACTCTTCCGTCGCCTTGCGGCCGACTTCCGGATCGCCACCCGAGCCCAGGCCGCGGGTGAGCTTCTCACCAATGCGCACGCGCGTCGAGGCTTTGGAGAGCATCAATGCCTGAGCGTCGGTATTAATTGCGACAAACTCGACGCCTTGCAGGCCTTCGTCGATCATCCGATCGACGGCATTGCACCC
>JBFYSP010000220.1:0-9518 GCA_041301395.1 Anaerolineae bacterium
ATTTCAGCTGGGAGCAATTGATGGACGCCTACGCCTGCATCATGTGCTATCGCTGCCAGGAAGTCTGCCCGGCATACAACACCGGTAAAGTGCTTTCCCCGGCTGCCCTGGAGATCAACAAACGTTATTTCCTCAACGCAGAGGGCAAGCGATTGGCGGGGGGCGAGGCCAGCTCCAAAGAGCTGCTGGAATTCGCCATCACCGAAGAAGCCGTGTGGGCCTGCACCGCCTGTGGGGCCTGCGTGGATATCTGCCCGGTCGGCAACGAGCCGATGCGTGACATCCTGGACATACGCCGCTCGCTGGTGTTGATGGAGAACAAATTCCCCAAGCAGCTGCAAGCTGCCTTCCGCGGCATGGAGCGCAATACCAACCCATGGGGCGTACCGCCCACCGAGCGCATGAAATGGGCGGAAGGGATGCCTGTGCCAACCATCGACGAAAACCCAGAGCCGGAAATCTTGTGGTGGGTTGGCTGCGCTCCTGCCACCGACGCCAGGGCGCAAAAGACGGCACACGCTTTTGCCCAAATTTTGAACGCAGCCGGAGTCAGCTACGCGGTGCTGGGTGAAGGCGAGCAATGCACCGGCGACTCGGCGCGCCGGGCCGGTAAAGAAGACCTGTTCTTCATGCTGGCCACCGCCAACGTCGAAATCCTTAATGAAGTCGCCCCCAGGCGAATCGTCACCACCTGCCCGCACTGCCTGCACACCTTGAAAAACGAGTACCCGGCTTTTGGCGGGAACTACCAGGTAATCCACCACACCCAACTGATCCAGGAATTGCTCAACGCCGGGCAGCTTAAGCTCAAGGGAGACGGCCAGCAGGCAGTTGCCTTCCATGATCCATGCTACCTGGGGCGCCAGAACCAGGTGATTAAAGAGCCCCGCGCGGTGCTTGAGCAGGCGGGATGGAATCTGGTCGAAATCACTAATAACCGGGAGAAGTCTTTCTGCTGCGGCGCCGGCGGCGGCCAGATGTGGAAAGAAGAGGAGCACGGCACGGAGCGGGTCAACCTGAAACGCTATCACCAGGCCGAAGCAACCGGCGCAGGGACGCTGGCGGTCGGCTGCCCCTTCTGCATGGTAATGCTCACCGACGCCAGCCGGGAGGCTAACGACTCGATGCAGGTGTTGGACGTAGCCGAGATTATCGCCGCTCAGCTGTAAGCCTGGTTCAAACCTGTTCACACAATCTGGCTACGTAAAGCGGTTGTCGTTCTTTTTTTCGCTAGTTTGCAGGCCACGCCCTCGGTGTGTAACCGCTGGGGATGTTTATCTCCAGGATTGCTAGATTCTCTCCTAATTCGCATCAAAATCACCGGAAAGGGGGATATAATCCTGGATGTCCGGGTCATACCGTAATCCTGTGAAAAGAGAGGAGCAAAATTGGTAGACCTAGTACTTCCAGCCCATCCCCCTCTAACTCATCTGCATGACGAGATTCTGTCGGATTACCGCCTGGCCTACCGCAGCCGCCAGGCCAGCCTGATCGGCCGCCGAGAGGTACTGAGCGGCAAAGCCAAGTTCGGAATTTTCGGAGATGGCAAAGAAGTAACCCAGCTGGCTATGGCCAGAGTCTTCCAAAAGGGAGACTTCCGCTCCGGCTACTACCGGGACCAGACCTTGATGCTGGCGCTGGGCGAGATCGATCTGGGCCAGTTTTTTGCCCAGCTGTACGCGCACGCCGACCCGGAAGCCGAGCCGGCGACCGGTGGACGCGCCATGAATGCCCACTTTGCCACCCGGCTGATCAACCCCGATGGCAGCTGGAAAAACCAGTCTGAGATGTACAACACCTCTGCCGATCTTTCGCCGACCGCATCCCAGATGCCTCGGCTGGTCGGCCTGGCGCAAGCTTCCCGCCTGTATCGCGAAGTCGATGTGCTCCGGCAAATGTCCCAATTCTCTAACAACGGCAATGAGATCGCCTACGGGACCATCGGGAACGCCTCCTGCGCCGAAGGCCTGTTCTGGGAGTCGGCCAATGCCATCGGTGTGCTGCGCGTCCCGGCAATTATCACGATTTACGACGACGGCTATGGCATCTCGGTGCCCAACGAATATGCCATGGTCAAACGAAATCTGTCCGAAGCCCTGAGCGGATTCCAGTGCCAGGAGCAGGGCTGTGAAGGTTATGACCTGTACACTGTGCGGGGATGGGATTACCCCGCTCTGGTCGATGTTTACCGCCGTGCGGCCGCCAACGCCCGCCAAGATCATATGCCCAGCATTATCCATGTCTATGAGCTGACCCAGCCGCTGGGGCATTCTACCTCTGGCAGCCACGAACGCTATAAACCTAAGGAACGGCTGGAGTTCGAGCTGGAGTTCGACTGCAACCGCAAGTTCCGCCAGTGGATCCTGGAGACGGGTATTGCCAACGAGCAGGAGCTGGATCAGATCCAATCCGAAGAACAGGCGCTGGTGGAGGACGAACGCCGGCATGCCTGGCAGGCTTTTACAGCGCCTATTCTGAGTGAGCAACAGGAAGTTAGCAGCCTGCTCGAACGGTTGGGCTCCAACTCCCAGCACGGCGAACAAATCGAGCAAATTCGCAGCCGCCTCTCCAGCCAACCGGTCCCCTACCGGCGCAACCTGAAGGCTGCCGCCCAGGAAGCCTTGCGCCTCACCTGGGATGAAAACAATCCTGAACTGCCGGCGCACCAATACAGGCAAGCGCTAGTCGCCTGGAAGAACCGCTACGAAGCCGAAAATGCCGAACGCTACGGCTCGCACCTGCACATCCAGGACGCATCTTCGGCTCTAAATGTCCAGCATGTCGGGCCGCGGTACGCCACCGACCCGCTGCGCGTGTATGGCTTCGAGATCTTAAATGCGTGCTTCGATGCTGCCTTGCAGCGCGAGCCGCGCCTGGTAGCATTTGGCGAAGATGTCGGCCGTCTCGGGGATGTCAACCAGGGATTTCATGGCCTGCAGGAGAAATATGGAACCCTGCGCGTCTCGGATACCGGCATCCGGGAAGCCACCATCGTCGGCCAGGCGATCGGCCTGGCGCTGCGCGGTCTGCGTCCGATTGCTGAGATCCAATATCTGGACTACCTGCTATACGCTTTACAAATCCTCTCGGACGACCTGGCCACGCTGCACTGGCGCACGCGTGGCGGTCAGAAGGCCCCGGTGATCCTGCGCACCCGCGGCCACCGGCTGGAGGGAATCTGGCACTCCGGCTCGCCTATGGGCGGAATCATCCACCTGCTACGCGGCATGCATGTCCTGGTGCCGCGCGATATGACCCGAGCGGCGGGTTTTTACAACACTTTATTACTCTCGGATGATCCAGCGCTGGTAATCGAGGTGCTCAGCGGCTACCGCATGCGAGAGCCGCTGCCCGAGAACATCGGCGAGCTGACTTTGCCGCTGGGCGTGCCGGAAATCTTGCGCCCGGGAACAGATATCACCCTGGTCACCTACGGTGCCTGCTGCCGGATCGTGCTGGAAGCCACCGGCCATCTCCAGAAGCTGGGAATCGATGCCGAGGTGGTCGACGTGCAATCCCTGCTGCCCTTTGACCTGCAGGGCATAATCCTGCAATCGCTCAAAAAAACCGGGCGCATTCTGTTCATCGATGAGGATGTACCCGGCGGCGCCACGGCTTATATGCTGCAGCAGGTCATCGAATTCCAGGGCGGCTTCACCTGGCTGGATTCCCCACCCCGTACCCTATCGAGCAAGCCCCACCGTCCAGCGTATGGCTCCGACGGCGATTATTTCTCGAAGCCCAATGCCGACCAGGTTTTTGATGCAGCGTATGATGTAATGCACGAAGCCGACCCGGGTAAATACCCGGCGCTTTATTCCTAAAAAATATACGGGAGTGGAGGATACATGCCCGTTCAAGTACTCATGCCGCAGTTCGGCGAATCGGTCGTGGAAGGCACCATCACGCGCTGGCTAAAATCGACCGGCGAGTCGGTGAATGAGTTCGAGCCGCTGCTGGAAGTTAATACCGACAAGGTCGATACTGAAGTGCCCGCTCCAGCCGCAGGCATCCTGCTGGAAATCCTGGTACCGGAGGGTACAACCATCCAGGCCGGCAGCATCCTGGCTTTAATCGGGCAGCGTGGAGAACCTCCACTCGCACCCCAACCAGGTCCCACACCTAAAATAGCGGTGGCCTCCGCCCCGGCAAGCAGCCCCCCTCAGCAGGAGCCGCTTCCACCCACAAAATTACCCGACAGCCAGGATCAAGATCGGGAGCTGGGCTTTATCTCCCCTGTCGTAGCTCGCATGGCCCGGGAACACAACCTGGACCTGAGCCAGGTACACGGCACCGGCCTGGGCGAGCGGATCACCCGGCGAGACGTGGAGCGCTACCTGGAAAAGCAGCAACCGGCTCAATCACCAGCTACTCCCCCCACCACAGCCGACGCATCGCCAACGACTGCCATCCCTGGGTTTGGAGAGATCCTTCCGATCAGCGCGGTGCGGCGCGCTATAGCCGATCACATGGTGCTGAGCAAGCGCACTTCGCCGCACGCCACCACGGTAATGGAAGGCGATCTCAGCCGGGTGACTGCCCACCGCCAGGCGAACAAAGAGTCCTTTGCCCAGGCGGGTGCCAATCTGACGTTTACCCCCTATTTCGTACTCGCCGTTGTCCGGGCGCTCAAGACTTTCCCGGTGGTCAACTCTTCATGGAGCGAGGCGGGCATCCATATCCACCCGCAGATCAACATCGGGCTGGCTACCTCGCTGGAGGACGGTGGGTTGATCGTTCCCGTGATCCGCTCGGCCGACAGCCTGTCGTTGCTGGGGATTGCCCGAGAGGTCAACGACCTATCAGGGCGGGCGCGCCTGCGCAAGCTAAAGCCGGAAGAGGTGCGAGGCGGTACATTTACCCTCACCAACCACGGCACAAGCGGCTCGCTGTTCGCCACACCGATCATCAACCAGCCGCAATGCGGCATCCTGGGGGTGGGCATGATCCAGAAGCGGGTGGTTGTTATTCCCGATGATTTTGGCAACGACAGCATCGCCATTCGCCCGATGGTCTACCTCTCCTTTACCTTCGATCACCGCATCCTGGACGGCGCAATTGCCGATCACTTTCTGGGTAAGGTGGTAGAATCGCTGGAGCATTTCGGGTAAATACCGGTGGGAGGCGTCAACCCCGCCGTAATTCTTGAGGAGTATCCATGAGTGAATACGATGTCATCGTCATCGGGGCCGGCCCTGCGGGTTACGTCTGCGCCATACGGGCCTCCCAACTTGGTTTGAAAACCGCCATCATCGATAAGCAGTGGATGGGCGGCGTGTGCTTAAATGTGGGCTGTATCCCATCCAAGGCACTGCTAAAAAACGCCGAGGTAGCCCATACCTTGCGTGAGCGCGGCAAAGAATTCGGTTTTTCTTTCGATAACCTGAACCTGGATTACAGTGTAGCCGTCAAGCGCAGCCGCCAGGTATCCGACCGCCTGACCAAGGGCGTCGCTTTCCTGATGCGCAAGAACAAGATTGATGTTCATATGGGCAGCGCTCGCCTGACCGCAGGCGATAAAGTGACCGTCACCGACAGCGAAGGCAAGACCACCGAGCTGAGCGCCAAAAATATCGTCATTGGTACCGGCGCCAGCACCATGGTGCCGCCGGGCTGGGTGATCGACGGCGAGAAAGTTGTCACCTACCTGGAAGCCATCTTGCAGGAAAAGTTGCCGAAATCCGTGGTGATTATCGGCGCCGGGGCTATCGGGGTGGAGTTTGCCACCGTGTGGAATTCCTACGGGGTGGAAGTCACCATTGTCGAGATGCTGCCCCGCCTGGTGCCGCTGGAAGATGAAGAAGTCAGCGCCGAGCTGGCCAAAGCCTTTGCCAAGCGCAAGATCGGCGCCTTGACCGGGCACCGCGTCCAATCGGTGGAAGCCACACCGGAAGGCGTAGTGGTGAAAGTCGCCGGCGAACAGGGCGAAAAAGTGCTGCAGGCCGAGCAGGCGCTGGTGGCCATCGGCTTTCGCCCCAATGGCCCCGGGCTGGGGCTGGAAGAAGTTGGGGTCAAGCTTAGCGAACGCGGCGCGGTCGAAATCGACGAGCGCATGGCCACCAACGTACCGGGTATCTGGGCAATTGGCGACGTCACCGCCAAGCTGATGCTGGCGCATGTCGGCTCGGCCCAGGGCATCGTGTGTGCCGAGAATATCGCCGGTGTAGAAACCGTCAAGCTGGATTACGAAATGATGCCGCGGGCTACCTATTCCCAGCCGCAGGTGGCTTCCTTCGGCCTGACCGAAGCCCAGGCCAAAGAGCGCGGTTACGATGTGCAGGTCGGTCGTTTCCCCTACCAGGCCAACGGCAAGGCCTTAGGGCTGGGCGAGTCTGCCGGCTGGGTCAAAATCATTACCGACAAAAAGTACGGGGAAATCCTGGGAGCACACTTGATCGGGCCTGAAGTGACCGAGCTGCTGCCCGAGCTTACCCTGGCTCAGATGATGGAGCTGACCCCCAGCGAAATCGCCCGCAATGTGCATGCCCACCCGACGCTGAGCGAAACGCTGATGGAAGCCGCACACGCCGCCGAAGGGCACGCCATTCACATCTAATCGATTATCAACGCTAATAGAACAGGCTGGGAAAATCCCTGCCTGTTTTTTTTATCCCAGCATCTGGCGGTAAAACGCTTCCACCTGCGTCATGACCTGCCTGTATTCCGCCCGTTCCGCCACCAGCACGAGATTACGCTGTCGAGCGCTGCGGCGCAGCGCCGGCTGCTCGAGAGCCTGCTGAATGGCCTGCGCCAGGGCAGCCGGATCGCCAGGATCGACCAGCAGGCCGTTCTCACCTGGAGTGATCCACTCGCGCAGCGACTCGATATCGCCGGCCACCGGGAAACAACCGCAGGCCATCGCTTCCAGTAGCGTGTTGGGCGTGCCATCATGTTCGCTGGGCGAGACGCACACCTGGCAGGCCTGGAACAGGGCGGCCATCTGGGCCTGAGTCTGCCTGGGCAGCAGCTCCACCTGCCCAGAAATTCCCAGCTCGGCTATCCAGCGCTCCGCCTGGGGCTGGCCCGCCATGGTGGGGCAAAGAAAGCGCACCTGAGGATAGACCGCTAGCACACGCGGTACAGCCTGGAAGAAGGTATCGTTGCGCACATAAGCCCGCAGTCCACGCGGGTTGATCACTTGCAGCGGACGGTCTGCCATCTCCTCAGCCTCGCGCAGCGGGTGAAACACATCCAAGCGCAGGCCTCCATTGCCGGGCACAACCAGGCTCGGCCGTTCAGCGGGGAAGCCGTATGCCGCAGCCAGGCGCAGGTCGCGCCGGCAGTCGGCGTGCAGCGCATTCGCAGCCTGCAGCGCCTGGCGCGTCAGGCGATCCATCAGCGGAGTAGAATTCGCGTGCAGAGTGAAATCATTGCCCCACACCGAAATCAACAGCGGCACGGCCGGTCTTGCCAGGGCGGCGATCATGCCTTCGTAGGGGATGCGCATGGCATGCACCAGTTCCGGTCGCAGCCGGCGGGTCAACTCCTGCAGTTGGCGGGCAGAGCGTTTCAAGGTCAATGGTCCAAGCCATTGGCGCACCGCTGTACGCAAGCCTACCGTGCCTAAAGCGGTCAAATCTTTACGACGGGTACTGGCCGGCTGCGTGGCAGCGGATGGGGATGGGGGCACCGGAGGCACAGTCTTTTTTAAACCGCTGAAGGCCACCGGGACCACCGTTAGCGAAGCCAACCCGGGTACCGAATGGCAGGCATACGTCGATGCCAGGTGCACTTCGTGACCCTGGTCGATGAAATAGTGCATCCAATTCAAAGCAATCGGCGAGCGTCCATCGGCTACAAATAATAATCGCATGATCAGGATTATAATGCGCTTGGAAGGTCAATCATGAAATATCAGGAAGACATTCTTCAGGCAGCAAACGACGCCCAACAGATGGAAGCGCTTTACAAGGATGCCATCGGAACCGGCCACACAAGCGAGTTTGCCCAGGACCTGCGCCTGTGCTATCAAGAAGCGCCGGATAACCTGTTGTTTGCCGCCTGGTATTACCGGCTGGAGTCGCCGCCGGTCGAGACAGCTTCGCGGCCAGAGCGTGCCAGTATCTGGCGCTGCGCAATCCCTCTGGCCCTGTTGAGCGGCCTGGTTTTGGGCCTGATCGCGGTCTTCAGCGAAGATCCTGAGCGGATACCCTTGCTCGTGTTGGTCTGGGCGCCGGTAGCCGCGGCCATCGCCATCGCCTTCTTGGTAATAGCCGGAAAGCTTAAGTACACCTATCCCCTGGTAGCTATTATTGTACTGGCGGCAGCGTTGCTGTATGTGCTGCTGATTTCCGCCACGCTGCCTGAGTGGTTATACAACGCTTACCAGGATCAGATGGTCATCCATCTGCCACTGCTCTCCTGGATTGCCCTGGGTGTCGCCCTGTTGGGGCTGCGTTCGAGTATTAAAGACCGCTTTTCCTTCCTGACCAAATCGATCGAGGCGGCCATTACCGCCGGACTGTACCTGATCGCCGGGGTGGCTTTTGGCGCCATAACCATCGGGATGCTCAGCGCCTTAAGTATCGAGTTGCCGGAGCGCAGCATGCTCTTCCTGGCGGGCGCTGGGTTTGGCTTGATCCCGATCATTGCCCTGGCCACGATATACGACCCGCGCTTTCCGCCAGGCGAACAGGATTTCAGCCAGGGATTGAGCAAGTTTATCGCCAATATGATGCGCCTGCTGCTGCCCCTGACTCTGCTGGTGCTGGTGATTTACGTGCTGATCATTCCGTTCAATTTCCTGGAGCCTTTCAAAAACCGGGATGTATTGATTGTGTATAACATCATGCTATTCGCCGTCATGGGGCTGCTGCTCGGCGCCACCCCGCTTAAGGCGGATGACCTATCCCCGAAGCTAAAATCCGCCCTGCGCAGCGGCATCCTCGCGGTAGCCGTGCTGGCTATCCTGGTCAGCCTGTATGCCCTGGCTGCGATCCTCTACCGCACGGCTGCCGACCAGCTGACCATGAACCGCCTGATCATCATCGGCTGGAACCTGATCAACACCGTGATCCTGGCTATGCTGGCCTACCAGCTATGGCGAAGCAAAGACGATGGCTGGGTGGCTCGTGCCCAGGCCGTCTTCAGCCGGGGGACGGTGGGTTATGTCGCCTGGACGCTCTTCGTCATATTTCTCGTCCCCCTGATATTCTAATTCACCAGCCGTGTGCTGTTCAGCGCCCGGATAAACGCGCGCACCATCTGCTCGATATTGATCTCATCCCGGGCGATGCGGTAGGATTCGGCGCCCATTTGACGCAGGCGGGCCGGGTCGGCCAGGGCTGCTGCGAGGCAGGCCTGCAGCGCCGATAGGTCGCCCGGCGGCAACTGCCAACCATTCTCCGGGCGCACCAGGTCGTCCTGGGTGCCATCGCCCTGAGCCACGATCACCGGAAGCCCGTAAGCCATCGCCTGCTGCACGGCCAACCCGCCGGTGCCCGGCAGGACAAACAGGTCAGCCATTTTGAACAGGGACGCCAGCGCTTCACCATGACGGGCGCCGGTAAATTCCGCCG
>JBFYSP010000224.1:0-3887 GCA_041301395.1 Anaerolineae bacterium
CGCATGGCCGCCAGGTCTACTACTGCCGGTACGCCGGTGAAATCCTGCATAATGACGCGTGCCGGTGCAAAAGGCAGCGCCAGGCGTTCCGCTGCCCGCGGCCGCCATCCGGCCAGGTTTATCACGTCCTGCCGGGTGATTTCACGTTCATTGCACTGGCGCAGCACCGCTTCGAGCATAATCCGGATAGAAAACGGCAGGCTGGCCAGGCGGGCTAGTCCAGCCTGTTCCAGGGCGGGAAGCCGGTAATAAGCATATTTTCCGCTTGTGGTCGTTAGCGTAGAGAGTGTGGAGAAGGTATCTGTCATCTTGTCCTGTTTTCCTTTTTTTGAGAGAGGCGATTATACCACTCTGACCTGCCGGCGAGTGATGGCATCCGCCAGGCGTGCCACGCGCACCATGTAACGCACATCATGGACGCGCACGATATCCGCCCCCCTCGCAATACCAATCGCCACCGCCGCCGCCGTGCCTTCCAGACGCTGATCCGGCGGCAGATCCAGGGTATACCCGATAAAGCTTTTGCGCGATGGCCCCAGCAAAACCGGGTAGCCCAGGCTGCAGATTTCGTCCAGGTGATCGATCAGCTCCAGGTTTTGCTCGACCGATTTACCAAACCCAATCCCAGGGTCCAGAATTATATGTTCATTGGGAATACCCGCGGCGTGTGCCACTGCGACGCTCTCCAACAGCTCGCGGCGGATATCTTCCAGCAGGTTTTCATAGGGTATACCCACGTAACGCCCGCCGAGCCGCTCGCGAATCTCGGCATGCGCCCAGGAAGAACGGTTGTGCATCAGAATTACCGGCGCCCGGTAACGAGCCGCCACTCCTGCCAGGTCGGGATCGGCGTGCAGCCCCCACACGTCATTTACCAGGTGCGCCCCGGCTTTCAGCGCTTGCTCCGCAACAGGCGCCTTATAAGTATCGACAGAGATCAGCACATCCAGCTGGTCACGAAGCATGCGGATGACCGGAAGAACACGCTGCAGCTCTTCTTCCTGGCTTACCTGCTGTGCACCTGGGCGGGTGCTCTCGCCGCCCACATCCAGGATATCGGCGCCTGCCTCCATAAACTGGCGGGCTTGTAACAGCACAGCTGCCAGCCAACCCTCTCCATTGGCAGGAGGCTCTCCCAGCAGCAGGCCATCCCCCGAAAAACTGTCCGGGGTGATGTTGAGAATCCCCATGATATACGTGCGCCGGCCCCACTCCAGGCTGCGCCCGCCAACCGAGAAAGGCATGCGTGGCATCGACAGGGAGTGTGAACCGCTATACCAGCAAGGTCAGGGGGCGATCCAGCCAGGTTTCGGCTTCATCCTGGGAGGTAAAAATCGCCATCTCAACACCCCCACTGGTCGTCAAAGCTGCAATCTCCATGATGCGCTGCGCAACCTCCTGGCTGGATACCACTACCGCCATGCGAATATTGCGCACCGAGGGGTCGTTGCTCACTTCCAGGGCATAGGTGATGGCTTCTTCGGGAAGCTCTTTCACCTGCCGCAGGTCATACAGGTTGCGCGTCAGGCGATCCGAATCCAGCAGGTGGTCGAGGGCGAAGTTTCGCCAGTGCGTCAGCGTCTCGTGGGTGATATCCGTGAAGATCACGTTTAATCCGCCATCCGGCCGGCGGCTGACAGTGTACCCCAGTCCAGGTGTCGGGGTCCAATTCAAGGGTTTGCTTTCAGCAGACATTTTCGGTTCCTCCTCGGGAATCATTTGCGTCTTCTTGCCTCGCACCAGAGAACGCGAGGTACTGGCTACCTTTTGGATGCCCTGAAAATCGACTTCGTTCTGCAGCTGGGTGACGGTCAGACCCAGCTTGGGGTGCATCAGGTCGGGAGACAACTCGGCCAGTGGTACGAGCACGAAAGCCCTTCCTCGCAAGCGCGGGTGAGGGATGGAAAGCAGGTCGGTCTCCTGCACCAGGTCGTCATAGAACAGGATGTCCAGATCGATCAAGCGCGGGCCGTAGCGCTCTGCCGGTAGGCGACCCAGGCGAATTTCGAGCTGCTTGAGGAATACCAGCAGCTCCTCCGGCGGCAGGCTGGTTTCTGCCTCAACTACCTGATTATAAAAGGTGGGCTGCTCAACAATGCCCCAGGGAGGTGTTTCGTACACCGACGAACGGCGCAGGATGTTGATCTCCGGCGACATGGCTTTCAACGCCACCTGCAAGTTTTCCCGGCGGTCGCCCAGATTGGTCCCCAGTGCAAGATAAACTTTATGGTTCATAGGCGCTCGATAATTGTAGCAGTTGCCATTCCGTGGCCGATACACATCGTCTGCAGGCCGTAGCGGCTGCCAGTGCGCTCCAGCTCGTGGAGCAGCTTGGTCATCAGGACAGCCCCAGTGGCGCCCAGCGGGTGCCCGTGGGCAATGGCGCCGCCGTTAGGATTAACCCGCTGCATATCCGGATGCAATTCAGCTGCCCAGGCCAGCACCACGCTGGCGAAAGCTTCATTAATTTCGATAACATCCATCTCATCCAGGGAAAGTCCGGCACGCTTCAATGCCAGCTGAGTAGCCGGGATCGGGCCATCCAGCATCAGCACCGGGTCAGAGCCCACCACAACCCGGCTAACAATCTGCGCTCGAGGCGTCAGGTTATAGCGGCCGACCGCCGTTGGAGAGGCTAGCACCAGGGCGGCTGCCCCATCGCTAACCTGGCTGGCATTGCCGGCAGTGATCACGCCTTCCGGCTTAAATACCGGCCTGAGTCGGCCGATCTTTTCCCGATCTGGCGGAATGCGCATGCCCTCATCCAGGGAGACGATCCGGCCATCCGGCCGTTGGATGGGGAGAATTTGCTCATCGAAAAACCCCTGTTGACTGGCTTGCATGGCCCGTTGATGGGAAGTATAGGCGTAATCGTCCAGGGATTCCCGGCTCAGACTCCACTTCTCAGCCATCAGCTCAGCGCTGGTCCCCTGGTGTACCAGGGTGTAAGGCAGGTCCGGCCAGACGGCGGGATAATCGGCGCCGAGCGGCTGGTGTGACATGCTCTCGCTGCCGCCGGCCAATACCAGGTCGGCATCCCCGGCAATGATCGCCTGGGCGGCAAAATGCACCGCCTGCTGTCCGGAACCGCACATCCGGTTCAGCGTCACCGCCGGCACTTTAGCCGGGAAGCCGGCCTTGAGCACCGCCAGGCGGCCCAGGTTCCCGCCCTGGTCCCCGATTGAGGTGACCACACCCCAGTTCACATCATCGATGCGGCCGGGGTTAATCCCTGCCCGGCTGACAGCTTCGCGCATGACCATGGATGCCAGCTCAACCGGGGTAAAAGGCTGCAGCGCCCCAGTCGGCTTCCCAACCCCAATCGGGGTACGCACAGCAGAGATTATGAACGCTTCACTCATGGAAGGTCTGTCCTTGAAGGATTCAAGCATACCATAACGAAGCCCCAAGGCATAGGGCGACCCGAGCGGTGATTTTCCAGCCAGCGCCGCCTGTTCGATCGCCGAGCGAAAATGCGGATGGTACAATTAGGCGATTTTACACTGCAGTTCAAGGAATCTTATGGCACAAGCAGCATTTCACTTTCCACGCGGGTTTCTGTGGGGCACCGCAACAGCATCCCACCAAGTGGAAGGCAACAACACCAACAATAACTGGTACGCCTGGGAAAACGAGAAAGGGCGCATCCAGAATGGAGAAAAAGCCGGCCTGGCTTGCGATTGGTGGGGTGGTCGCTGGCGGGAAGACCTGGACCGCGCCGCCGAGGCCGGTCAGAATGCACACCGCATGTCGCTGGAATGGAGCCGTATTCAGCCCCGCCCGGGAATCTGGGACGAATCAGCCATCGAGCGCTACCGGGTCATCTTGCGCGGCATGCTCGAGCGCGGCCTGACTCCTCTGGTAAGCCTGCACCATTTCAGCGACCC
>JBFYSP010000231.1:0-2611 GCA_041301395.1 Anaerolineae bacterium
GTGAGGCAGAGGCTGGACTGGGAGCGGCCGACCTGCTGGCGGAGGTGGCCATGCTGCGCAGCCTGATCCGGCGCCTGTTCGAGAGCGCGTGGAGCGAGGAGAGCACCGGCGGTTTGATCGAGGTGCTGCGGGCACTGGGGGTGGCCAGCACGCGGCTGGCAGTGCTGCTGCGCACGCAGCGCCTGCTGGACGGCGAGCAGGGCTCGCAGGCGATGCTGATGATCCAGGAAGCGCTGACCGAGGTGATGGCCGAGATGGAGTCGGCGGCGAGGCGCCTGGACAGCCTGCCAGAGACGACGGAGCCGGCGGCCGAGAAGCCGCCCAGCGACTGAACGACCGAAGGCGGCGTGGGCGGGAGCGGGGGGTTGGGGAGGGTGAGCAAGCATGCAAGCAGAAGGCATTAAAGCGAAACGCAAGCCGAGACACGCGACGGGCGGCTGCCCGATTGGGGAAGACTCGCTGAAGATAGCCGAGCTATCCCACGACCTGGTGCGTGCGCTGCGCCGGCTGCGGCGGGACCTGCAGCACTGCCAGGATTGCGCTGCCGCGCCAGGCGGTGAGGGAGTGCGCTGCCCGCTGCGGGGGGAATACAACGCTCTGGTAAGCCAGGCGGTGGAAGAGGTGTGGGAGGAGTGGGGGAGACCTGCGTCGCTCTGAGGAGAGGCAGGAAAGGAGATTTGTATGGCAGCAATCAGCGGACAGAAGACGGTGACGACAGCCGGGACGGCGGTGGTGATGGGCTCGGCTAGGATCGAGGGGCCGGTGATGATCAAGGCACTGGACACGAATACGGGGATCGTGGCGCTGGGGAATGACGGCGCCGGCGACGTGACGGTTTCCAACGGTCTGCGGCTCTCAGCAGGTGAGACGGTGGTCTTTTCCTGGGTGGGAAGCCTGGCCGAGCTCTGGCTGGACAGCGCCGTGAACGGTGAAGGCGTGAGCTGGATACAGCTGTATGTGTAGCGTAGGGGCAGGTCTGAGACCTGCCCCTACAGACCTGCCCCTACAGACCTGCCCCTACAGATCATGATTGAGGAACGAAACCCCTTATGAAGCCCAGTTTAGCTCTCAGACTGACAAAACCGCACCTGCTGCAGCCGGTGCTCAGCGGGTCGAATGTAACGCCGCCGTGGTACCTGGCCGGCGGGATCCCGGCGGAAAACTGCCTGCGTGCTTACCAGCCGATGCTAGCAGACGACCTGGCCGACTCGTATATCAACCTGGTCAACCCGGGGACCGGCAACATCGTCCAGGTAGGCGCGCCAGGCTGGGACTTAGCCAACGGCTGGACCGGCAACGGCACCAGCAGCAGCCTGCGCACCGGTCTAACGGGCGCAAGCGGATACAAGAGCGTGGCCATCCGCTTTAGTAATGCTGCGGCCGGCGCACTGAAAGCATTATTTGCGACAGCCGACAGCTTTGAGTTTTACTGCATGCCGAACAACACCTGGTCCGGTGACTTTTTCTCAGCCGGTTTTGAGAACGAACAGGCTGACGCCGGCGGTAGAACCGAAGGCATAGTCATCTTTACCGGTCAAAAGATATATTTTGACGGCGAAGATATTGGCCTGACCTATAACGTATTCACGCCGCCTGCCGGCGAGGTGTACCTGCTTTCCATGGCGGCAAGCTATTACGGCAATATGAGCATCCAGGCGGCAGCGTTCTATGACATTGACATCACGCCGTATGTAACGCAGCTGAATAGCGCAATGGGGGCGATTGGCGAGTTATTCCAGATGATCCAGGTAGAAGCTGCCGACCTGGAGGATACTCTGGAAGCGACGGAAGAAGCCTGCTCGGATACCGGCACGTTCATCCGAGCAGACGTTCTTTCTCGTGTGCTGTTCAGCACGAAGGCGCAGCTGATGTCGATGACACTGTACTCCGACGCTTACACCAACTGGCCGACTATGGCAGAGGTGGGCGTGCGGGTGGATGGGGTTGACGTAGCGATAAAGACCGTGAGTGCTAACGGCTCCAGCTCGGGTCATGCAGTGGCTCTGCCAGGGGGGTACGGGGTGACAAAGATTGTGGAAGTGATCAACGGCGTCCAGGGCAGGGGTAGCGGCGTGATTAAAGGGACCTGGCTGAAAGCGGCCGGCTTTGACAAGACGGCCAGCGTCTACCACCCTGCAGTTACACAAGAGATGGACCGGGTGATCTTCGTCGGCGACTCGATCACGGAGGGCGGCAACGCCGACGACCCCCCGCTGGAAGCGGCGGTTCAGCTGGTGCGTGCCGCCTATGACGGCAAGGTATTGGTAAATGCTTACGGCTCGCGCGCTCTGGAAGACACTGGTGATCATGAAGCATTTGCGGAGCTGGTGGTCACCTGGGAACCGAGCATCATCTGGATCGCACTGGGAACTAACGACTACGGCTTAAACCAGGGCAGCGCAGCTGTTTTCGCCACCCGGTACGCCGATCTGCTGGATGAGCTCCACGCTGAAATGCCGGACGCCACGATCTACTGCCAGACCCCGTTGACTCGGGGCACAGAGACGGCGAACACTTCTGGCAGCACTATGGCCGATTTCCGGACGGCGATCAGCAATGCGGTGACGGCACGCAGCGGGTACTGCATCCTCGTCGATGGCACGGCAATACT
>JBFYSP010000242.1:0-4670 GCA_041301395.1 Anaerolineae bacterium
CGGGGCACCTTCGCCGTCGATAGCCGGGCTGGAATTGGGAGCCGGTGTGGGGTGCTGGCGGCGGGCTAACCGTCTGCGGTCGGATGGCGGATGGGGCAGCTTCGATAGGTGACTCGGCCGCCGCGGAGGTGGAAGTCGGTGAGATCGTGGTCTGGTAGGGATAAATGCTCTATGCGGGGATAAGCGAGCGTAAGACGGGCGCGGTCACCGGCGGGATCGGCGTCGTAGCCGGTGGCAGCTTCTCCCTGGCAAGCGGCGTGCTGCCCCCCAGCGATGGCACCGGGATCAAATTCAACTTGCCGTAAATGCGGAGGCAGGGTAGCAAACTCGCCCCCGCAGGCGAAGATCTGTGGGGGAGCGAAATACAAACAGTTAACCCCATAATGCTGCCGAGCTAAGCCCTCCCGCGCACAGGTAGAAGTATGCGCAGGGTGTATTTCGCCTGTATAATAAAAGTACAAAATGGAGGGGAACATGAATAAGCCCGGCTACTTGATAATACTGTTCGTCTCAGTTATTCTGGCTGCCTGTGCGGCAGGCAGTAAGGTACCACCAACGCCTATTTCAACAGGTCTGCCATCCAAAACCGAGGGATCTATAAAACCACTTCCGGCGACGAACGCCTTCCCAAGCGGCATATTTGTACAAAAAAACCACGCGAATTGGAAGCTGCAGTTTAACGCCGATGGGAGTTACGTGTTCCTGGTGAACGACCAGGTGGATGCAACCGGAACTTATTCCATCCGGGACAATCTGTACACAGAAGAAACGGAATTTGCTCCGTGTAAGGATGCTTGCACGGCGTCCTACACCTGGGAGTTCGACGGCAAGAACCTGACCTTCCACCTGGTTGGTGAGGATCTATGCAAGGATCGCAGGGAAAGCCTGGATGGGATCCCGTGGATCATGCTGGACCCGGCGCCTTCCTGAAATTCCGGCAAGTAAAGATTTCGGAGGTATACAGCCATTGAAAACTGATCGATTAATTCAATCTACACTCCGGCTTTTCATCGCCCTGGCCTGCCTCATACCAGCCGGTTGCCAGTCCGCCGCCCTTTTCCCAGGGAGGGAGACTCTCTTCCAATACTCCCTGCTCAGCTCTCTGATGGCCGGAGTCTTCGATGGGGAGATGACCTTTGCCGATCTGAAAAATTATGGCGATTTTGGCCTGGGGACATTTAATGGGCTGGATGGCGAAATGCTCGAAATCGATCACCAGGTTTTCCAGATAAAATCGGATGGCGTGGCTTACCCCGTAGATGATGCGCTAAAAACCCCATTTTCTGTGGTTACCTTCTTCGATACGGACCAAACCGTCAACTTTATTGAGCCAATTGATTGCGAAGCGTTGAAAGCGCAGCTGGACAGCCTGCTGCCCACGGAAAATATTCCCTACGCCATCAAAATCACGGGGACATTCACCACTGTACAGACACGCAGCGTACCCAGGCAAGAAAAACCTTACAAGACCCTGCCGGAAGTGCTGGAAAGTCAGCCAGTTTTCGAGTTTGATGCGGTCGAAGGAGTCATGCTGGGATTTCGTCTTCCGAGCTACATGGATCCTGCGAATGCACCCGGGTATCATTTTCACTTTATCACCGCCGACAGGACGGCCGGTGGACATGTGCTCGAATGCCAGCTGCAGCAGGCGACGGTAGAGATTGATTATACAGACGAGTGGCATACCTACCTGCCGGAAGATGATGCTTTTTACCAGGTCGAGCTGTCCGCCGAAGAGTATCAGTGATCTCGAGTTTCCAGCACCTTATACACTGCGGATACTTCTTCACGAGCGTAACCGGCGTCCGCCGCTTGTTGAAATAGCTGGGCGACGAATTCCGGGAAGGCGGCGTTACTGCCGCATGCGCGGGCGTGCTCGCTAATGCGCCGGATACCTCCCAGCCACAGCTCAAGCGGCGCCGAGGTATCCAGATAATTACCCGTGCGGATATTTTCGACCAGCCATTTTTCGTACCCCAGGTTCTGCTCGCCGAGCAGCGCCTCGTACTGTTCCAGCGGGATCGCCTCCGCCTGGCAGATTTGAACGCTGTGGAACAGGCTCAGGAACATGCCGTAATAGTGCATGATCATGACCAAGTCCCAGGCGGATGCCAACCCGATCAGGGCGCCTTTGTAATCCAGATTGGCAGCCAGCGCACGAAGTAGCGGCTCGGCTTTATGATAAGCGGCTTCGGAGCCCGAGAGCAGGATATGTGCGCTGGGCGTCCCGATCGAGGCGGGGCTGCCGGTGATCTTGGCTTCCAGGTACTGTGCCCCATGCGCTATAGCCCAGGCTTCACCACGGCGGGCCATCTGTGGCGTGCCGGTGCTGAACTGCACCAGGATTTTGCCGGCCAGCTCTGAGGCGGCTTGAGCCAGGATGGCGTCCGAGGCAGCATAATTGGTGACGCACACCAGCACCACGGGGGCGGCGGCGAGCGCCTCACCGATCTCCGGCGTAAAAATCGCACCCTGCAGCGCCGGCAAGTTCGCTTTTTCCGGGCTGCGGTTCCACACCGTCACTTGAAAACCGCCCTCCAGCAGTGCCCGGGCCAGCGCCGAGCCCATGTTCCCCAACCCGATCACAGTGACATCGCTCATGGAAACCTCCCAAGTAATAGTTCGATCGAAACTTCGCTTCCCCGAGTAGAATGGGCTACACGGATTGAGAGCCGGCTTCCAGTACGATCAGCCGCCTCTCCATATCCTTCACAGTCCCAATGAGCCTGCCAACCGCATACAGCAAACCGCTCAGTGCCAGAGAAACCACCAGGGCGGCTATGCCCAGGTTGACCAGCACGCCATTAAGCAGGGGTTTTACCAGGTTGGCTGCAGCTTCCATGCCCATCAATTGCAACGGCAGGATCAGGTTCGAGACCATGCCGCCGGCGCCGGCCAGCAGAGCAATGCCGGTGAGCAAGCCCGATGCCAGGATCAGCCCGGCCAGGAGGTACAGGATGGTTTTGAGCAGCGCTAAGCTGCCCTTGCGGGTAGCGGGTGTGCCAGGGGAAGGTTGGTTGGTCATCAGGCAGGAATCCTTTGTGTGAATTATAACCCGGTAATGTAGGGGCGGATCTGAGACCCGCCCCTACGACTCGCCCCTACGACCCGCCCCACGACACGCCCCCACATTTTTCACGATTTACAGCGTATCCCGCTTCGTGATAAGATAGGGGGGAAAATCCACCTGGGACCTAAATCGATGCAAACCGCCGCACTTGACGACCGCAAAGGCCGGCTGGCAAAGACCGCCGGCTATTATGTCGCCTTCATCACCCTGGGGCTTTCGACCGCCGCGCTGGGGCCGACTCTGCCCGGGCTGGCTGAGCAGACCCGCAGCACACTCAGCCAGGTGAGCATCCTGTTCACGGCGCGCGCTTTTGGCTACCTGCTGGGCTCGCTGCTGGGCGGGCGCCTGTTCGACCGCCTACCGGGACAGCGCCTGATGGCCGGCATGCTGCTGGTGATGGGGTTGGGCCTGCTGCTGGTGCCGGGCATCCCGATGTTGTGGCTGTTGGCGGCGGTGCTGCTGGTGCTAGGCATCGGCGAAGGGGCTATGGACGTGGGCGCCAACACCATGATCGTGTGGGTGCACGGTGACAAGGTCGGGCCGTTCATGAACGGCCTGCATTTTTTCTTCGGGCTGGGGGCTTTCTTATCGCCGCTGATCTTTGCCCAGGCCATCCTGCTAACAGGCGGGATCGCCTGGGGCTACCGGCTACTGGCGCTGCTGGTATTGCCGGTGGCGGCCTTCGTTTATGCGCAGCCCAGCCCCGCCCACCAGGGACGCGCCGAAGACGGCACGCTGGCGCCGATCAATTTCAGCCTGGTGCTGCCCCTGGGTGTATTTTTCTTCCTGGTGGTCGGGCTGGAAGGCTCTTTTGGCGGCTGGGTGTACACCTACGCCACCATGCTGGAGCTGGGCACTGCGGTCACCGCCGCCTACCTTACTTCGGCCTTCTGGGGGGCGTTTACCCTGGGGCGCTTGATTGGCATACCCCTTTCGATGCGCTTCCGGCCGCGCACCCTTATCCTGGCGGATGTGATCGGCTGCCTGCTCAGCCTGGGGGTGATCCTGCTGTGGCATGAATCCGCTACCGCGCTGTGGCTGGGCTCACTGGGGCTGGGTTTCTCCATCGCCTCCATCTTCCCCAATACACTGTCCTTCGCCGGGCATCACATGGCAACCACCGCCCGCGTCACGAGTATGTTCTTCGTCGGCGCCAGCCTGGGCGGCATGTTCTTCCCCTGGTTCATTGGCCAGCTGATCGAGCCGCTCGGCCCGCTGAGCGTGATCGTGGTGCTGACGCTGGTCAGCCTGGCGATGCTGGGGGTGTACGCCTGGATGCGGCTGGCTGCCAGCCGGGCGGATGCAGTAAACCGCTAACCGGCTTGCGGCTTGATAAAATAGCCGCGATTGGTCGCAAACCAATAGATCGTGTACCCCCCAATTGCAAGACCGATCAAGCTCGGTATGCCGAATGCACCATTGAGCATCAGAATGATGGATAGGATCAGGCTGAAGCTCTGTAGTACGATGACGGCGATGCGCGCCCAATTCTGTAAGCGCCACAATCCCACCGCCACCGCGATGATCAGACCTGTTAGCACCAGCATGGTGCCAATCTCAATCATGCCGGCTTCATCCACCCCGACTGCGATGGCCACAA
>JBFYSP010000273.1:0-9331 GCA_041301395.1 Anaerolineae bacterium
GGCGTGTGATCAATTTCGAACGGCGTGCCAGGTTTTCGATCAGCTCTCCCAGCCTGGAAACCGGCCAGGCAATATTTTCCCACACCAGATCCCGTTTTGCCATATTGCTGTTGATTTTACTAGTTTTTTCCAGAAACTTTTGACGGAAACTATTCAGTCCCCAACCTAAGTCATTTGACTAAGCTTTCTCCTGGCAACCTCGCGAGCCAGCCGGGCCGCCGGGTTTTCCTTTATAATACGCTTGCCACGGATGGCATTCACCGATTATTTTGACTCCAGGCCTGTAAGAGGACATTGTGTCAATTCCATTCTCGCGTTCAATGCGATCGTTGAAAGTGGACAGCTATCGCGCTTCGCTGGTGGGAATACTGCTGGCCAGTGTCGTCATGTTGGCGCTGGTTGTATGGTTTTTTTCGGCCAGGATCACCCTTTTTGAAGTAAGCAACACCGTAAGCATGACCGAAGACGGGCGCCTGATGGCGCAGTTCTCGGCTGAGTCGATGGCGCGCCTGCGCCAGGGGCAGCCGGCTGTTCTGCGCGTTACTGTTGGCTCGGACCAATCGGTAACCCCACTGCCAGCCATGGTATTCACCATCCAACCCGGCAGCAATGATGTTGAAATCACCCTGACAACCAATGAAATCCCAGAAAACTTACTCACTCAGGGCTTTAAAGGCCAGGTGCAGGTTGAAGCGGAGTACGTCACGCCAGCTGTGCTGGTGATGCGCGCTATGGGTAAATACCTGAACCGGCAAGATATCCCCGTCACGCCCCAGGAGAACCCGAGCTCGTCATGATCCTGGATACGCCTACCCAGGGCCAGCGCTTCCTGGCGCCGGAGGTCATCCAGTCGTCGGAAATGGATTGTGGACCGGCGGCATTGAAAGCCATACTGGAGGGCTTCGGCATTACGGTGAATTATGGCCGCCTGCGGGAGGCATGCCAGACAGATGTCGATGGCACCTCAATCAATACGATTGAGGACCTGGCGGTCCAGCTAGGCTTGCAGGCCGAGCAGGTAATGTTGCCGGTGGACCACCTGCTGCTGCCGGAGGCACAGGCTTTGCCGGCCCTGGTAGTGGTGCGCCTGCCCACCGGTATGACGCACTTCCTGGTAGTATGGGGCCGTTTTGGCAACCATCTGCAGATTATGGATCCGGCAACCGGGCGGCGCTGGCCAAGCTGGCAACGATTCCAGGATGAGCTGTACATCCATACTTTCCCGGTGGCTGCGGCGGCCTGGCGCGAATGGGCCGGAACTGAGGGCTTTCTGGAGCCGCTGCGCCACCGCATGTCCGACCTGAAAATCCCCCCGGAAGTCTTGCAGCAGCTGATCGATTCCGCAATAATGGATAACGGCTGGCGCTCGCTGGCCACCCTGGATGCTGCTGTCCGCATGGTGGCAGCTATTGTGCGTTCACGCGGGCTGGAAGCCGGCGAACAAGCCGGTAAGGTGATCGGTCGCTTTTTCGAGCTAAATCGCGGCGCAGCGCTGCCGGGGGAATTTATCCAGGCACAGCCAGATGAGACGGTAACCAGGGAGATCCGGATTCCGGAGACTTACTGGTCGGCTTTGCCACTACCCACGCCACCTGGTCAGACAGCCGAGGAAGAGCGCTTGCTGTTACGCGGAGCGGTCCTGGTGCGCATCCTGGGCCGCCGGCCTATTGCCGAACTGACCCTGGATGAAGATGGGCAACCGGAAGCAGAGCGCATATTGCCTCCCGACCTGGAAGCAGCCCTGGAAGAGCCCGAGTATCGCCCTTTACACGCCGTTTGGCAGGCTTTGAAGCAAGATGGACTGCTTACGCCCGGAATTATGCTCCTGGCGGTAGCCCTGGCGACGATGGGCGTGATGGTCGAAGCCATCCTTTTCCAGGGTTTGGTCATTTTAGGCCAGAGCCTGAGCAATGTCTCGCAGCGAATTGCGGCTGTGGTAGTTTTATCCGGTTTCATGCTGGCGCTGCTGCTGTTAGAGTTTCCAATCAACTCGATTGCCCTGCGCATGGGCAGACGATTGGAGACTCGCCTGCGGGTTTCATTGCTGGAAAAGATCCCCCGTCTGGGAGACCGCTACTTTCGCAGCCGCCTGACCTCAGACATGGCGCAGCGGGCGCACGACTTGCGTGCCTTGCGGACGATGCCGCAGGTGGGTATCGGCCTGTTGCGTACTGCGTTCCAGTTGATTCTTACAACCATCGGCGTTATCTGGCTGGATCCGATCAGCGCACCATTGGCGATCTTGGGGACCACTTTCTTCTTTGGGATTTCGTTCGTCACGCGTCCGATCCTGGACGAGCGCGACCTGCGTCTGCGCACTCATATTGGGGCCTTGAGCCGATTTTACCTGGATGCCCTACTTGGGCTGATCCCGGCTCGGGCGCATGGGGCGGAGCGCAGCCTGCGGAGGCAGCACGAAAGCCAGATGATTGAGTGGGCACGCTCCAACCGGGAGTTTTCCAATACCGGCACATACCTGCGAGCATTTGGGGCTATACTGTACTCGCTGTTTGCGATCCTGATCCTGGTGAATTACGTCGCCAAGGGCGGGCAGCCCAGCGAGATCTTGTTGTTATTCTACTGGACGTTAAACCTGCCGGCCCTGGGGCAATCCCTGGCAGACCAGGTCCAGCAATACCCCATGCTGCGCAATCGCATCGTCCGCTTGCTGGAGCCACTTGGCGCGCCGGATGAAGAAGATATCTGGCTGCAGGACCAGCAAGCATCGCAAGCGCCTTTGAAGCAGGACACAATGAGCCAGGCAGCCAGCATCTCGCTGGAGGATGTCTGGGTTCAGGCTGGCGGGCATATCATATTAAAGGAAGTCACTCTGGATATCCAACCTGGTGAGCACATTGCCATTGTTGGTCCTTCTGGCGCGGGGAAATCATCCCTGGTGGGTTTGCTGTTGGGCTGGAACCGGCCTTCTCAGGGGCGTATTTTCGTGGACGAGCAAGCTCTGGATGGCAAGCGTATCCAGGCGCTGCGCCGGGGAACCGCCTGGGTGGACCCGGCCGTGCAGCTCTGGAACAGGTCCTTGTACGATAATCTGCGTTATGGGATGGAGCAGTCTAATGGCCAGCCGATTGGTGGGGTGATCCAGGACGCCGACTTGTTTGGAGTGCTGGAGAGGATGCCCGATGGATTGAAGACCAGCCTGGGGGAGGGGGGCGGCCTGGTCTCCGGCGGTGAAGGGCAGCGCGTCCGCCTGGGGCGCGCCATGCTGCGCAGTGGCGCGCGCCTGGCGATCCTGGATGAGCCATTCCGCGGGTTGGATCGCGAAAAGCGGCGCAGCCTGTTGGTGAAGGCACGCCAGCATTGGGAGGCGGCGACTTTGTTGTGCATCACACACGATGTGAGCGAAACGCTGAACTTCCCACGGGTACTGGTAATCGAAGAAGGTCGTATTATCGAAGATGGTACGCCTCAGGATCTGGCTGCCCAGTCTGGTACGCGCTATCAGCAGCTGTTGGAAGCGGAAGAACAGGTGCGCCAGGGATTGTGGGCCAGCGCCGATTGGCAGCGGCTGTGGATCGACGACGGGCGGCTGGCGCCGCGGACAGATGACTTCAAGATCCCGGGTAGCCCGGAGGAACCGGCTGCTGCGGATATGTTATAATGCCGGCAACTGGCCGGGAAGATAGATGCGTATAGATTTCGGGCTCGTGTTTTCTTGAGCCGCCTGGAGATAAACTATGGAATTGCTGATCGTTGTATTACTGGCACTTGCCGTCGGCTACATTCTTGGGGCGCGCTGATGCAGCTAATTATCTTTCTGCTGGTTTTTATGGTGCTGGGTTATGTCCTGGCGCGCACTGAGCCAGAACAGAAAGACAAAAGATAAAGGTCTGATTGTGGTTAATTTAATATTCGTCCCCTCGGCTCCCGCGGGGACGAATATTTATTCCTGATTTCAGTGCTGGGATTAGTCGGGGATGTAGAGTTTTTGCCCGGGGAAGATATTGTTCTGGTTTGGCCCAATGATGGTCATATTGGAATAATAAATCTTCTGGACATCAGAATAAGTGGCGCTAGGTCCATAGAATTTCTGGGCAATTGTGCCCAGGCTGTCCCCGTTTTGGACGACGTAGCAGGCTGCGCCGGATTTCGTGTCGGTTCGTACTTTCATAGCTGTCTCCTAAAGACGAAAAGCATATTAATCGAAAACACCCTCGATTTGTGCGGTCAGGATTAATTATTCCAGCCTCTTATTGGCTACTTATATTTTAATAGATTTATCGGGCTTGGCAATACGACGTTTGACTTAATTACAAGTGCTGCGGCTACCAAACATTTGACTTGATTCGCAGTTAAAAGCAGATTGCGCTAAAATGTGGGTAAGGATAGCGGTTATAATTCGCGTGCTTACTGATATACAATAATTACAGGAGAATATAGTGAATCTTAGGAATGCCAAATTGAAGAATTGGTCCTTATTTGTATCGGCCGTGATGATCCTTATCGTTTCAACCGCATGTGGCTCAGCCCCCTCGGTTGCCTCCCAAACCACCGTCTTGCAAGCCAGGGCGGTCCCCCCATCAATCAACGAATCCACCTCAGCGCAATCTCCAGCTGCCCCAGCCGTAGAAACAACTGTCGAATCCACCCTGGTGGAACAGCCTGCTCTTGAAGCTGCTCCTGCCAGTGACACGGCCAATGCAGCCCCTGCGGTTGACCAGCCATCCGCAAAGCAGGCTGCTCCTGCACCGCAGGAAGCACCTGCCAGCGACGCGTCGCTTGCGGCCGGCCAGGGACAGCCACTTGCAGCCGCCAGCGATGCTGCTGCCATTCTACCTACTGCAACAGAACCGACGGTCGGTTCTTTCGCGCCGGATTTTACTCTGCAGACTTTGGATGGCGGCTCGATCAACCTGGCCAGCCTGCGCGGCCAGAATGTGCTGATTAATTACTGGGTAACCTGGTGCGAACCTTGCCTGGAAGAGATGCCGGCGCTGAATAAAATCTACCAGGAATACCAGGGGAAGAACCTGATCATCCTGTCGGTCAACGGTATCGCACAAGATGACCTGCAGAAGGTTAAAGATACCGTCTCGGGTTTAGGTCTTGCCTATCCGGTAGTGCTGGATGAAGCGGATACGATCTTCAAATCGTACTGGATGGGTTTCATGCCTACATCGGTTTTCATTGACTCCCAGGGAGTGATCCGGTTTATTAAGTTTGGCGGCGCCGATGAGATTGAGTTCCGCGCCAAGATCGATCAGCTACTGGCTGGCACCCTCTAAACCATCCTGATTGTGAGACGGGCCGGCAAGCGAGTACGACCTCCAGGCAGCCTGATGCAAACGGGCAAATCCCCTCACGCTACACGAGACCCTGCCGGGAGCTTGCCGGTTCGGCGACAGGGCCAACCGTCTGAATCGCTGGTATCGACGAGCCAATCTCCCGCTGCGCGCCCGCTGTTGCAGGGCGTGCTTATTTTTCAGGATAGTGAGCTGGTGTTGGCCAATCCGGTAGCCGTTCAGATGCTGGATATTGAGCCGGAGGCGGTCTACAGCCTGACCACCGAGCGCTTGTTTGCCTTGCTCCGGCCGGAAGACCGCTCCCGTGTCGAGCAATCCTGGCGGCAGGCACTGGCCGGTGAGATTGTCCCCTTGCAGCCTGAGGTTTGCCTGGCACACTCGGATGGCTCGGATCACTGGGTGGATGTATTGCTGAACCAGGCGGAATATCAGGGAAAGCCAGCTCTCCAGCTGAGCTTGTTGGATATTTCACAACGCCGCCAGGTAGAAGAAAGCTTGCGCCAGCATATCCAGCGCCTGCAGATCCTGCATGATATCGAGCATGCGGTGCTGTCGGCTCTGGACGAACGTCTCAGCGCCCAGGCGGCCCTGCGCCAGATTCATACGGTTGTCCCGCATTATCGCGCCAGCAGTGTTGTCCTGGTCGATCTGCACACGCAAGAAGCCCGGCTGCTGGCGCTGGATTTCAACCGCCGGCTGACGGATTGGGATATCCGCAAAAGCTACCGTTTGGATGAGCTCTCGGTTGACCTGGACCAATTAAGCGGCGGCCGTGCTTACCTGGTAGATAACCTGGGGGATTTACCTCACCATACCTCCTTGCAGCATGACATGCTGGAATTAGGCATCCATTCTTACCTGTCTGTGCCGCTGCGGCTGAGTGGCGAGTTGATTGGTACGCTCAACCTGGCTTCCGAGAAGCCAGGCAGCTTTAATGCTGAGCACGTCCGCATTGCCCAGGAAGTAGCCGACTCGCTGGCGGTCGCCATCCAGCAGGCACGCTTGCGCCAGGCCGAGCAGCAGCGCCGCCAGGAAGCCGAGATCATGCGGGATGTCATGGCCTCCCTGGCCAGTGCGGCCACCATGAATCAAACCCTGGAGATCATCCTGGTCAACTTGCGTAATGTGGTGGAATATGATCGCGCGGGGTTATTCTTACTGGATGAGACCAACCACTTTGTACTGATGGAGAAATCCGGTCCGGGCAGCGAAGCCGAGCATGCCAGCCATGTGGCCACGCACCCCCTGGTTGAGGAGTTCCGCCGCACCCGCCGCCCGTTGGTCATCGGTGACATCCAGGGAGATGCGCGTTTTGACAGCTGGACGGATATGCAGTCAATTCACGGCTGGATGGGCGCTCCGCTTCTGGCCGGGGAAGATGTAATCGGCTTTTTATCGCTGGGTTCTCTGGAAACGGGGGCTTACAGCGACAGTGACGCAGCCATGATCCAGGCTTTTACTTCTCAGGTGGCGGATGTGCTTGAAAGGGCTCGTCTGCACGACCAATCGCATCGCCGCACGGAAGAGCTGGAAGTGCTCTCGTCGATCACAATCGCTCTGGAACAGGCCGATACCAGTGAAAATACCCTGGCCGCCATCCTGGATTTGGTGACGCGCTTTTTTGGGGCCGTACGGGGGGTGTTCCTCTTCCCCGATAAATCCAAGACCCACCTGGTTGGGAAGCTCACGCTGGAGGGGAGCATAGCCGCATTAAGCCAGCCCCTGGGTGATGACCGGATCTCCCAGGTATTTCATTCTGGCCAGGCTGCCGCTATCTCGGAACTCCAGCCCTATCTGCAAGGTGAAGGGGTTGATGTCTACCGGGCACTCTTCGAGGACATGCAGTCGGCGGCCCTGATTCCGCTTAAATCTGAAAATGCCACCTATGGCGTCTTATGCTTTGCCTTCCAGGACCGGCGCAGCTTTTCGGTTGAGGATATAAACCTCTACAACGCCATCGCCGGGGTCGCCGGGGCCTCTCTACGCCGGGCCGTGATGTTGGAGGGGTTGGAAAAGCAGGTCGATGTACGCACCCAGCACCTTTCCACCCTTTATCACATCAATGCTATAGCCAGCGAGCGCCTCGATTTGCGCTCGATTCTGGAACAGGTGCTCAAAATTCTGCTTGAATCAATGAACAATGCCGGCGGCGCCATACACCTGGCGCATCCCGCCGGTCACGAGCTCCACCTGTACGCCCAGCAGAACCTACCTCCCGCCCTGGCAGCGGATTTGGATAGCCTGTCCTTGCGAGACAGCTTGTGGCGCTCTCTGGTAGATTCAACCTCGCCTCTGGTAGTGCCGGATGTGCGCAACGACGAGCGGCTGATGGCCTCATTCCTGGCTGGTCGGCAGGAGTTTGCCCGCGCTTATATTGGCACTCCGGTGCGGGCTAAAGGACAACTGCTCGGCCTGTTGAGCATTTTCAACTCAACGCCTCAGGACTATACGATTGACGACATTACCCTGTTGATGACGATTGCCGACCAGGTGGGTATTTTTGTTGAGCGGGCGCGCCTGGTCCAGCAAGCTGAACAGGCAGCCGTGGTAGAGGAGCGCCAGCGCCTGGCGCGCGAGCTGCACGACTCGGTGACTCAGTTGCTCTACAGCCAGGTGCTGTTTGCCGGCGCGGGCTTGAAGGTGCTCAACCAGGGTAACCTGCCTCTCATCCGGCAGCACCTTTCGCGCATCGACCAGGGCGCTCAGCAGGCCCTGAAGGAAATGCGCTTGCTGGTCTACGAGCTGCGCCCGTCGGATTACCTGGAAGAGGGCCTGCAAGGGGCGCTGCAGCGCCGCCTGGATGCAGTCGAGAAGCGCACCGGGATGAATGCTCGCCTGCTGGTGAGTGGTGAGCTGAATCTGGATGAATCGACCGAGATGGCACTCTACCGCATTGCGCAGGAAGCATTAAATAACACCCTGAAGCACGCCGGTGCAACTGCAGTCAGTGTAGAAATTCGCTCCAGCCCCGGGCGAGTGGAGCTGGAAATTGCCGATAACGGGAGTGGCTTCAACCTGCAAGATAAGGCTGCTGCAGGTGGGATGGGCTTGATTACCATGCAGGAACGCACGACCGCTTTGAACGGCTCTCTACGTATTTTGACCCAGCCGGGAAACGGCACCCGGGTAATTGCCACGATTGAGGAGTTAAGATGACCGAGACGATCCGAGTCCTGATTGTCGATGACCATACGGTTGTTCGCGATGGTCTGAATGCACTGCTTTCCGCCGAGCCGGGGTTTGAGGTGGTCGGCTCTGCCGCCGATGGGATCGAAGCAGTGGCCCTGGTGCAACAGCTAGACCCGGATGTCATCCTGCTGGACCTGGTGATGCCGCGCATGGATGGCGTGCAGGCCACGATTGAGATCAAGCGTACCAACCCGGATGCGCGCATCCTGGTGCTGACCAGTTTTGCCGAGAACCATCAGGTTTTTTCGGCCATTAAGTCCGGGGCAATTGGTTATTTGATGAAAGATACCTCTTCAGAGGATTTGATCCAGGCGATCCGGGATACCTACCACAATAAGCCTGCCCTGCAGCCGGAGATTGCCCGCAAGCTGATGAGGGACATCCAGAGCCAGGTTGGCCAGGAATCCCTGGTCAATACCCTGACCGAGCGTGAAATCGAGATTTTACAGCAGGTGGCCCTGGGGAAAACCAACCAGGAAATTGCGGATGAGCTGTTCTTGAGCGAGCGCACGGTGCGGACGCATATCACCAATATCCTGGCCAAACTGCGGCTATCCAACCGTACCCAAGCCGCGCTGTATGCCTTGCGAGAAGGCATCGCACACATGCGCTATGTTAAGGATGAAAATGAGTGAGATGCCGGCCGTGATCTCCCCGGTTGTGCTGGTGATCGCCCCACCGGGATATTATCGGGACAGCCTGATAGCCTTGCTGGGCACAGTGCGACGTTCTCAGCGGGTGCTGGTGGCTGCTGACTTTCACCAGGCCGATTCGCTCTCCGGCCAAGATGAACCGGATATAGTCATGCTGGCCACACCGCCATCTCGACCTGCCACGAGGTCACTCAAGCCGTTGGTTGAGCGCATGCGGCTTACCTGGCC
>JBFYSP010000008.1:0-18131 GCA_041301395.1 Anaerolineae bacterium
TGTGGTATTATCCAGCCCAACAATTTAACAGGATAATTGTTCGCAGTTCTTATCCAGAGAGGTGGAGGGACCGGCCCTGTGAAACCTCGGCAACCAGGCAGCAAGCAGCCATGGTGCCAACTCCGACAGACCCCGGCGGGTTCTGGAAGATGAGATCGAGCTGTCAGTTTGCACAGCCTCTTCAACCATATTCCCCGTTGGAGAGGCTTTTTCATCGCCTCTCGTCTCTCTGGCTATCCTGCGTAAGTATTCTAAGAGATGGAGAGGAGTAACGGCATGGCAGCCACACTGGCGACTCAGGCAGTTCATGGGGGCGAAGCTCATCGTAAGCCGTATGGGGCGATAACTACGCCCATCGTGCAGAGTTCGACCTTTACTTTCCAGGATACAGCAGAAATCCTGGACTTCATGCATTCCAAAGAGCAAGGCGAGGCCAATCGGGACGAGTACGGGCGCTACAGCAACCCGACCCAGACCGCTGCCGAGAATAAGCTGGCTGCCCTGGAAGGGGGAGAGCGGGCGCTGCTGTTTGCCAGCGGGATGAGTGCTATTACCACCACCTTTCTAACTCTGCTTTCCAGTGGCGACCACCTGTTGCTGGCACGCGACACTTACCATCGCACCAAGGAGCTGGCGCAGGCTATTCTCAGCCGCCTGGGGATCGAGACTACCCTGGTGCCGGTCGACCAGCCGGAAGCCATCTGTGCTGCGATCCGCCCGAATACGCGCTTGATCTTTGCCGAGACGCCCACCAACCCCTACCTGCGGGTGCTGGACCTGCCGGCGGTCGTGGAGATCGCCCAGGTGCATGGGCTGATCACGGTGGTGGATAGTACCTTTGCCACACCGATCAATTTTCGACCGCTGGAATTCGGGGCAGACCTGGTGGTGCAGAGCGCGACGAAATACCTGGGCGGGCACAATGACTTACTGGCGGGGGCGGTGATCGGATCTCGAGGCAAGCTGGCGGATATTGCTACAGCCCGCGGTATCCTGGGCGGCGTCAGCAACCCCAACGATGCCTACCTGCTGTTGCGCGGCCTGAAGACCCTCGATCTGCGCGTTCAAAGACAGAATGAAAACGGGCTTCAAGTGGCGCGCTTCCTTGAAGACCACCCAGCCGTAAGCTGCGTGTACTACCCCGGCCTGGAGAGCCACCCAGACTATGCCGTGGCCAGGGCCCAGCTTAGTGGTTTTGGCGGAGTAGTCAGTTTCGAAATCGACGGCGATTTTGATCTCACTGCTCGCTTTGTCGACCGGCTGCGCCTGCCGTACATCGGCCCCACCCTGGGCGGAGTGGAAAGCATTGTGCAGCAGCCGGCGGCGTTGTTTTCGCTGGAATATGTCGAGCGTAAAGCGGCGGGCATTCGGGACAACCTGGTGCGCTACGCCGTGGGGGTAGAGGCAGCCATGGATATTATCGAAGATCTGCGCCATTCACTGGCGGGAATATAGCGAGCCCGGCATGTTGGTGCATAAATTTGGCGGGACTTCCGTTGGAAATGCCGGCCGACTGGCCGGCGTGGCCGATATCATCATCCGGCAGCACGAGCGGCCGTCAAAAGAGGAGGGTGTGACCGGAACAGTAGTAGTGGTGTCGGCGATGAGCGGCGTGACAGACCAGCTGATTGCCGGCGGCTGGGCAGCTGTGGAGGGGCGTGACCGGGATTTCCGCGAGATCAAGGCTGACCTGCTGCAGCGCCATCTGGAGGTTGCCGAGGCGCTGCTGGGCAGCGGGCCGCAGCGTCTGGAGATCAGCGGGATGATTGAAGACCGGCTGCATGAACTGGAGCGGCTGTATCGCAGTATTGCCATCCTGGGAGAATTTACCCCACGCGTCAGCGATGCGGTCAGCTCGATCGGGGAATTTCTCTCCGCCAACCTGCTGGCAGCCGTCTTGCGCGGACGAGGCGTGCGCGCCCAGGCGATTTCAGCGGTGGAGCTGATTGTGACCGACAGCCATTATGGGCAGGCCCGCCCGCTGTTGGATCAGACTAACGCCCGGCTGGCCGAGCGCCTCCCGCCGATGGTCACTCGCGGCATTATCCCGGTGGTCACCGGTTACCTGGGAGCAAACGAAACGGGGGTCACCACCACCCTGGGGCGAGGAGGCAGCGATTACAGCGCTGCTATCCTGGGGGCGGGCCTGAGCGCCCGGGAGGTGTGGATCTGGAGTGATGTGGACGGAATTCTGACGGCCGACCCCAACCTTGTGGCCGAGGCGCACACCCTATCCGAGCTGTCTTACACCGAAGCCGCCGAGCTGGCTTATTATGGCGCGGACGTGCTGCATCCCAAGACGATCCGCCCGCTGTTTGAGCGCGACATCCCATTGCGCATCCTGAACAGTTTCAACCCGGATCACCCGGGCACGCTGATCGTCAAATCGCCGCATCCCGGTAGGGTGGTCAAACCGGCGATAATCTCTACCACCGGTCTGAGCCTGGTGGCCATAGGCAGCCGGGACGATTCCTGGGCGCCGCAGCACGCCGCCGCGGCGCTCCAGGCGCTGGGTGAAGCCGGGGTGGAAGCGCCGCTATTCTCCCAGTCACTGGCCGATCACAGCCTCAACCTGGTGGTGCGCGAGCAGGATCAGGCCCACTGTCTGGCCCTGCTGAAGAAGAGCTTCCCCAACGGGTCTTATTCCCTGGGTGTGAAGGAAAAAGTTGCCACCGTCTCCGTGGTCGGTTTTCCCGGAGCGGACTCGGATGGGCAGGTTGTCTCGCAAGCCTTCCTGGTGTTAGGCAAACTGGGCACGCGTATTATTGCCGTCGCCCAGGCTGGGTTTGGCATGGGGCAGGGGATTTCATTCTGTATCCCAAAAGATCAGCTTGCCGGCGCCGTCCGGTTTTTACATCGCGAGTTGGGGCTGGAAGATGAGCTAAACTGAGTCGAGCGCCATCCAGATGAGGGTCTGGTATGCCTTGAAGCCGGCGGACTGAATCGCATCACTCGATTGCCGTGCCGGGTAGTCGAGCGACAGGGGGCGGTGAGAGGGAACCTGGCGTCTGGCATACTGAAGCAGGGCTTGAACCGTCTCGTCCTTGACCTGCGGGGGGGCAGCTAGCCATAAAATATTGGCAAAGGTTGAGCTGGCCTGCCAGGCAACCGCTGCCTCCAGGCGGCGGTCGCGCTGGACTGCCCACTGCTGGAGATAAGTCTCGCTGAACAGGCGAGCCAGAGTGCCTGCCAGGCCCGGTTTTAACGTGTTTATGTTAAACTGCAGGTGCCATGTGACTTCAGGCGGATAGTTTTGACTCAGCCATTGGCGCTGCAAGTTCCAATCTTCTTTGTGCCGTTTGCCAAGCGCCAGGCCGGCAGGAGCTTCGCCACGTGCATAGTCGCTCTGGCTGTGCCAGGTGGTGCGGCGGGCGTGCTCATTAAAATTCAACGCGCGATACAGGTTGATAGCCGGGTCGTTCTCCTCCCGCACATGCAGCCACACTTCAGGGATACCCCGTTGCCGGCAAAAAGTGATCGCCTGGCTGGTGAGCTGGCGGGCAATCCCGCGCCGGCGATACTCCGGATGCACCGCCACATTGGCGATCAAGTAGCGCCGCCTGCCGTGGATTGAATATGGAATCAGGCTGAGGTTGCCTACCAGGCGACCATCTTCTTCCCAGACGTAGCCGCCCATGGTGCGGTTGCCCCACTCCGCTGAGATGCTGGCCCAGCGCAGCATATTGGGGTCACCGGCGGCGGAGCGCATGCGCTGGATGTAGCGCGCTCCATCCGGGTCCAGCGTGTCGGCAAAGCAAATCTCGATCAAGTCGGCGACACGACCCAGGTCACGGCGAGCTTCGAAGGGGCGTATGCTACGGGGGAGAATGTCAGGGGCGCTGGAATCGACAGTGGTGATCATGGGATTTTTGAGTATCCTTAAATTTTACCGCACTATATCTATGCCAGTAATATGCTGCTGATCACAGTATTTTTACACATTCCCTTGCCGCCCGGGCGGAGAACCGGTAAAATAGACCAAACAATTGTTCTGGTTTGGCAGGTGCCGAGATGAGTATAGATTTTCAACAGGTGCGTCGACAAATCATTGAACTGGGAGAGGCTGCCGAGCGGAGCGTTGCGAATAACCGCCGGCTGTTGGAAGAAGCGCAATACCTGCTCCACGAGCATGCCCGGGACTACGATGCCGTCCGGCGCAAGATCGAGCGGGTAGTGCAGGCCTATGATCGAAACCTGCGTTGTGCCCTGCCACTCGATGAAGCACTGGATCAGGGATACCCGCTGCCGCCGCTCCCCGGGCAGGTGGCGATTCTGGCTGCCGATGGCTCCCAGATTGCGCCCAGCCGGCACGAGTCGTTTGAATATGCCCTGGTCAATGTAGGCGCTATTCACATGGAGCTTGGCGCGGCTCAAGCTCCTGTATTGCAAGTCGAGAGCCGGCTGCTGTACGAGGCACAGATCGAAGATTTGACGGATGCCACCCTGGCCTTGCTGCGTGATTTGGGCGAGCGCCGCCTGCTGGCCGATCTGGCCACGGAACTGCCGCCAGGGGCTATTACGCTAACCGATGGGCAGATGGAGTTGTGGCTGGGGGAGGCCGGCAGCCGAGACGAGCACAGTCTGTTTCAGGAAAGTCTGCTGGAATACAAGCTGGTACTGCAGCAGCTGCGTGCCGCCCAGGCTTCAGCGGCCGGCTATGTCGACCGGCCGGCCGGCCGGGGTGTGATGCGCATGCTGGAAGTCTTGCGGATGACGGAGCAGGAACTGCCGGAAGTCCGCCGCAGTAAGCCGTTTCGGCCACTACGCGACCTGCACCTCTTTCGCGGGTTGCTCCGTCCCGGTGAGCGCTCGGCGCTGTTCGAAATCCAATCTCCATCCAGCAGTTTTTATGCCGATGACCTGGCATTGCACTTTTTCTACTTGAATGTCGGCCTGGAAGGCCGCGATTCGCTGGCTCGGGTTGAGGTGCCGCGCTGGGTGGTCGATACCCCGGCCATGCTGGACGATTTGCATGCCGTGCTGGTGCAGCAGTGCCGGGTGATGGGCGGCCGTCCCTATCCATACCTGCTGCATAGGGCACACGAAATCGCGCTGGTTACCCTGCAAGAGAAAGAAGAAATAACCCAAATGGTGCTGCGCGAGCTGCGCGGCCGCGGACTTGAAGTGTTTGAAAAATCTAATAAGCAGCTTGCCAAGGACCTGGAGTCCGGCAGGAGGTGATTCATGGCAGCCATTGAGATTGGACGGCTGTTGCGCGCCAGCAATACCGGATTTGTGGCCGGGTGCCGGGTGGCGCAGCTGGGAAGCCCGGAGTTTGGCGCCCTGGTGCGCGTCCCTTTGGGGCCGGCTTACCAGATTTACGGGCTGATTTACGATATCCGCATTGAGGATGACGGCCTGGTGCGCCAGCTGGCCACGGTGGAGACAGTGGACGCAGGCACGATTGCCGATAACCGCGAGAACCGCACCACGCCGATTGAGATCAGTGTCCTGGTGGCCGGCTACCGGCAGGATGGACAACTCCTGCATCTGCTGCCACCGCGCCCGCCGCTCAGTCTGGACCTCATCTATCTCTGCGAGCCGGAAGAGGTGCGTCGCTTCACCGCGGCCGGGTGGTTTGGTTATTTTCGCCATGTACTGCGGTCGGTCGACCTGCCGGTAGGGGAACTGCTGGCGGCCCATTTGCAGCAGGCGCAGCAGGCCCATGCCGCTGCCGGCAACCCTGGTTGGATCGAAGCTGCCGCCCAGGAGCTGATTGTTTTGCTGCGCGATGATTACCAGACGCTGATGGCCGTACTTGGGGCGCTGGGTGACATTGCCCCGTTCAACCGCTAACCGGATTTCTGCCCACAGTACCAGGAGCTAGTGACATGTCAAATTCCAACGACCAGATCGGCTATGTGGTTGGCGGCGGCCTGAAAGAAAACCTGCGCGTGCGGCTGACCGTCCCGTCGCAGGAGGTGCAGGAAGGTGCCTTTGTGATCATTGAGAGCGGCAACTGGCAGTTTTATGGCCTGGTGACCGACCTGCAGCTCGGCGCAACCGACCCGCGCTTTGCCGACGAGCAGAGCGAGACTCGCCTGCCGCCGGTGTTGGCAGGGCTGCTGCACGGCCAGACCCTGTACACCAACCTGGAAGTTTTGCCTTCTCTCATGCTGGAGCGTGGGCCCGACCCGGGCCGCCCAGAATTTGCCCTTTGGGAGCAAACTAAGGGCGGCCCAGTGCCGGTCAAGACCGTGCCGCCTCACCACGCCCCGGTACGCAGGGCCAGCGCCGGGGATATTGCCGAAATTTTCGGCAAAAGCGAAAAAACCGAAAACTTCGTCATCGGCTACACTCGGGAGCAGGATCTGCCGGTGTGCCTGAATCTGGAGAAGTTCGTGCAGCGCTCTTCCGGGGTGTTTGGCGCCACTGGGACTGGTAAATCCTTCCTGACGCGCATCGTGTTGGCGGGACTGATCCAATACAACAAGGCTTCGGTGCTGGTTTTGGATATGCACAATGAGTATGCCTACCAGGATCGAGCCTCCGATACCGGTAAAACGGTAGCCGGGTTGAAAGAGAAGTTCCCCAGCCGGGTGCGGGTGGTCGGCCTGGGTCAGGGGGCGATGATCCGCGGCACCCCACCCGACTTCAACCTGGAGATTGCCGAGAGCGATATCCAGCCGGAAGATATCGAGCTGCTGACCCGCGAACTGAATTTGAAGGAGACGACATCAACTACCTTAAGCGCTCTGATAGAGAGTTTTGGCCGCGATAAATGGTTTAACGAATTCCGCAAGATGCGCTACGGGGCGATGATCGAGACGGATGATGGTAAAAAAGTTCCGGCGAAGGATAGTGTGACGTATTGGGCAAACCAGGCCGGTGTGAATAGTTTTGCTGCTGAAGGTTTGCACTCCAAATTGGGGCGAGTTTTCGACCGGCCTTATGTGGTCGAAAACCCTGCTGCCGATACGGTCACAGAGATCATCAAAGCTCTGGATTCAGGACAGCATGTGATCCTATCATTCGGGAAGAACGAAAGCGACCTGGATTATCTGCTGGTCAGCAACCTGCTCACCCGGCGCATCCGAAATGCCTGGGAAAAACGCACCAATGAGTTTCGCACCAGCGGAAAGAGCGAGCCGCGACCTCTGGTGATCGTTGTTGAGGAAGCCCATAAACTTCTCAACCGGGAGATGGCTTCCCAGACGACATTCAGCACCATTGCTCGCGAGATGCGCAAGTATTATTGCACGCTGCTCATCATCGACCAGCGGCCATCGCAGATTTACGATGAAGTCATGTCGCAGTTAGGGACGCGCATTTCGGGTTGGCTGGGCGACGACGACGATATTCATGCAGTGCTCTCTGGCCTGGCCGGGCGAGAGGCGTTGCGCGGCATGCTGGCACGACTGCAGGCCAAAGAGGAAGTCCTGTTGCTCGGTTGGGGTGTACCCATGCCGCTCCCCGTGCGCTCCCGCCGCTACGATGAACTTTTCTGGCAGGAATTACTGGGAAAGAGCGCCGCTCCCCGAGGGGAAGCTCAAATTCTGAAGGAATTGGGTTTCTGATAAAATATTAACGGCTGCTCTTCTCAGTATATGATATAGATATATTTACTGTTATGAAGAGCCAGATGACGGCTATATCGTCAATTGACAAGATATACTATTTACCCAAGGAGAAACACGATGTTAAGCGAGAAACTACAGAGCGCACTAAATGACCAGATTCGCAAGGAGTTGTATTCTGCTTATCTGTACCTGGCGATGGCAGCCCATTTTGAGGCAGCCAACCTGCCTGGTTTCGCCCACTGGATGAAAGCCCAGAGCGAAGAAGAGACCGAACACGGCATGAAGTTTTATGAGTTTATCAATGATCGCGGTGGGCGGGTTAAGCTGCAGGCCATTGACCAGCCTCCGGTTGAATTTGGCTCTCCGCTGGAGGTATTTAAAGTTGTGGTGAATCACGAAGAGCAGGTCACTGCCTCGATTCACAAGCTGTATGCCCTGGCGCAGTCCGAGAACGATTACCCTACCCAGGTTATGCTGCACTGGTTCATCGACGAGCAGGTAGAGGAAGAGAAGAACGCCAATAGTATCGCCGAGATGCTGAAGCTGGCAGGCGACCAGGGCGCAGCTCTGCTGATGGCTGATCGAGCGCTGGGTGCTCGTGCCGGCGATTAGGCATCAACCAACTCCGGAAGGTTACTTAAGACGGCTAATTGGTTCTTTCGTAACCGGATAAATTCCTTAGAATATGGCGGCTGCACTAAACCAGGTATGGTTGGCTGCAGCCGCCTTTGCTTAAATCGAGGATGCCTGATGGATAAGACTCATAATTTGCTTGCCGCCATACTGGAGTTTGCCCGCCTGACTTGTGACCTGCCGGGTGCTGACCTGGAAAAGCCCTGGGACTGGCGGGATTATGATGAGGGTGTGCGCTTTGCCTTCTTCCGTACCTATGAGGACCTGCGCAGCCTGGCTGTGCATTTAGCTGCTGGGAGGTCTGCTGCCGGCAACGGGATTACCCAGGGGCAGCACATCCTGGGCCAATATCATGGCGGCTATCGCGACCTGCAGGCCATCTTGCTCGGCTGGACTGCTGATCAGCTGGAACAATCGCCGGGAGCAGAAGAATGGTCGGTGCGCCAGGCCTTGAAACATATCATATCTGCCGAGCGTAACTTTTATTTCACGGTGCACTTTTCCCTGTTGGATGCGCGCCTGGGTAATGCTCATCCAACCGAGATGACGGAAGCTATCTGGGACGAGTTTTGGGCCGGCGACCCTTCCCGGGAGCTGGGCGATACGAGCACAGCGTTGCAAATGCTGGCTTATTACGAGATTCTGCACCAGCGGGTGATGGACGAGTTTGCGACTATCACCAGCACCGAGCTGGAAGCCCCGGCAATATACTGGGAGGACCGGCCGTACCCGATCCGCTTCCGGCTGCACCGCTTCGACTCGCACCTGCGGCAGCACACCATTCAGATTGAGAAGACTCTCGTCGCCCTGGGCCTGCCGCCGGGGGAGCCTCGGCGTTTGCTGCGGCTGGTGTTTGCTGCGCTGGCCGAAGTAGAGACTGCCGCTCTGGGAAGCAACCACGGCGTCGAGGATTGCCGGCTCCTGGCGGATGAAATCCACCTGCGGAACGCGGAAATTGCCGGAGTGCTGGCTGAGTAGTAACTGAAAGGATTCCTCCGATGCATATTCGTCAGGCTGCCCTGGAAGACAAAGAGGAATGGCTGCGGATGCGGCGCTTATTGTGGCCGGATTCCCCCGAAGTAGAGCACCTTCAGGAAATCGAAGTGTACTTCCAGGCTGGCGCTGTGGATGCAGCATTTGTGGCGGTGCGGCCGTCTGGGGAGCTGGCCGGCTTTTTGGAGGCTTCCCTGCGCAAGTACGCCGATGGCTGTTCATCCAGTCCCGTGGGATATATAGAGGGCTGGTATGTCGACTCCGACCTGCGCCGGCAAGGGGTAGGCGGTTTGCTGGTGGCTGCTGCCGAGGCCTGGGCACATGGCCAGGGCTGCTCAGAGATGGCTTCCGATTGCTTGCTCGATAACCATGCCAGCCTGGCGGCCCACCTGGCATTAGGTTATGAGGAAGCCGAACGCCTCATTCATTTCCGGAAATCGATATCGGATGGGAGCCTGCCATGACTACCTCAACGACCTCAAAACAATATTGCTCGCAAATATCCGCCCGGGCCGGCGAGAGCCTGCCTGGCACAGCCACCCGGACGCAGGTATTTTTCCTGCTGGAGTACCCGGGCGCCTGGGGTGAGAAAGCTTTTGAAGATTCGGACCTGCCACATCCGGTGAAGAGCTACCTGGCCTCCCAGGCGCAGGCCATCCAGGATGCTCGCATCCTGCTGATTCGTGGTGATCCTGGGTCAATTGAAGGTATTCACTTCTTCCTTGCCCTGGTTGCTGAGGGGGAAGAAGCGCTCTTTGAGTTCTCGCTGCTGGATTACGAGTCACTCCTCAGCCTGGATATCGCCGATGTGGTAGCAGATCCGGAGCAGTACCAGGAATTCAGGCGGGCTGCCCCGCTTTTCCTGGTGTGTGCACATGGCCGGCGCGATGCATGCTGCGCCCGGTTTGGCCTGCCTGTTTACCAGGCGCTGCGAGGGCAGTTTGGGGAGATGGTCTGGCAGTGCAGCCATGTAGGCGGGCACCGTTTTGCCGCCAACTTGCTCTGCCTGCCATCCGGCTTACTCTACGGCCGGGTTGGGAGTGATAATGCCGTATCGATTGTCCAGGCACTGTTCAACAGTCAGATTGCAGCCGAGAATTACCGCGGCCGGGTGAGCTACCCGCCGCCCGCCCAGGCGGCTGAATACGCACTGCGGGACATACTTGGGCAAACCGGCTTAAATGCTTACCGGTTATTTTCAGTGGAACAGACCGAGCCCGGGCGGTGGCGAGCGCGTTTCCTGGATCGCAGTACTCGCCAGACTCATCAGTTAATTCTCCTGGCCGAGCCGAAGGATATCCAGGTGTTTGATAGTTGCCGGATGGAAAAAGCAGTAGCGGTGGTAGAATATCGCCTTGTTGAGTTCAGGAGTTTTGATACCGCATCTGGCATCGCCTGAATTAATATATCTCATAGTGTAAGGATTTACTGGATGACATTATTAAATGATCGAGTAGCAATTGTGACTGGAGGTGGGACAGGCATTGGGCGTGGGGTAGCGCTGGCTCTGGCACAGCAGGGTAGCAAAGTTGTGGTTTGTGGGCGCCGACCGGACCGCCTGGAACAGACCGTGGAGGCCATCCAAGGGTTGGGCGGCGAAGCTCACTCTATCCAGACGGACGTCGGTAAAGAAGGTGATATTGAGCGCCTGGTCCAGACGACTGTTGAGCGCTTTGGCTGCATCGATATCCTGATCAATAATGCCGGTATCGTGGATAATGGGCTAGAACTGCATGAAATAGAGCTGCAGGATTGGGACCGGGTGATGGCTACCAATCTGCGTGGGGCGATGCTGATGATGCGTGCGGTGCTGCCCTGGATGCGCCAGCAAGAGAATGGCCATATTATCAATATCAGCTCGGAATCCGGCATGGAATACTACCCGCGTGATTCTGTATATGGTACTTCGAAACATGCTTTTAATGCTCTGGCCGAGTACGCCCAACGGGAGAACCAGGACTTAGGTATCCGGATCAATACGATATGCCCGGGGATGGTTGTCACCGAAATGACCAAAGCTACGTCGGGCTTAAATCACGATAAATGCCTTTTCCCAGAGGACATTGCCGACTTGGTTGTGTGGCTGCTCACCCGGCGACAGAATATCAAAATTGGTACGCCAATTTTGATCCAAACGATGCTCAATCCCTGGGAGTGAGATGAAGTTCGCGACTCTCTGCTACGTGCGCCGGGATAATAAAACCCTGATGGTGCACCGCATAAAAAAAGAAAATGATATGCACCAGGGGAAGTGGAATGGCCTGGGTGGGAAACTGGAGCCAGGCGAGACGCCCGAGGAGTGCGCTATTCGTGAAATCCGGGAAGAGTCTGGCCTGGAGGTGAAGCACCTGATATTGAAAGGGCTGCTGACATTTCCCCTGTTTGCAAAAAATGAAGACTGGTATGCGTTTGTGTATGTAGTCGATCAGGTGGAAGGGGACTTGATTGAATCGCCAGAGGGCATTCTGGAGTGGGTGGATAACGATAAAATCCTGGAGCTAAACCTTTGGGAAGGCGACCACATCTTCCTGCCCTGGTTGGAGCGCAGCGGCTTTTTTTCGGCGAAATTTGTTTACGATAACGGGCAGTACATCGATCACCAGGTCGTCCATTATCCCTAAGCCAGTAAGTATAAGGATGCCTTTTTACCGTCAGAGTGTGTTGCGGGTAGCTTATGCCCTGGCCTGCCACCTTGGGCCAGGGATTACTTTTTTCCTGGAGTATCTACCTATGTTGATTCCTGCCAGGCGGTTGATTGAAACCGATACCCTTTTGGCTTTTGAGCATCCAACCCCCTCATACCCGATCCATATCTTGATCGTACCACGCCGGTTTATTGCAGGGCTTTCAGATGTGCAGCCTGATGACAGCATTTTACTCGGCGAAGTATTTTTGGTCGTCCAAAGTCTGGTTGCTTCCCTGGGGTTGCAGGATTGTGGATACCGCTTGATTGTGAATGGTGGTAAATATCAAGAGTTCCCACAGCTCCATTTCCATCTGGTAGCTGAAGGCGCCGGGAGTTAGCTCCCTTAATTGCTGTATCTTTGGAAGTGGTTGAGCACGATATCTGCGTATCCGTAGCCCATATCCATTGGTCCATAGGCTTTCAACGCTTCTCGTAAGCTACCATATTTTTTCTGCAGTCCGGCAAGCATCTGGGTACCGTATTTGATGTTGTATTCTGGGTCTTGCAGCTCGGCTGTCGATGGACGGTTGCTGAAGCACGGGCCGTTGATGCAGGTGAAGCCGGCAGCCAGGCCATCGCGCGGCATGATTTGCATAAGTCCGACGGCTCCACTGTGCGAGTAAGCATCCGGATTGCCGCCGCTCTCCTGAAGGATCAAAGCTGCGATCAAGTCCGGTTCCAGGTTGCGTTCACGCGCATATCGAGTAATCAATCCGCACCAGCGTAATACTCTGTCAGGAAACTTGCTGCTCACTGCACATTGCTGGGAAGTTCGGTCGATCGCTCCAGCCGCTTCCCGAGTCGTATTTTCGTCGATCTGAGGACCATCTGATTGTGATTCTTGCACCTTAGCTTGGTCCCTTGTTGCATCGAATGTCGGTTGGTAGATAGCTCCGGTGGTAATCAGGTATAACACTACAGCAACTAATGCATTGCCGAAAAGAGTGCCAAATATTCCAAGATATGTTCCAAGCCTCATCTCAACCTCCACAAAATGCGAATTCCTTGACAAATTAGAACTATTGTTCTATTATACAAACGTTCGCATTGAATGTCAACACTTTGAAGGTCGAATCTGGCAACTATTAATCTTTTCAACCGGTTGATTAAATCAGGAGGCAGATGATGAATTCCCGTAATTTACTCTTCAAAACCGGGCATACCCACAAAAAGTTCAGCATGCAACGCGGCCTGGTCTTTGGTTTGATTATCCTGATCGCGCTGCTTGCATTTGAAGTGTTCAACTTCAGCACAACCGAGTTCGCTCTCAAGGATCTGTTGGGTGATTTTACTTTCATGGGCGTGTTTTGGTCGACAATTTTGGCCATCGCCTTTTGCGGTATTGATTTTGCCGGAATTGCCCGACTATTCACACCAGAACAAGGTAAAGATGAACCCAAGGAAGTTTGGTATCTCTTTGGGGCCTGGCTTTTAGCCGCTACCATGAACGCCATGCTCACCTGGTGGGGCGTCTCGATCGCCATCCTGAACGATGCCACCATGGGTAGCCCGGTTATTGAGCGGCCATTTCTACTGAGAGTAGTTCCGATCTTTATCGCCATGATGGTCTGGTTGATTCGGGTGTTGATTATTGGCACCTTTGCATTGGCCGGAGAACGGTTATTCTCATCGGACAATAACACCGCAAAAGCTCCTATAAGCAACTCTGCTCGCATCATTGCTTCACCTTCCGTCCGCCGAGATATCGAGCCTGCTCGAGCAGCCCCGACCTCGAAAGGTTCGTTCCGCCCGGCGCCAAAACCCGCCTCTACTGATCAAAGCGCCCGTCCAGAGCCGGTATACACGCCATTCAGCGGTTCTTTACCGCAGAGCTCTCAGTCCCATCAGCCATCACATGAGGTGATCAGTGCCTCTCCTCGATCATCGGGCGGGCCAGAGTCGCATCTAACCTAAATTTATTATCAATCCCTGAAATAAATACAGCCCCTGGCATCTCACCGGGGGCTGTACGATTCCGTGTGGCAGGCAATCTATTTCAAAGGCCCTGTCTTATCTTCCGGGCATCTGCCTTCCATCAAAGGCAGCCAGATGGTAAATGTCGTACCAACTGGCTGTCGATTAGCAACATCGATCTGCCCCCCATGGCTCCGGATAATCCAGTAGGCGATCGACAACCCCAGGCCAAAGCCTTTCCCATCCTTGGAGCGCGTGCGGGATTTTTCGCCGCGGTAAAACCGCTCGAAGATATGCGGCAGGTCTTCGGCAGGAATGCCCGGTCCAGAGTCAGATACGGTCAGGCGCGCCCTATTTTCGACCTTTGCCAACCCAAGGACAATTTCTCCGCCAGCCGGCGTGTATTTTATAGCGTTGCCGATCAGGTTAACGAGCACCTGTTTAAGCCGATCCTCGTCACCACATACCAATACCTGGTCAATTTCCTCGATTTTTAGAACAAGCCTGTCTTTGGCCAGGACACGCATCTGCTGCAATACTTCCAGCATTAAGGTGTCCAACTCGACCATTTTTGAGGCAAGCGGCATATTACCAGATTCTGCTTGTGCCAGTAAGAGCAGGTCACCCACCAAACGCGTCAGGCGATCCACTTCGTTGTTAATGCTGTCCATCGACTCGTCGTCGGTACAGTTCATACGCCGCATCAAGTCGATGTTGCCTTTGATTACTGTTAACGGGGTGCGTAGCTCATGTCCGACATCAGCCAGGAAGCGTCGCTGCGTATTGAACAGATTTTCCAGGCGCTCCAGCGTCTGGTTAAAAGCCTGGATCAGCTGGCCTACTTCATCTTCGGGCGGGCCCTGATACATGATGCGGCGCGATAGGTCGTCCGCGCGAGTGATCTGAGTGGCGGTTTCAGTTACCACTTCGAGGGGTTCAAGAACTTGATTGGTGCTGTACCAGCCGGCAAAACCAGCCACGACCATGGCGATCAGGGTGCCTATGCTAAGGACGAACACCAGGACGCGCTGAGTAGACCCGATTGCCTCACGCAGGACCGCAACCTGTAATACCGCAATAACCCGGTTGCTGCCACTGATGACCAGCGGAACACTGAGCACACGCAGCTCGTCGTCGGCGACCACGGTATTACGGAAAATTGATTTTCCCGAGCGTTGCCCATCCGGGTCTAGTGAGGTTTGAAGGTATCCGGGTAGATTATAGGAATAAGCCAGCAGCTCCTGGTTAGGTCCCCATACCTGTACCAGGAGATCTGGCGAGAGATCAATTGTAGAGAAATCGATTTGGATCGGGCCTGGTGAGCTGGCTTTCGTTTGGGCAATAATATCCCTGGCGACATATTCCAGCATCCGATCCAGCTGGTTCGTCAGAGATATGCTCACCGTGATGTAGACCGCCGCCCCGAACAGAAGTAATGTCCCGCCCATTATGGCGGTATACAGCAATGCCAAGCGAACGCGCAGAGACATTCAAATAGCTGGGTCGGATCGATTCATCACACCTGACCGGGAAAGCCAGGGGTGTTTCAGGATGCTTCTCGAAGTACGTAACCCATCCCGCGTACGGTATGGATCAGGCGCAGCTCGCCTTCCTGCTCCAGTTTTTGGCGCAGGTAGCGAATGTAAACCTCGATAATGTTGCTTTCGCCGCCGAAATCATAGCCCCAGACACGATCGAAGATCATATCGCGCGTCAAGACCTGGCGCGGGTGGCGCAGGAAAAGCTCCAGCAGCTCGTACTCTTTGGCGGTCAAGGAGATGACGCGGTCGCCGCGTGAAGCCTGGCGCGTCCCGGTATCCAACACCAGATCGGCAAAGCGCAGCACCTGCGGGCGGCTTGGCTGAGCGCGGCGCAGTAAAGCGCGGATGCGCGCCAGCAGCTCATCCAGGTTAAACGGCTTGACCATATAGTCGTCTGCGCCCATATCGAGGCCCTGGATGCGGTCATTGACCGAGTCTTTGGCGGTCAAGATCAGGATCGGCACCGGCCCTCCGGCTCGCAGCCGGCGGCAGACTTCTAACCCATCGATCCCAGGGAGCATTAAGTCCAGCACGACCAGGTCGGGGGGATTGTCGCGTGCCAGGGTCAGCCCGCCCTGTCCATCAGCAGCTGTATCGACCTGATAACCTTCGTAAGCCAATCCCCGGCGAAGAAACTTAAGGATCGCTTCGTCGTCTTCAATTACCAAAATACGTGCACTCATAAGCCCTCCTCGGTTAGCTTTTAATGTTTTTAATATACCACACCCCAGGCAAAGAAAAAAGGTCACCTTTTGGGTGACCTTTTTTGCAACGATAAATTGTTGGACTCAGGCGACTTCGACAACAGCGCCGGCTGCTTCGAGCTTGGCCTTGGCATCGGTGGCGGCTTCCTTGGTGACCGCTTCCATCACCTTGCCACCAGCAGTCTCGGCCATATCCTTGGCCTCTTTCAGGCCCAGGTTGGTGAGCTGGCGGATGACCTTGATGGTCTCGATCTTCTTGGGGCCGGCATCCTTGATGATGACATCGAACTCGGTCTTCTCTTCAACCGGCTCGGCAGCAGCAGACGGGGCGGCCATGGCAGCCATGGCAACCGGAGCAGCCGCGGAAACACCCCAGGCCTCTTCCAGCTTCTTCACCAACTCGGCAGCTTCGAGAACAGAGAGCTTGCTCAGCTCTGCAACAATTTTTTCTAAATCAGCCATTGTAAACTCCTTCTTCCTTATATCCTTCGATAGTTAAAAATGTATAGCGTGCTCTTGCACACGGGTTTGCTCGTGATTATGCCGGCGCTGCAGACTGCGCAGCTTCGGGTTCGGCATGTGCCTTGATTACGGCAGCCAGCCCGCGGGCCGGTTCGGCCAGCGTGCGGACCAGTTTACTTGCGGGTGCCTGGATGGTACCCAGCAGTTGGGCGCGGATGACAGGCAACGGCGGCAGGTCGGCCAGGGCTTTGACCTGATCGGCGCTGATTTCGCGCTTTTCCAGGTAGCCGCCTTTGACCTTGACATACTCGGACGTGCGAGCAAATTCCGTGATGACCTTAGCGAGTGCCGGGGTATCCTGGAACGCGAATGCGCAAGCGGTGCTGCCGCTCAGCAGTTTCTCTGAAACCTGCAAACCGGCTTGCTGGAAGGCAACTTTTCCCAGGGTGTTCTTTACGATGTGAAATTCGCCTCCTGCTTCACGTATTTTCCTGCGCAGGTCATCGATTTGCTTCATCGATAAGCCGGAATATTCGGTCACGAATACTGCCTGACTGCGATTCAGCCAGTCGATATAATGGGTAACGAACTCTTCTTTTCGCTGCTTTGAAATAGCCAATGTGTTTTCACCTCCTTTCAAATGAAAAGTCTTTGCCTCGCATCCTAGGTCGGCAAAGACTCTCCACCCGGGTGACCGGGATCCGCATACGCGAAAGTGAGTGTGGAGTAGTCTTCACCTCGGCAGGAGATTAAGCGGCCCTTGATCGGGCTGCGCCTGCTGTCTGTGGCGAAGCGAAGCGACGGTTGTCGCCGGATAAACTAAAGCTCGCGTTCCTCCATGTTTTGTGCCGCCGACGGATCAACTTTGATACCGGGGCCCATGGTGGATGTGATGGTAATCTTGCGGATATAGGTACCCTTGGCAGCGGCCGGCTTGGCCTTCTTGATCGCTTCCATCAGGGTTGCCATATTATCGTAAAGGTGGTCTTTTTCAAAAGACACCTTGCCGATCGGAACGTGTACGTTGGAGGTCTTGTCGACGCGAAATTCCACGCGGCCAGCCTTGGACTCCAGAACGACGCGGCCGATATCCTCACCAGGAACAACAGTGCCGGCCTTGGGGTTGGGCATTAAACCCCGCGGGCCAAGGACACGACCCAGACGGCCGACTTTTCCCATCATATCGGGAGTAGCGATGGCGACATCAAAATCGGTCCAACCGCCTAAGATCTTATTGATAACTTCGTCGTCGGCGATGACATCTGCGCCGGCTTCCTTCGCCAGGGCAACTGCGTCGCCCTGGGCAAAGACCAGCACGCGCACCGTTTTGCCCAGACCATGAGGCAGGACTACCACATCACGAACCTGTTGGTCTGCATGACGTGGGTCTACGCCCAGGCGGATGTGCAACTCGACTGTACCATCGAACTTGGAGATTGAGGTCTCTTTCACCAGGGCGATGGCGTTCTGGGGCTCGTATAGATTATCAGGATTGACTTTGGCCGCTGCGGCCAGGTACTTCTTGCCATGTTTTGCCATGTATATCTCCTCGTGGTTCAAGCGGGCAGTGTAACTACCCTCCCACCGGTTTCTAGTCTACGACTTCCAGCCCCATGTTCTTGGCTGTGCCTTCAATCTGGCGCATGGCGCCTTCAAGATCGATCGCGTTCAGGTCTTT
>JBFYSP010000034.1:0-3868 GCA_041301395.1 Anaerolineae bacterium
AGCCCAAAGATTTCCTTAACTTCCTCATCAAGGTCTGACCACATTAACAGCGCACGTTTACTAAGCTTTTCTGATTCATCCAAACCATAGGATTGTATTCCAGCCTGATAACCAGCCTTAAATAAGCAGTCATCTAAGTTATAAGCTAGATAGAGAGTACTGATACCTTGCTGTCGTGACTTGAGAATACCGGCAGAAAATCGCAAGCTGCAAATAACGGGAGCGGCGATTGCCAACGAAGGCGAATGGGATGACGGTTTGCCGCTGCGCATCGACGGCTACGATGGCTTTGGTGGAATCTACACGCCGGATCTGAATTTCAACATGTACTGGGACGATAATCCGGAGAAACTGGAGCGTTTCACCCGCATCCTGGATCAGGCGGATTACATTCTGATCAGCTCTAGTCGCCAGTGGGGCAGCCTGCCGCGCCTGCCGGAGCGCTTCCCGATGACCAGTGCCTATTATCGCAGCCTGCTGGGTTGTCCGCCGGAAAAGACGATCGAGTGGTGCTACCGGGTAGCCAAACCCGGGATGTTCGCGGGGGATCTGGGATTTGAATTGGTCCAGGTGTTTCAATCCGATCCATCCATCGGAAACCTGGGGGTCAACGACCAGTTTGCAGAAGAAGCATTCACCGTTTACGACCACCCCAAGGTTTTCGTCTTCAAAAAGACCGATCAATACAGCCCGGATACCGTGCAGGATATCCTGAGCACGGTCGATTTCTCGAAAATCGTGCGTGTACCGCCTATGCAGGCGCCCAGCCGGCCAGAAAACCTGCTGCTGCCCTCCGAGCGCCTGGCAGAGCAGCAAAACGGCGGTACCTGGTCGGAAATATTCAATACGGATGCGCTTTATAATCGCTACCCGGCCCTGGCCGTCCTCTTGTGGTATCTGTGCCTGGCCGTTCTCGGCTTGCTGGCCTATCCATTGCTGCGATTGATCTTCCCAGGATTGGAAGACCGTGGCTACCCACTGGCGCGCATTGCCGGGATGCTGATCCTGTCTTATAGCGTCTGGTTGGCCGGCTCTGCGCGCATTCCCTTTACAAGGACGACAATCAGCCTGGTATTTCTTGGCCTGCTTGTGGTCAGCCTGCTGCTGGCATACTACCAACGCCAGGAGCTGCGCCAGGATTGGCGCGATCGGAAGAAGTATTTCTTGATGATCGAAGGCCTGGTGCTGGCTTTCTTTGTGTTGTTTCTGCTCATCCGCCTGGGGAACCCGGACCTGTGGCACCCGTGGAAGGGCGGCGAAAAGCCGATGGACTTTGCGTACCTGAATGCCATCCTGAAGAGCACAACCTTCCCGCCTTACGATCCCTGGTTTACCGGCGGCTACCTGAATTACTATTATTATGGCTTCGTCCTGGTAGGCGTGCTCATCAAATGGCTCGGCATTGTCCCGGCAATCGCTTTCAACCTGATCCTGCCAACCATGTTTACCCTGATCGCAATCGGCGCTTTCTCGCTGGGCTGGAACCTGTTCAGCCAGCGAGAGCGGCCAGAGGCAATGGATGAGCCTGACAGCAGGGTGCGTATCAAGCCATTCTGGGTCGGCCTGTCGGCCTCTCTCGGGATGGCACTGCTCGGCAATCTGGGAACAGTTCGTATGATTTACCAGGGTTTCCAGCGCCTGGCCGCTCCAGGAGGGTTGATTGAGGACTCCGACCTGCTGACCCGCCTGGGATGGGCGGTGCAGGGCTTCTTCAAGTCACTCTCCGGCACACCTCTGCCTTACTACCTGGGAGATTGGTACTGGATCCCCAGCCGGGCAATCCCGGCTCCGGGCGATGTTGAGCCGATCACAGAATTTCCCTTCTTTACGGTCTTATATGCCGACCCGCATGCCCATCTGTTCGCCCTGCCCATCTCCCTGTTAGCGTTGACCTTTACCCTGGCCGTGGTGCTGGGACGCGGCCGCTGGGACAGACTCTGGCAAGCTCTGCTGGCTTTCCTGATCGGCGGCCTGGCGATCGGCGCGCTGAAACCCACCAACACCTGGGATTTTTATACCTACCTGGTGCTGGGCTGCGTGGCAGTCGCTTACAGCCTGTGGAGATACTTTGAGCCGTCAGAAGGTCTGCTTAAACGCCTGCCCTCCCTGGCGGACATGCCACCCACCAGCCGGAAATTCCTGGCCGCAGCCGGCGGAGTCGGGCTGCTGGTGCTGCTTTCCTACCTGTTGTTTCAACCATTCAGCCAGTGGTACGGCCTGGGTTATTCCAAGATTGACTTCTGGAATGGCACGCGCACCCCGCTGCTCTCTTACCTGACCCACTGGGGATTATTCCTCTTCGTGATCAGCGGATGGATGGTCTGGGAGTCAGTCGATTGGATGTCCCACACCCCCGCTTCGTCATTGCGCAAGCTGGCTCCCTATCGCGGGCTGATCTTCGTCATTATCGCAATCTTGCTCCTCCTGACCCTCCTGCTGGGAATTAAGCTGCCCGGGCTGGAAGGGATGCCTTTCGGGAAGGGCGTGCAGGTTGCCTGGCTGGCTATCCCCCTGGCAGCCTGGGCTGCTGTGTTGCTATTCCGCCCTGGGCAGCCGGATGCCAAGCGCTTCGTGCTGTTTTTGGTCGGTACCGGGCTGACCCTGACGCTGGTCGTCGAGCTGGTGGTGCTGGTGGGGGATATCGGGCGGATGAACACTGTCTTTAAGTTCTATCTGCAAGTCTGGACGATGTTCGCTATCAGCGCGGCTGCCGGTTTCGGCTGGACCCTGATGGCGCTGCCAGCCTGGCGACCCGGCTGGCGACTGGCATGGCAGATTGCTTTGGTGCTGCTGGTATTCGGAGCCAGCCTCTTTCCGATTATGGCAACCCGCGCCAAGATAGAAGACCGCATGACGACAGATGCCCCCCATACCCTGGATGGCATGGCATTTATGAACTACGCCACTTACAGTGACAGCTGGGGAGTGATGGACCTCAGTCAGGATTACCGCATGATCCGCTGGCTGCAGGAGAATGTCTCTGGCTCGCCGGTGATTGTCGAAGCCAATCTGCGCGACCTGTACCGCTGGGGCTCGCGCATGAGTATTTATACCGGTTTGCCGGGCGTGGTCGGCTGGGAATGGCACCAGCAGCAGCAGCGCGCCCTGACGCCCGGCAGCTGGGTCAGTGAGCGGATCGCCGAAGTTCAGGAATTCTACACCACCACCGATTTGCAGCAAGCGCTGTCGTTCTTGCAGAAATATAACGTCCGGTATATCATTATAGGCCAACAGGAACGCGGCAAATACCCTGGACCCGGCCTGGATAAATTCAAAAACGCGGATGGCGCGCTGTGGCAGGAAGTCTACCGGGATGGCGATAACGCCATCTATGAAGTCCTCGAGCCAGATTCGCAAGGCAGCTGATCTTTGCTATCCATCTTCGTCTGGTACCTGATAATCTCAATCCTTGGCTGGCTGGCTTTCCCACTGGCCTTCCGCCTGCTACCGGCCCTGGCCGACCGGGGATATGCGATTGCGCGCGCTCTGGGTTTGTTGGTATGGGGGTACTTTTTCTGGTTGCTCGCCTCATTCGGTATCCTAAAAAACGACGCCGGCGGGCTGCTCTTCGCATTGCTGGCCCTGGCCGGGGTGAGCGGCTGGGCGTTAATGAGCAAGGGTTGGGAATCACTGCGCGACTGGCTGCGTGCCCAGTGGCGCCTGGTGGCGAGCATCGAAGGGCTGTTCTTCATTGCTTTTGTCGCTATGATCGTTATCCGGGCAGCTAACCCGGAAATCGTGGGTACCGAAAAGCCAATGGAGCTGGCCTTCATCAATGCCATATTGGGTTCGCCCACTTTCCCGCCGCATGATCCCTGGCTTTCGGGTTATTCCATTTCTTATTATTACTTTGGCTATGTGCTGACGG
>JBFYSP010000037.1:0-15842 GCA_041301395.1 Anaerolineae bacterium
AGCGTGGCCGACGAAGAGCAGGCCGAGCTGCACCTGCTGCGCCTGCTGCTGGAGGACCCGGCGCTGGTGGTGACCGAGTTCGGGCGCAAGCAATTCGAGCTGGAGGACATCTTCATGCAGATCGTGCAGGGAGGTCAGAATGGCCGGTAACAACGAGTTCCAACTGGTACAGGCACGCGGCTGGACGGGCGGGCTGAACAACCTGATGAGGGTGGAGTTTGGGCGCTGGTTCGGCACCCGGCTGTGGCTGTGGCAGGCGCTAATGTGGACGCTGATCGTCGATGGCGTTCTGGCCGGGGTGCTGTTCAGCGAGCCGAGCCCTCCCGTTTTGGATGCGCTGATGATCTACGGCATTATGGGTGGGATGATGCCGGCGATCGCTGTTGTGATCATCATGCAGGATGTGCTGGTGGGCGAGAAGGAATCCGGCACGGCGGCCTGGGTGCTCTCGAAGCCGGCATCGCGCACCGCCTTTGTGCTCTCCAAGTGGGCGGCCGCCATGGTGGGCGTGCTGGTGGCGATCGTCGTGATCCCCGGCATCGGAGCTTTCATCCTGATTAATATTGCCCACCCGGGGTCGCTGGAGGTAGGGCGTTTTGCGCTGGGGCTGGGGGCGATCTGGATCAATGCCGCCTACTACCTGACCCTGACGCTGATGCTGGGGGCTTTCTTTAGCAACCGGGCAGGCGTGATCGGCATCCCGCTGGCGCTGGCGTTTGGGCAGCAAATGGTGTTTGGGGTGCTGCCTTTCCTGGCGTATGTGCTGCCCTGGCCGATTGTGGCGCCGGTGGGCAACTCGACCAACACGATCTTCTCGGCGCTGGTGCTGGGTGAGACACCCGCCAGCTGGCTGCCGCTGATTGTGACATTCGTGTGTATCCCGATATTCCTGGGGTTGGGATTGTGGCGCTTCGAGAAGGAAGAACTATAATACAAACCACAAATAAACGCAGATAAAGAACAGATATCACGGAGTATTTATATAATTAGCTGTACAAATCCGCGTGGATCTGTGGTTATTCTATTTTGTTTGTGAGGAATGAATGCTGGAAATAGACGATCATGATATTCTGCCTCTTTCGCTGGAGCACAGCTTTTGGACCTGGTCGGCGCAGGGCAAGGTAGCGCCGATCCCGGTGAAGACTGCCAAGGGGGTATATTTTTGGGATGTGGACGGCAAGCGCTACCTGGATTTCAACTCGATGACCATGTGCGTCAACCTGGGGCACGGCGACGAGCGGGTGATCAACGCTATCATCGAGCAGGCCAGGGAGCTGCCTTACGCCGGCCCGCCGATGGCCAGCCGGCCGCGTGCCCGGTTGGGCAAGCTGCTCAGCGAGATCACGCCGGGGAACCTGGATAAATTCCTGTTCACCCTGGGTGGCGCGGACGCCAACGAGAACGCCGTCAAGCTGGCACGCGCCTACACCGGGCGGCATAAAATCCTGACGCGCTACCGCTCGTACCACGGGGCGACGGCCGGGGCGATGGCCCTGACCGGCGACCCACGCCGCTTCGCCTGGGAGCCGCTCAATATGCCGGGGGTGGTGCACTTCCTGGACCCGTACCGCTACCGCTCGACCTTCCACCGCACCAACCCGGACATCCCGGAAGCCGAGTTCACCCAGGACTACCTGAACCACCTGGAGGAAGTCATGCAGTACGAAGGGCCGGAGACGATCGCCGCCGTGCTGATCGAGACGGTGACCGGGACGAATGGGATCATCATCCCGCCGGAGGGCTACCTGCAGGGCGTGCGCGAGCTGTGCGACCGCTACGGCATCCTGCTGATCTGCGACGAGGTGATGAGCGGCTTCGGGCGCACCGGCAAGTGGTTCGCCGTGGAGCATTGGGGCGTGGTCCCGGACCTGATGACGATGGCCAAAGGGCTGACCAGCGCCTATGCCCCGTTAGGGGCGGTGGCGATGAAGCCCGAGATTGCCGACTATTTTAATGAAAGGGCTTACCAATCCGGGCTGACCTATACCGCCCACCCGATCTCGCTGGCGGCGGCGGCGGCCAATATCGAAGCCATGCAAGCGGATGGGGTGGTGGAGCATGCCGCGGCGATGGGAGCGGTATTGCACCGCCTGCTGAATGACCTGGGCGAGCAGCATCCCAGCGTGGGCGATGCCCGCTCGATCGGGCTGTTTGGGATCATCGAGCTGGTCAAGGACCGCCAGACCAGGGAGCCGCTGGCGCCGTTTAACGGCAGCAGCCTTGCAATGGCGAAGCTGCGCGCCTACTGCCTGGCGCACGGTCTGTACCTGTACACGCACTGGCACACCGTGCTGGTGATCCCGCCGCTGATCATTACGGAGGAGCAGCTGGAGGAGGGGTTCAAGGTGCTGGATGAGGCGCTGGGGGTGATGGAGGGGGGAAGAGATTGAACCGGTAAGCGTTGAAAGAATAATCTCACGCCAAGCCGCCAATGCAAAGATTTTTAATTTATTCTCTGCGCTCTCTGCGTCCCGGGAAATACCCCCGGGATTTCAGCTTCGCGTGCGATAATAAAGCATGGAATTGGCCGGATGGTATAATCTTCACAGAGAGTGATCTGGGCAATGTCTACCGGCTTGGGCAGCGGTTAATTTATCGACTGATCTGGGTTACTGGTTGGGATTACAGAAGAGGTGCAATGATGGCAACAGTCCTCGAAAAACATCTTGAATTTACACCTGGCGTGCGCGGCGGTAAGCCAAGGATCGCAAAAACCAGGATCACAGTAGATGATGTCGTAATCATGCATCTGCGCCTCGGTTTGTCGTTGGAAACAATCGCCGGTAAATATGATTTGTCGCTGGCGTCGGTGTATACCGCTATGGCTTACTACTACGATCACCGGGTTGAAGTGGACGAGCGGATCGAGCAAGACCAGGTGTATGTGCAAGCGATGCGTCAGAACAACCCGTCTGCCTTACAGGAAAAACTCAACGCACTGAACCGTGGCTGAACGAATTCGCTTCCATCTGGACGAGCACATTGACCCCGACGTGGCTCGGGCGTTGAGACGGTATGGAGTCGATGTGACTACAACGGTTGAAGTGGGGCTGCGCTCAGCTAGCGATCGCAAGCAAATGGACTTTGCCCGGCGTGAAAACCGTGTATTTGTCACGCATGATGCCGATTTCCTGCGCATGATTTCCGATAACCAGGAGCATCATGGAATTGTGTATTGCAGCAAGGCTGAGCGATCGATGGGGGAGATCATCAGAACGCTGATCTTGATTTACGAAGTGCTGATTCCGGAAGAAATAGCCGGACGGATCGAGTTTATCTAAGCATTTACACGTGCATGGCAAAAATCTAACGCGAAGCCGGATGATATAATCTTCGCTATGCGTGACCTGAGCAGTGTACGGGAAGGTTGGGAAGCGGCCGAGGAGGCAAAGTGGAGGTCTCTGCGCGCCCTGACGGTGCAGGAGAGCCTGGAGATCTGGCTGGGACTGCAGCAGACGTTTGAAGCACAGCTGCAAGAGACGGCGCCGCTCTTTGCCGAAGACCGCCGGCAGGCGTTGGTTGAATTGCAAGAGAGGCTGCAGAAATTAGCCCAATGGCAGGCGAGAAAAGAATCTCCATGAAAGATGAATTGTTTAGCGACCTGGTTGAGAGCCTGAAAGAGGGAGGCGCTATTCTACGCGGTGAGAAGGCTCCCTCGCGAAGTTTTCAGATGGGACGGCTGGATATAAAGAACATCCGTGAAGCTTACAACCTGACTCAAAGCCAGTTTGCCGCTATGCTCGGGATCAGTGTCTCCACATTGCGCAATTGGGAGCAGGGGCGGCGAGCGCCGGAAGGGCCGGCGCGCGTGCTGCTGCAAGTGGCCGCGAAACATCCGGAGGCATTCCTGGATACCGTTAGGCCGAAGGGGTAAGCGCCGACGCACTCATAAAAAAAAGGTGGCCGGGAGGGGAACTTCCGGCCACCTGCTTTTCGCCAGCGGGGTTTGGCGAGCGAGGGCGGTTTGGCGTCAATGAAGGGCGATGAGGCCGCCCTCGCGTTAATGATTATACATGAAATAGATTAAAACGCGGTCGTAAAAGCGGTCGCAGAATCACATCCCACGATTTCCTGCCTGAAAGGGGGGAAGTGATTGTGGATATAATATCCACATCACGCAGATAAAGGAAGCCCGAATATGGATACCTCTACCTCTCAACCCCCTGAAGCGGGTGCCGGCGGCAAGAAGCGCCGACCGGCGTTAATCATCACCCTGATCCTCCTGGGTTTATTGGCTGTGCTGGCAGTGGTTTACCTGCTGGGCTACACCCAGGTGATCTTTGTGCGCCCGGATTGGGCGCGCCAGCTGGGCATCCCAACGATCACGCCAATGTGTGCAAGGCCAACGCTGACCCTGGGGACGGCCAGCTTCCCGCTGGAGGCGATGGAGCCGCCCGGGGCCGGCGCGCTGCAAGTGCCGGCCGGTGAGCCGGGCACGGCCTGGTGGGTGACCAATACCTTTGCACCCTTCGTGATCCTGCTGCCGAGGGATGCACCGGCCATCCGGCCAGGCGAGGCCATGATCGTGCAGTGGGCGGACTGCGGGCGAGAGGAGTTCGTGCTGCAGGAAACCCGGCCCGAGGCGGTCGATACGGCGGCACTGCTGGCGCAGGGTACTTCCGGGATGGCGGTGATCGTCCCGGGAGCGGTGCTGTGGGGTGTGCGCGCTGGCCAGCTGGTGACGCCCGAGCCGACCGATCCGAACGCCATGCAGAGTGAAGTGAGCTTTGGAGAGACGGTTATTTCTGAGGACGGCAAAACGCTGACCACCAGCCTGACCATCCTGAACACGGGCGGAAAACCTATCACGGTGCGGCTGGAGGATATCTCGCTGGGGGTAGAAGGGCAGCCGGCCGCTTCTCCGTTGAGCGTGGAGCCGGCGCTGCCGCTGGAAATACAGCCGGGGGAGAGCGCCATGCTGACGATGACCTTCCCCAACCCGGGCGGCAACCTGGCGACGCTGAAGCTGCTGGATTTTGCGGTGGATCTGTATTATTGAGATGAAGCGGTTAACAAAAACACCCCTGCCCGATTCCGAGCAGGGGTGTTTTTGTGTGAACGCTTACTTCAAACCAAAGTGGAATAGAATATGTGAACCGTCATTCAAGGTGATATCGTAGTAGTAGGTTCTCCCTGCATTCAGTCCCTTGGTATTGATATTGAAGATCCACTGCTGGTCACTGGCAGACCAGCGGAAGGCTAGGTCTGGCGTGGTAGAGTCCGGAATCACATCCAAATCCGTTGTTTCCAGACCATACACAATCTTGACAAGTTTGAAACTGGTCACCACACCTGGTGTCCCAATGGAGTTGCCAAAGGCATCGCAGACACGGAACTTCGCTGGGACGGTGCTCTTCAGTTTGAAGACGCTGGTGCCATCAGGGTTGATGGGTTGCAGGATGGTATGGCCGGGGCCGCCATAGCAGATGCCGGTAGTGGCATAGACGATGGTGAATTTAGCCGTGTTGCCGGTGGTGAATGTGTAGTTGGTTGCTGCGAGTGTGCCAGGGCTACAGGTGATATTGTAGGGATTACCGGCGATGGTCTCGCCTGCTGTGCGGGTGCAGGAAGCGGCGCCGGTGACACCCGCCGAAGTAGCATCCTCGCCATTCTTGAATCCGCTCAAGGTGTAGTTGAAGTTCGGGTCGTTTGCTCCTAGTACTTTGGATGCGGCCACGGCGTTGACAGACAGGATAGCCGGGGTGACCTCGACTTCGCCGCTGGCGTAGGTGATAGTGTAGTTGTCGTCCGCTGCGCCTGAGCAGCTCGAAGGATAGGTGCCGACGTCAGAGGTGTTGGTGGCCGTGGTCGAGCAGGTGGGTGGGGTAGCGGGAGCGGTGTCGCCAGCCTTGAGGCCGGTGTAGATCGGGGTGATGGTGGGCGGTGTATCGCCGTAGACCATCGTGTCGCTGGAAGCGGTGATCAGCAGATCAGCCGGGGTGACCTCGACTTCGCCGCTGGCGTAGGTGATGGTGTAGTTGTCGTCCGCTGCGCCTGAACAGCTCGAAGGATAGGTTCCGACGTCAGAGGTGTTGGTGGCAGTGGTCGAGCAGGTGGGTGGGGTAGCGGGAGCGGTGTCGCCAGCCTTGAGGCCGGTGTAGATCGGGGTGATGGTGGGCGGTGTATCGCCGTAGACCATCGTGTCGCTGGAAGCTGTTACGGTCAGTAATGCCTTGTCAACCGCAACCTGGCCTGCGACATAGCTGATGGCATAGTTGTTGTCAACACCGCCGGAGCAGCTGGTAGGGTAGTTGCCCACTGGGTCGGACTGGACGTAGGTGGTGCTGCAGGTTGGGGCTGCATCCAGGTCGCCTGCATCATCTAAACCGACGAAGCCGGAGTAGCTGGGGGTGATGTTTGGGGCAGCATCGCCATAGGTTATGGTGTGGCTGGAAGCTGTCACGGTCAGTAATGCCTTGTCAACCGTAACCAGTCCTGCTACATAGCTGAAGGCATAGTTGTTGTCAACGCCACCGGCGCAGCTGGTGGGGTAGTTGCCCACCGGGTCGAACTGGACGTAGGTGGTGCTGCAGGTTGGGGCTGTATCCAGGTCGCCTGCATCATCCAATCCGACGAAGCCGGAGTAGCTGGGGGTGATGGTTGGGGCGGCATCACCATATGTGACGGTGTGGCTGGAAGCTGTCACGGTCAGGGTGGCTTGAGAGACTGTTAAGCTGTTTGTGCCACTGCTTGCACCATAGGATGTGTCACCGGCGAAGCTGGCGCCTACATATCCTGCATAGGTCCCAACGTTGATACCTGACAGGCTGATGCCACTCAGTGTTGCCACACCAGAACCATCGGTTGTAGCAGAACCCACAGAGGCACTATTTAGTGTAAAGTTAATTGTTTTTCCGCTGACAAAGGTGCTATCTGAGGTTTTTGTCAGAGTCGCACTGAGAGTAGTAGTGCCACCATATGAGCCAGAAGCTGGGGAAACTGTCAGAGTCGTAGCTGAAACCGCCGGAGTGTATATTGCTGTAATGGTCGCGTCCGCGGGAAATGCTGACCCACTCGCTGGGCTCGAGCTCTGTAGGGCATATGTCACTGCACCAGACACGATCGTTGCAGGAAAGGCGTATGCAAATGTGTTTTGTCCAGCAAGTTCGCATGCTTGAATCTGTGCACTCGGGCCAGAGGCAGAGAATGTAGTTGTACCAGTACCCGAGGTGTTATTACATCCAGGTACGTATCTGGTCCAACTGACAGTTACTGATGTACCTGAAGGTAATCCGGAAGTTGCAAATCTGAGCCTTACAGCTGCGTCAGTAAACGTGCCACTCTGAGATACACCAGAGCTTAGCCCGATAGCCGTATAATTGTATAGGCCGGCAGCTAAGGTGCTGTCCCATAACGTAACCTGGCAGAACCAGGCACCATTTAAGTCAGCAACTCCCTGGCATGTGGCCAAGTAGCCATTTGGCCCCTGTACATTGACTTGGACAGTCTCACCACCTAGATAGCCTGCGCCATCACTGTTGTCGCCGCTAATCAGTACTTCACTGCCCGGCGCATAATCCGCCTGATCAGTCCATACCTTGGCGCTGGCCAGCGGGGCGACCAGCATGGCCAGGATCAGGGCCAGGGTGGTGGCGCTCCATAGTTTTTCAAACGTATTTCTTGACATAGCTCCTCCTCAAAAAGTAAATCTTGTCTGGGTCTTACGGTTGAGATTGGTAACGGGCGATTTATAAAGCAAAAACCGGCATGCGACCGGTTTTTGGTTGTGAACGGATAGGGGGCAGCAGGCCACAATCTCATTGGATGTGGCGGTGGCGACAGTGAAACAGCCCCAGGTGATTTCCATCTTCAGATCATAGTCTCGCTTAAGTGGTTTCTGGCCCGACGAGGGGCCTCTGATAGGTATTATAAGTGCTGCCCGGGTGGCGCGGTCATAGGGACGGTCGCACTTGCGGGCGCAGCCGGTCGCAATTTTAATCGGAGATTCATATTAAGTCGATAATACTTGTAAGATTGGGCGTGTATCCGGGCGCTCAACGCGCCGAAAACTTATAACCCAGGTTGCTCTCGGTGAGCAAGTTCGTGGGGTTGGCCGGGTCGGGCTCGATCTTGCGATTCGCAGTAGACCAGGTTCTTGATCCATTCGCACCAACCCAAGGTATAATTTCCGTATGGCCACCACCGATCCACGCAAATTTACCGTAGCCCCTTTGCACAATAAACGGGTGCCGATGCGAACGATCCGCTTGATCGCTTCCCGGATTGCGCAAGATTACCAGCCGGAGAAGATCATCCTGTTTGGGTCGTATGCATATGGCAAGCCAACGCCAAACAGCGATATCGATATGTTAGTGATTATGGATTCCAGCCGGAACGAGGTGGAGGCGGCCGGTGAAATATTGAAAGCCCTGCCGCCTCAGCCGTTTAGCATCGATTTATTGGTGCGATCACAGGCAACGATCGATCGAAGAATTGAAATGGGGGATTGGTTTTTGAAAGAAGCTACTTCACAGGGAATCGCTCTGTATGAACGCGATCACACGTGAATGGGTAGATAAAGCCGAAGGGGATTTTCGCCTGGCACATTTAGCTCTGGAGGCGGTTGACGATCCGATTCCGGAGGGTGCCTGTTTTCATGCGCAGCAGTGCGCAGAGAAATATCTCAAGGCTTTCTTGCAAGAGCAAGGCGAGATGGTGCCTCGTTCGCACACGCTGATCCCACTGCTCACAACTTGCTTGCCCCACGATGCGAATTTCGAAGACCTGAGAGATTACCTGCTGGATCTGGAAAACTACGCAGTGGCGGTACGCTACCCGGGTGTGATTGTATCGGTCGAGATGGGGAAATCCGCCCTGGAAGCGGCTGCACAGGTGAGACAATTCTTACGCCATAAACTGTCGCTCGCGTAAACAGTTACTTTTTTGATTGTAGAATGCGATTGGATATGGGGAGTGTTTAGCGCGCCGAAAACTTGTAGCCCAGGTTGCTCTCGGTGAGCAGGTGCGTGGGGTTGGCGGGGTCGGGCTCGAGCTTGCGGCGCAGGCGGTAAACCAGGTTCTTGAGCAGGACGCTGTCGCCTTCGCCGTAGCGCCCCCAGACGCGCTCGACCAGCACCGGGGTCTCAAAGACGCGGCCGGGATGGCGCATCAACTGGTAGAGCAGACGGGTTTCCAGGTGGGTCAGGCGGGTGGCGCTGCCGTCGGAGTGCCACAGCAGGCGGTGATCGGGGTCCAGGCGCAGCTCGCCGACCTGCAGGTCCTCCATGCCGGCGCTGGGCACTTCCTGGACGTGGCGCAGCCAGGCGCGCACCTTGGCGGTGAACAGGCGCGGGCTGACTGGCTGAGCAACGACCTCGTCCAGCCCAGCTTTGTAGGCTTCCAGCAGGTAGTACTCGTCGTTTTGCGAGGTGAACAGCAGAATGGGGATAACGGATTCTTTGCGCAGCGCCCGGCAGATTTCGATATCTTCGTTTTGCCAGGCGTGGGAGTCGACGACGATAAGGTCGGGCAGCTCTTCGGCCCAACGCTGGAGGGCTTCGTCGGTCATCTGGGCCAGGCAGGTGCTCAGCCCGGCTTGCTGCAGGGCAAAAGCCCATACCGCAGCGATCTCAGGATCGTCGCTGACTACCATGATCTTGGCGGGGGGGCTGTTCCAGAAGGGGGTGTTTGCCATAGGAGATAAAACGATAGGTTATTGGGCAATTAATTATTATATTCCAAATGCCCTATGTATAATTAATCTGGACTAAATAGCAGGTATAAGAAGATCGGGAATTATTGCCTGCGGTATTAAGATTAATAAGCGATATTTAGTGTAGATGAATAGTGGACAGGCAGAGATATTTAATTGCCCCGGCGGCGAGAGCAAGTTCGCCGCCGGGTCGAGGGAGGGAGGCCAGGCAGTACGTTGCGTTTGTCTTGGGGGGAAGACAAAGGTACTGCCGGAACTATTAATATTAATGTGAATTAATTCTACCGCGAAATATTCTGCTGACAAGAGTTTAATTATTATTAATTCCATTTTGCCTGGTGGGGGATTTTGTATTCTCGTCGCTGTCCTCGGGTGAAACACGCGGATGCGAGTTTAATTCCTGATCATTCATTGGCCATTGGATTGAATAGTGAGCTTGAATACCGGTAGAATAAGATAGATGGACCATACCACGCCTACCCCATTCAATAATCCACGATTACCTCCGGCCTATACGGCGCAGATGAGGCGCCTGCTGGGCGAGCGGGAGGCGGCGGCCTACTTCCAGGCGCTGAGCGAAGCGCCGCAAAGCGGGCTGCGGGTCAACACGCTCAAGCTGTCGCCGGACGAGTTTCAGGTGCGGAGTCTCTGGCCACTTGAGCCGGTGGCCTGGTGCGATGAGGGCTTCCGGCTGCCGGATGAGGCTCCCGCCGGTAAACACGCCTATCACGCCGCGGGGCTGTACTACCTGCAGGAGCCGTCGGCGATGGTGGTGGGCAGCCTGCTCGACCCGCAGCCGGGAGAGCGCGTGCTGGATTTAGCAGCAGCGCCGGGCGGCAAGGCCACCCACCTGGCCGGCCGGATTCAGGGCCGCGGCTGGCTGGTGGCTAACGAGATCCACTCCCGCCGGGCCTGGGAGCTGGCCGAGAACCTGGAGCGCTGGGGGAGTCGCAACGTGACGGTGCTGAACGAGACGCTGAAACGGCTGGCGGCGCATTTTGGGGCGGTTTTCGACCGCGTGCTGCTGGATGCGCCTTGCTCGGGGGAGGGCATGTTCCGCAAAAGCGCTTCAGCCCGCAGGGATTGGTCGCCGGAGTACGTAGCCGGCTGCGCCTTGCGCCAGTCGAGCATCCTGGAGCAGGCGGGGAAGCTGGTGCGCCCGAGCGGGCGGCTGGTGTATGCCACCTGTACCTTCAATCCGCAGGAAAACGAGGCGGTGATCGCTCGCTTCCTGGAAAAAGGGGAGTTCCGCATGCTGGCTGTGCCGCGCCGGCCAGGTTTTGCCCCGGGGCGCCCGGAGTGGCTGGAGGCGCCGGAGGCCCACCCCGAGCTGGATAGAGCGGTGCGCCTGTGGCCGCAGCAAGCCGCCGGGGAGGGGCACTTCGTGGCGGTGATGGAGAGAACAGGGATCAGGCAATTGGGCGATCAGGGATTGGGGGAGGGGGCAACGAGGAATCAGGTACTCTGGGATAAGGCGACCAGTAATCAGTCGATCAGGGATCAGGTGGCGAAATTCTGGCAGGAGGCTCTGGCGGTGGGGCTGCCTGCGGGAGGCAGGCTGCAGGTGGTGGGCTCGTACCTGTACTGGTCGCCACCCGAGGCGCTGGAATTGAGCGGTCTGCGGGCGATCCACCCGGGCTGGTGGCTGGGGACGCTCAAGAAGGGGCGCTTCGAGCCGTCGCAGGCGCTGGCGATGGGCCTGCAGGCGCAGGAAGCGCGGCGCCACCTGGACCTGCCCGCGGATTCGGCGCAATGCGCGGCCTACCTGCGGGGGGAGGTGCTGGCCTCGCCGGGGGCGGACGGCTGGCTGCTGGTGTGCGTGGAGGGCTTTCCGCTCGGCTGGGGCAAGCGTACCGCAGGCGTGGTGAAGAATTATTACCCCAAGGGTTTACGAAGACCCTGATACATTATTACCGCTAAGACGCTAAGGATTTCTTTAACATATAACTTAGCGCCCTTAGCGTCTTAGCGGTTAAATCATTTCTCCGCGCCTAGCGGCGATTTCGACGGCTTCGATGATTTTGTAATAGCCGGTGCAGCGACACAGGTTGCCGGTGAAGGCCTGCCTGATCTCGTCCTGGGTGGGGTGGGGCTTTTCTTCCAGCAGCATGGCGCCGGCCATGATGAAACCGGGTGTGCAGTAGCCGCACTGCACGGCGCCGGCCTCGACGAAAGCCTGCTGAACGGGGTGCAGCACATCGTCCTGGGCCAGCCCTTCGATGGTGACGATCTCGGCGCCGTGGGCGCGAGCGGCGGGCACCATGCAGCTCATCACCGCCATGCCGTCCAGGAAGACGGTGCAGGCGCCGCACTCGCCTTCGGCGCAGCCTTCCTTGGTGCCGGTTAGCAAGGCTTCTTCGCGCAGCAGGCGCAGCAGGGTCTTTTCCTGGCCGCCCTTGAATTCATATACTTTCCCATTGATGCGGGTGACGATCAGGTCGCCCGCCTGGTGGCGGCTGGGTTGCGGCAAGGTGGTAGGTGTGCGATCCGGCTCGACCAGCAGGACCGGCTGCTGGGGGAAATTCCGGCGCTCGCTGCCTTCAGCAATGGCCCTCAGGGCGTGGGCGACACTGACGCGCACCATTTCGTGGCGGTATTCGGCCGAACCGCGCACGTCGCTGATCGGGCGGGAATCCTGCATGGCCAGCCCGGCTGCCTGGGCGATGATACTCTCATCGAGCAGCTTTCCGGCCAGGAAAGCCTCGGCTGTGGGGGCGTGGATGATGGTCGGGGCGACGGCGCCCAGGGTGATGGTCGCGGAGAGCAGCGGATGGGCGGCGGGGTCGTCGATCTCGCCGGGGGCGAAAGTGAGTACGGCAGCAGCGTTGACCACCGAGATAGCCTGGGCGCGACGCAAGCCGAGCTTGATGAAGGCGCCGCGCTGGTTCCGCTGCAGGGCGGGGAAGGCGATGTCGACCAGCATCTCGTCCGGGCGCAGCAAGGTGCGGCGCACGCCTTCGTAAAACAGGCCCAGGGGCACCTGGCGCTCGCCCTGCAGGGAGCGCAGGGTGACCCAGGCGTTCAGCGCCATAAGAGGCGTGATGGTGTCGTTGGCGGGCGAGGCGGTGATCAGGTTGCCGGCTACCGTGGCGCGGTTGCGGATCTGCGGGGCGCCGACCTCCCAGCAGGCCTGGGCCAGGGGGAAGGCGTATTCCTGGATGAGCGGGCTGGCGGCGCACTGGTTGTGGGTGACCAGCGGGCCGAGGTGCAGCACCAGGTCTTCGTCCAGGGTGATGCGCTCCAGGCCGGGAATGCGGCTGATATCGATGATCGTCTCGATGCCGGTGCGCACGCCGCGCTCGATTTCCAGGATCAGGTCGGTAGCTCCGGCGACCAGCCGGGCACGCGGACCGCGCTCCGCCAGGAGGGGCAAAACTTCGTCAATGCTGGTTGCGTTGATGGTTTCACGCCACATAAATAAACCTCATTCACTCATTACTTTACCGCTGCCGCCATTGCGCAGCATGATGATCTCGGCCAGGATGCTGACGGCGATCTCCTCGGGGGTCTCGGCGTTCAGCTCCAGGCCGAGCGGCGAGCGCGCCTTGTCGATCAGTCCGGGGGAGACGCCCTGCTCGAGCAAGGCCTTTCGGGTGGTGGCCCAGCGGCGCTGAGAGCCGATCACGCCGAGGTAAGCCGCCGGGGTATTCAGCAGGACGGGCAGGCCGGGGATATCCACGTTGACGCCACGGGTGGTGAGCACGATATACGTCCACGGGGTGATCTCCAGCCGGCCGGGCAGGTCGGCTATGGCGCCGGGCAGGTACTGGTCGGCGCTGGGGACAGCCTGGGGATTGCAGAACTCGGGGCGGTCGTCGTTGACCACGACGTAAAAACCGAGCCAGCGGGCCAGGTGCACGACGGCTTTGCCGACATGCCCGGCGCCAATTACCAGCAGGACGGGTTTGGGGATTACCGGCTCCACGTACACCTCCACCTGACCGCCGCACACGCCGGGGTCGCCTTTGGCCGGATCGGTCATGTTGTACTGTAAATTGCGCGGGCGCCCATCCAGAATCGCCTGGCGAGCCTCAGCCAGGACGCGGTTCTCCAGCTCGCCGCCGCCTACCGTGCCGGTGAAAGTGCCGTCGGCGTACACCAGCATCTTACTGCCGGTGTGGCGCGGTGTAGAGCCGTGGCTGCGGATGATGGTACACAGCGCCCCGGCCTGGTTGCGCTGCTCCAGCTCTGCAAGGGACTGGTATATAGACACGTTTACCCTTCCAGGAGGCCCAAGACCACCGGCAGAAGCTGCTTCTTACGCGAAACGACGCCCTCCGCCAGGCGGGTGCCGTCCGGCTGGGTCGGGTAGGGCAGGTCGGCCAGCAGGTGCGGCTCGTTCACCAGCAGCAGGCGGCTGGAGCCGCGCACCACGTCGGTGACCATCAGCATAGCGAAATCCAGGCCTTTCTGCTCGCGCAGCGCTTTCAAAGCCTGGGTCAGCCGCTCGTGATGTTCTTCCAGCTGCACCAGGTTGTTGACTTCAGCCTGGGCGATGGCAAAGCGCAATCCGCCGCTCTCATATGTTTTTAGATCGCTGGAGACAATCTCGGCTGGGTCGCGCGTCTCCAGGCCGGCGCCGGCGTTAAGCACCAGCGAGCCGAAGGACTGGATGGTCTGACCGGGCAGGGGGCCGGATTTGACGAAAGCCCAGCGGCCCAGGCGCTCGGCAGCGCGTTTATCGCGCTCGGTGGTGGTGGGCGAGGTTAGCATCAGGGTGTCGGAGAGCAAGCCGGCCAGCAGCAGGCCTCCCAGTGCCGGTGGGGCGCTCAGCCCGGCATCCTCGATACGCTCGGCGACCAGGGTGCTGGTGCTGCCGACGATATCCACCGAGAACTTGATCGGGGTGCGCGTGGAAGGGTTGCCCAGGCGGTGGTGGTCGAGGATCTCGATCAGCTCGGCTTCATCCAGGGCGCCAAGCGCCTGACGGGCCTCATTGTGGTCGACCAGGATCAGGCGCATGCGGGGTGGGTTGAGCACATCTCGCTGGCGGCAGACGCCATAATACTGCCCGTAATCGTCAATCACCAGGAAATCGTCGCCTTCCTGGCGCAGAATGCGGTTGATCGAATCGCGGATGCGTGAGCTGGCTGGGAAGCGCATGACATCCTGGTTGCAGGCCTCCAGGCAGGGGCCATCCAGGATCTCAGCCAGGCTGATCTCCTGGCGGCGGGGGTGGGTGCCCACCAGCTGGCCGAGGAAGGCAAAGAGGCTGGCGCCGGTCACCAGGCCGAAGGGGCTGCCATCATCGTTAACCACCGGCGCCACGCCCCAGGTGCGGTTGGCGATCGCCCAGGCCTCGCGCAGCGGCCGGTCGGGGTGGGTGGTATCCAGGCGACGGGTGACCGACTCGAAGCGCGGGGAGGCGTCGTTGAGCAGCAAGGGTGCTTCCAGGCCAAGATGACGTAGCACCCAGGTGGTCTGTTGGTTGGTGGGGCCGGCTCTGGCGGCGACGAAATCGTCACCATCCCGCTCGCGCAGCAGCCAGGCATAGCCCATGGCAGAGGCGATCGAGTCGGTATCCGGGTTGACGTGGCCGATGATGTACGTGCGGGTCATGGAATTATTTTACCCCTTTAAGGCGAGCCAGACTTTTTCAGGCGTGATCGGATTGTCATCGATCTCGGCGCCGCAGGCATCCAGGACGGCGTTGCCCACCGCCGGTGCCACACCATCCATGGGGATCTCGGCGGCGGCTTTGACGCCGAAGGGATGGGAAGGCTCAAAGGTCTCGACAAAGATTGTTTCCAGGGAGGGCATTTCATGGGCCTGGAAGATGTGATAGTCGCGCAGGTCGCGCTGCAGGGCGCGGCCGGCTTGGTCGTAGGTCATTTCCTCGCATACGGCGTAGCCCAGCGCCTGGGTCATACCGCCTTCGATCTGGCCGGAGGCGGTGATCGGGTTGACGATCACGCCTGAGTCGACGGCCATCACCAGGCGGTCGACGGTGACTTGTCCGGTGGCGGTATCGACGCTGACCTCGGCGAACTGGGCGGCAAAAGGCGGCGGGGAAACCGGGGATTTGTAGGATGCGACCTCCATGATCTGCTCCTGGTCTTCGTGGTGCAGGGCATTGTAGGCCACCTGGCGCAGGCTGACAGAGCGCCCATCTGGGGCAATTGCCAGGCGGTTAGCCAGGTGGAATTCTTCCGGCAGGATCGCAGTGGGGGCGTTCTTGGAGAGCATACGG
>JBFYSP010000070.1:0-20727 GCA_041301395.1 Anaerolineae bacterium
CCCAGCGGCACCAGCTCGCTGCCGGTGGGCAAAATCGCCACACGCGGCTTGCGCGCCACCAACACCCGATCATGGCCGCTGGCTGCCAGAGCTCCCAGATCCACCGGGCGCAGCACCTGGCCTGCCGGCAGCACAAACTGCGTCGCCACAAAATCCTCGCCCACCGGACGAATGTGGCTCCAGGGTGTGACGGCCGCCCGCAGGCGGATGATATGCGGCTGGCGCGGGTCAGGCGCCGGGCTAAATCCATCCCCAGCCGTCACCAGGGACTCTACCTGCTCGATCGGGATTACTGCGTCCGCCCAGTCTGGCAGCGGATCGCCGGTATCGAGGTAACAGGTATATGCCTGATTTTCTTCGTAAACATGGCTATGCGCATTTTCTCGTAGCTGGTCGGTAGCCACCTTCAGCTCGACCGGCGTTGAAGGCAGCGCCCCGGCTGTATCCTCGGACCGCACGGCGTATCCGTCCATCGCCGATGCCGGGTAATGCGGCGAAGACAGCCGCGCAAACACCGCCTCAGCCAGCACCCGGCCAGTGGCTGCCACATCCAATTGAATCTCCTCTGTACCCAGGATTCCGCCCAGGCCGGCAGCTTCCAGGGCTTCCCCCAACCGCTGCAGGGCTTCTGCCAGTGGAATATCATGCAGGTATACCGACAAGCTAACCTCCCGGCTCAAGTGGTGCAAGCACCAGGTAGCCCACTCCCTGCAGGGCGGCCAGCGCCCGCTCTTTGGCAGACTCCTTGAATAAAATGTAATCCGTATCGTAAGTGGATAGGGTGAAAATACTCACCCCGGCTTCAGACAGCACCGCAGATAAAGAGGCCATCACCCCTACCAAAGAAAAGTCCAGTGGTCCTTCAACCTGTAGGGCCACCCAGCCTCGCTCGGCGCGCACTTCTGGCGGAATAAAGCGCTCTTGGCAAACAATGCTTAACTCGCCTCTGGTGCGAACGGCGGCCCATAATTCGCCCTCACGCGCCCAGGGGGGCAGCTCGGCTTCCGGTGAAAGACGTGCCACGCCATACATCCCAGGTAAAATGCTCAGGGGATAGTCTTCTGGCTGCGTCACAGCAAAATTACCTCTACCGGTTCTCCAGCACTCAGCCCGGTAGCTTCCGGCGGGACGCGCACCAGGCCGTCGGCTCGCGCCAATGTAAAAATCAGGTTGCTTTTACCAAATACCGGCTCGGCTTTGCTTCCACCCGGTTCGCTTACCAGGCGCACGGCCACCCAATCCTCACGCCCGGCCTGCGATGGCAGGTTGGTAGCCAGGCGTGCCGGGATGGCTGCCCGTCGCACATGCTGGATACCCAGCAATTTTTCGATGGCCGGCTGGACGAACAGCATGGCAATCACCAACGCACTGACCGGGTTCCCCGGCAATCCAACCACACCTTTACCCTGGCAGACAGCCAGGATGGTCGGCTTGCCCGGGCGCACATTCACCCCATGTACCAGCACTCCCGGCTCGCCCAGGGTATTGATCACCTGGGAGGTCAGGTCGCGAGCGCTGGCTGATGACCCGGCTGTGATCACAACCAGGTCACATTCCGCCAGCGCGTGTGCGGCCGTTTTTTGTAGTGCAGTCGCTTCATCCGGCAGGATGCCGTACTTCACAGCTACCCCGCCGGCGGTTTCCACCAGCGCTCCGATGGAGTAGGCGTTTACATCACGCACCTGCCCAGGCGCCGGCTCTTGGTCGGGAGGCACTACTTCGTCTCCAGAAGACAGAATACCGATGCGCGGCCGGGCAATAACCGTCAACTGCGTGATGCCCAGCGCCATCAACCCGCCGATTTCCGCCGGGCGCAGGCAGAACCCGGCTGGAATCACCTCTTCGCCTGCGGCTACATCTTCGCCAATTTTGAGCACATTCTCATCCGCAGCCACTGCCCGCAGCACTTCCACCTCTTGCAGGCGCGCCGGCTGAGTATGCTCCAGCATCACTACGGCATCCGCACCTTGCGGCAGCATGCCCCCGGTATGTACCAGGGCACACTCTCCGGGGTGCAGCACCAGGGTAGGCGCACTGCCCATAAGGATTTCCCCAGCCAGGTTGAAATAGGCCGGCAAACTGTCGCTGGCGCCATAGGTATCGGCCGCTCGCACGGCATACCCATCTACTGTACTGCGCGTAAAAGCCGGCAGCGGCTCCCCTGCTGTTATCGGAATTGCAGTCACCCGGCCTAAAGCGTTTTCAGTAGGAATCGTTTCGGTGATGATGGACTGCGCTAGTCGCCCCAACCACAGTCTGAGGGCTTCGTCCGGCGCTAATAGCTCCAGGAATTCCGGCATCGATTCAGTCCTTAACCTGCCGGCATCAGCCGGTCCAAAAGGCGAAGGCCATCATATACGCTAACGCCCCAAAACCTATTACTGCGTTCAGCGTCAGCCCCTGCCAGGAGGGTTTCTTTCCACCTGCAATCCGCCACATCTGCCAGACCTGCAGCAAGCCAAATGGCAGAGTCAGCAGTGCAGCGAAGGCCACACTGCGCGGCAAGCCAAAGCTGAAGGACAAAGCGACTAACAGGTAAGCCGCCAGAATGGAGATGTTATGCACCAAAAAGCCGTTCTTCCAGCCCATGCGCACCAGCAGGGTTTGCTTACCGGTTTTCAGATCCGCTGCGTAATCTGGGAACTCGATGGCGATCATCATCGCCAGGTGATAGAAGGCCAACGGGAAGGTTGTCATCGGCAGCAAGCGATGCAGCTCGCCGCGCTGCAGCACAAAGGCGAAAGCCGGCACGAGGATCGCTACCAGGATGCTGGTGGTCAGCTCTCCATAACCACTAGACTCCAACCGCAGCGGTGGGACAGAGTAGAAAAACGCCCCTAGAAAGCCCAGTGTCATGATCAGGTAAGCCACCGGCTGCGAGCCGAACTGAGCAATGCACAGCACGGTCAAAGAAGCCAGGATCGTCAGGCAGGTCAGGGCAAACAACAGCACTGAACGTCGCGGCAGCCTGCCTTCCCCCACCGCGCCCGAGCCGCCCGAGAAAAGCGTGCGGTTGCGGTTTTGCTCATCGTCGGGGGCATTGAAATACTCATTCAGAAAATGCGTACACAGCTGCAGGGTAGTCACCCAGGCTTGCCCCAGTAAGTAAATGCCCCAGTCGATCTCTTGACCCAGGTAATCGGCGATGCCGACGCCCAGGGCGTAGACCAGCAGACCTCCCAGCAAGAACAGCGGGCGAATCAGGCGAAAGAATAACAGCAAGCGATCCATTTGGCGATTTGGCTCTTTGGCTCAGGGTTGAGTCGGGTTCATCAGCCGGCGCACGTCTCGCAGATGGATTTGGTTGTGGCGGTAGAGCAGCTTTACGATCTCTTCCAGCGGAACCACGCCGAGAAAGGGATGCCGACCCTGGCGCTCCAGATCGGTTGGTTGCATATTCAGCACTAAGGCGATATTCCTCTGTCGCCTGTCCAGGAATTGCCCAATCAACGCGTGTTGATCGGTTGATTCCAGCTCGGCAACATGTTGCGCGTTATAGCGGTCTATAACAAAATCGTCTGGGGATCCCTTACCGCCCTCCAGGATGTTTCCCATAAGATCGCGAAAACCCTGTTCGGTAGCGACAAAATGAGCCAGAATCTGGCGCACCGACCAGCTTGTCCCGCCTTCATATACGATCAGCCGCCACTGGTCAGGAGTCAGCTCCTGGAAGAAGGCCGCGGTTTTTTCACCTTCGGATTGCATGCGTGCCGCCAGGCGGTCTGGTGAGTCGCTCATTCATCCACTTCGTTTTGTCTTCAGGATGGTATCCTGCTCAATCCGCTAAGTTTACCATCACTCGAGCGGATAGTTCGCCTGCTGCCAGGCTTCGAAACCTCCCTTAAGTGGCGTAACATTGCCATAACCCTGATCCAGCAGGTAGCGCGCCGCACGGGCGCTGCTCTCTTCAGCCGGTCAGGTGCAATAGGTGATGATCCAATCCTGCGGGTTAAGCTCGCTGAAGCGCGCCGGCATCTGGTCTTCTGGCATGGAGAGAGCTCCGGCAATATGCGCCTGCTGATAGTACTGTTCGCCGCGCACATCCACGAATACCGCTGTCTGACTATCGAAGGCTGCTTTTGCATCCTCCAGCGAAACCCGCGGCACTTCCGGGTAAGGAATATCCGCCTGCGAGGCGGTTGGCACCGCCTGCTCCTGCCCCCCCTGGAAGAAGAACCAGGCTGCCGCCCCCAACAGCAGCAGCATACCGATTAATATCAGAAATATGGGAACTTGCCTTCCCCGTTGGGTTGGTGTGTTCATTCAGCCACCTGCCTACTTGCGAAAAAAATTGGAGACGAAGAACCAAACGTTAGACGGTCGTTCCGCCAGGCGCCGCACGTAATACGGGTACCACTGAGAGCCATAAGGTACATACACACGCACCGGGTAGCCTTCTGCCACGGTCTGCTCTTGCAAATCGCGGCGGATGCCGTAAAGCATCTGGAATTCCAGGCAGCGCTTGGGCAGCCCTACAGACTCGGCATACTTTTTGGCTGCTATCAGCCGGTTGGGATCGTGTGAAGCGATGGCAGGTATAGGCGGGGTGTGCCCATCTTCACTGGCCGGCACCGATCCGTGCGCCAGGGCAGCGTCGATCAGCATCTCGGCAAGCTTGTCGAAGTTGGCATCCACATCGCTCTTTTTCGGATAAGCCACTTCCGGCGGCTCTTTGTAAGCCCCCTTGCACAGCCGCACCTTCGTGCCATCCAACGCAATCTGATTAACGTCGGCTTCGCTGCGGTACAGGTAAGATTGAATCACCAGTCCGGTGTTGTCCAACCCATACTCATCGCGCATTTGCCGGTACAGCCCGATGGTCTTATCCACCCAGGGCACATCCTCCATATCGATACGCACAAAAATCCCATACTGCCTGGCATAAGAAATGATGCATTGCAGGTTATCCGCACACAAGGGTTTGTCCACCTGCATACCGATCTGGGTCAGCTTGATCGAGATATTGCACTGGACGCCCGCCTTGTGAATCGCTTCGGCCAGGTCGATGATATCCTGCGTAGCCCGCCTGGCTTCTTCGGGAGTCGATGTATGCTCGCCAAGGTGATCTAGGGTGGCGTAAATACCTTTCTGGTTGAGCTGGCGCACCGCCCGGATGCCGTCTTCCAGTGTCTCGCCGGAGACAAACCTGGATGCCGCTCGCCAGGCAAAGCCCCAGTTCATCACCAGGTTGCGCGCCCAATCTGCTTTCGAGAGGTAAATCATGGTTGAACGATACAAATCGCGCCTCCCAGATGCAAAAATGGAATGATATTTAGATTTTAACATATTAAAAATCCTCAGTCTTTTGACCTTCATCACATTTAGAAGGTGACATAAAGCATTGATTGCATGGTATGCCATGCAAAAATGTGGCATAAATATTGCAACAAGGTATAATTAACCCCAAGCTCCGGATGGTGCCTATGCTAGTACAGATCCATTCCACCTCGATTCGCCCGCTGACCACTGCCCACCTGGCGCAGACTATGTCTTTGCTTGAGCTTACCGCCGAAGAGCTGCGTCAAAAAATTGAGGGCGAGCTGGCTGAAAACCCCGCCCTGGAGCTGGGCGATTTACCGCGATGCCCGATGTGCCGCCGTTTGCTGGCCTCCGCCGGACACTGCCCGGCCTGCTCGCAGATGCAAACTGCGTCTGCTGAGGACCCGATTATCTTCGTCTCGCCGCGTGTAGATTTCAGCCAGCCGATCCCCTTCTTTGATGCGGAACAATCCGGTGACGATGATTGGGCACAAGCCAAGGAGGATCTGCCTTCTTACATCCTGCGCCAGATTGCCCCCGAGCTGGCCGAAGCCGACCGATCGATTGCTGCCCATATCCTGACCAGCCTGGACGAGGACGGTCTGCTGCGCCTGCCCCTGGCTGAGATCGCTCGCTACCATCATGTCACCCTGGAGCGGGTCAACCGCGTCCTGAGCCTCATCCAGCGTGCCGACCCAGTCGGCGTCGGCTCAACTTCGCCGCAACAAGCCTTGCTGGTGCAGCTCGAAGTGCTGGCGGAAAACCACCCCGTCCCACCGTTAGCCGAGCGCATGGTGCGGGTAGGCATGGACCTGCTCAGTCGCCGCTCGTACCAGGAGCTGGGCCGCCTGATGAAAATCCCTGCCGCACAGGCCCAGCAAATCGCCCAATTCATTAGCGACAACCTGAACCCCTATCCGGCGCGTGCCCATTGGGGTGAGGCCTCCCAACACCCCGAATCAAACCCTGTTTACCGCGATCCGGATATCATCATCTCCCGGCTCAACAGCCAGCCAGATTCACCTTTGGTAGTCGAAGTTGCCTCACCCTACGCCGGCGCCCTGCGCGTCAACCCGATGTTTCGCGAAGCCATCGAGCAAGCCCCAGCAGAGAAAATCGAATCCTGGCAGGCACATCTCGACCGGGCGGTTCTGCTGGTGAAGTGCATCCAACAACGCAATGTGACCCTGGTGCGCCTGGTACGCCGCCTGGTCGTCCTGCAACGTGCGTTCATCCTTCACGGCGACCAACACCTGATGCCCATCACTCGCGCCCGCCTGGCCTTGGAGTTGAGTGTACATGAGTCGACTGTTTCACGTGCTGTCTCCGACAAAGCGGTACAGATGCCAAACGGGCGCATCCTGCCACTATCCAAGCTGTTCGACCGCAGCCTGAATGTCCGCACCATCCTACGGCAGATCGTCGAGCAGGAGAGCGAGCCGCTAAGTGATAACCAGCTGGTCGACTTGCTCAACGAGCAGGGCTTTTGCGTCGCCCGCCGCACAGTTGCTAAATACCGCTCTATCGAAGGCATTTTGCCTGCCCGGATGCGCCAGCCTGCTCCCAAACCCGCCGAGCGGAGTCTGCAGAGTCAATGAAAGAACGCAGTCCCATTAAGATCCTCAACTTGCGCCGTAAAACGGTACCAACGCTGTATGAGTTGGATAAACTGCTTAACCTCTTGCCCCTCCCTTGCATTGTTGTGAATCTGGATGATCTGTGCATTACCGGCGGCAACCCGGCGATAACAAAAGCCACCGGGTATTCGCTTGTTGAGCTGCTCGGCTCCGACCTGCGTTTGCTGTTTACGGATTGGACCGAGTTCCCTGCCACCTTATCTGCCAAACCGGTTTCCCGCGAGCTGCATCTCTCCCTGCCCGACCAGGCAATCCAGGCGGTGCTGGTTACCGGGCAAATGCTGCCGGATAGATACAACCAGGCGCTCTTCACCCTGGAGATGCTGCCTTCATCTCCGGACCAACAAGATTTACTCGCCTCTGGTGGAGCGTTTGCTCTTGATGCCTTGCAATCCCTGGTCTCGGCCACCACCCAGGCAGACTTACCGGCTGCCCTCAACCAGGCAGCCAACGCCGGCCTGGCGCTGACCGGCAGTAACCAGTTTGCCATTTATCTTGCGGATCCTGCAACACCTGAATTGCTTCTGGTGGCTACCGCCGGTGAAGATGCTTCTTTTCCCGGATGGCTCCCCGCTCAGGACCTGGTACACCTGGCAAAGGCAGTTGTCTGGAATGAAAGCCGCCGCTCGTACACAGCATTACACCGTTCGGCTCGAAAAAACGGCTTCCCTTTATTGGCATCGGCGCCGCTGGGCGAGCCTGGTGCAGCCACCGGCCTGGTAGCGGCAGCCATACGCCTCACGAACATCCCCGATACCCTCTTAGGAGTTATCCAGCTGGTCGCCAGTCTGGTCAACACCTTGATCCACACAGACAGCCTGCAAAGCGGCGTGGCGCGTGCTGAAGCCGAACAACATCGCCTGCAGCTTTACCAACAAGCGGTCGATGGGGCGGTGCGGGATGCACTGCTGGTGCTGAACCCTGAAGGCCGGGTTCTGACCATTAACTTCGCCGCCGAGCAAATTCTTGGCTACCACCAGTCAGAGGCGGTTGATAGCCCGGTAGAAAACTTGCTCATCGGTAGTGAAAAAATCCTGCCCGGCGTGCAGGCATCGGCCCGTTCGTTGTCAGCCACACGGCTGGATGACCTGCGTCTGTACCGCCGCTATGGCGAATCCTTTGTCGCCAACGTCGCGATCCACCCGTTGTCGGTCAACAAAACCCTGAATATGCTGCTGGTCATCGTCCAGGATCTGAGTGAATCAGAGCAGATTCGCGAACAAGCTCGCCAGTTAGAACAGCGCGCCTTGCTGGGCGAGTTCACTGCGATTTTCGCTCACGAAGTGCGCAACCCAATCAACAATATCAGCACCGGCCTGGAGCTGATGGCCCTTAATCTGCCGGCCGATGACCCGCAGCAGGAATTGATCCAACGCCTGCAGCAGGATTGCGACCGACTGGCCGAACTGATGAAATCTGTGCTTTTATTCGCTCGTCCGGCAGATTACAACCTTCAGCCGGTCCAGCTGCCTATCCTGGTTCAAAAACTATTGGAGCGCTTATCTCCACGCCTGGTTAAAGCCGGCGTACGCCACCAGCTCCAGGTCGAAGGCAGCCTCCCCCCTGTTCTGGCCGATTATCGCTCGCTGGAGCAGGCCTTGAATAACCTGATTACCAACGCCGTCCAGGCGATGGGAGATAGCGGCGGTCAACTCACCTTGAAAATTCGCCGGGTGAAACAGACGAAAACCGCCGCAGCAGCCAACGAGCCGCCCTCTGTCGAGATCAGCATCGCCGATACCGGCCCCGGCATCCCTAAGGAGCTGCAGGAACGCATCTTCCAGCCTTTCTTCACCACCAGCAGCAGCGGCACCGGCCTGGGACTGGCGATCACCCGACGGATCATTTCCGCTCACAAGGGCAGCATCCACCTGGAAAGCTTCCCCGGTGGAACGGTGTTCTCAATCCGTCTGCCCCTGGCAGAGACTACTTAAGGCAGATTTCATGAGTGCTACGGTTCTGATTGTTGATGATGAAGAAAATGCCCGCCTGAACATTGGCACATTCCTGACCTCGCGCGGCTACGAGGTATTTGGTGTTGCTACATTGGGAGAAGCCCGACTCCACCTGCAGCGCGGCGATGCGGATATTATTTTGCTGGATGTTGCCCTGCCGGACGGACACGGTCCGGATTTGCTGCTCGAGATTGCTCACCTGCCCATCCGCCCGCCGGTGATCCTGATCACTGCTTACGGGGATATCGAGATGGCGGTCGACGCCATGAAAAACGGTGCCCACGATTTCCTGCAGAAACCGATCCGCCTGGCGCAGCTTGAAAAATCAATCACTCGCGCCGAGGAGATCGTTGCCCTGCGCCGGGAGCTGGCTCACTTGCGCTCGCAGCGCCATGAAGGGCAGGATTTCATCGTCGGCAGCACACCAAAGATGAAAACAGTCCTCAACCATGCCCGTCGTGCCGCCGAGGCGGCTGTCTCGGTGTTGATCACCGGAGAAACAGGCACCGGCAAAGAAATCCTGGCTATCGCCATCCACCAGATGGGACCCCGCCGGGATAAGCCCTTTATTGCGATCAACTGCGCTGCCATCCAGAGCACCATGCTCGAGTCCGAGCTGTTCGGCTACGAGGCAGGCGCTTTCACCGGCGCAGATAAGCGCAAGCATGGACTGGTGGAGACCGCCGATGGCGGTATTCTCTTCCTGGACGAGATCGCCTCCATGCCGCTGGACATGCAGGCCAAGCTGCTGCGCGTGCTGGAAGAGCACGCTTTCCGCCGGGTGGGCGGCACCAACCTGATCCGGGTTGATGTGGAAGTCCTGGCTGCCTCCAACCGTGACCTGCCGCGCATGATCGAGGCGGGTGCATTCCGTGAAGACCTGTATTACCGCCTGAAAGTTGTCGACCTGCACCTGCCGCCGCTGCGCGAACGCAAGCAGGATATTCCCGAGCTGGTGGGTATGCTCATTCGCAAGAATAATCTCAACATGGGGATGAACATCCAGGATGTCACTCCCCGGGCGATGCAGGCGCTGCAAAACCACTCCTGGCCGGGCAACATTCGCGAGTTGAGGAATATCATTGAGCGCGCGATGTTGTTTTGCGACGAAGAATCACTGGATGTTGGCGACTTGCCGGCAGAACTTACGGTGCCCCCGCCGGAGTAAAATGCAAAGTTGCGTTATTGGTTGTCTACGATGATGAAAGTGTCGGCCTTGCACTTCGGTTTCGGGTTTTCCCCACTCAAACAGACTTGATAAGGAACCAGGGTATAGCTCCGGCCATCCAGCTGCGGTAAAGGCAGGCTGGATTGCCCATTAGCGTCTGTGCGGGGAAAAATGTAGCTTAGTAGCTGCCCATTAGGCAGAGTTAAATCCAGCACCGGCTGCACCCCCACCAGGGGCGTATCCCCATCGATCACGCTGGTGAATATTTCTTGAATCTCGCCCGGACGTAAGGATTCATGCTTTTCCCAGGTATTGAGGATCAGGTTGCGAGGGATACCCCCACTCCCCGACTCCGAGTTAGCTATACCGTTCCGGCTGAAAAGCTCCCAGTAGGTGTATCCGATCGGCTCTACACCCAGGCGATAGCCCTCCGGCAAGTTCTCGTCGTACACCAGACACAATTTCTCAAAGCACTGCCGCAGCCGCTGGTTGGCTCGGGGAATCATGCCGGTCACTGGCGCTCCAGAAAGCTCCAGGCCGCCATGCGCCTGCAAGAATTCCCAGAAATCCATGCGGATGTTGTAACCCTTCTCTCCATCCACCGGCACGAAGTGGTAAGCCGGATCGCCGTTGGGATCCTCCAGGTTGCCTTCCTGTACATTGAGCACCTGCGAGAGCGTGCGCAGTGCCACTTTTCCAAGGTCGGCAGGGTCGGTCACCAGGACGACATTCTCAAACACCTGCTCGATCATGCCATCCGAGCTGGTGTAAGCGCCAGTCAAGGGAAACCCGGTCACCACCGTTGTTAACCGGTCAAGGGTTTCATGAAAAGGCGTCTCCAACCCGTAGGCCACATCCAGAGTGCTGTCGCCACCTTTCGGGTGGATGCAGTTCTCTCCGCACACTGCCGTTCCGTAAGCCAGCAGCCCGACTTTGCCTGCCGGGTCGCCTACCTTCCGGTACAGGGCTACATTCTCAAAATACTGCTCGTAGCGCTTGCGCAGCGGGTTGTAGTGCACCGTGCTGATCGGCTTGCCAAAGAACACATCCCCGAAATGGCTTTCGTAAAACCCAACAAAATCGGGAAAGATGACAAATTGGTTGATGTATTTCAATCCAGGGGTGTTCGGCGGAGCGACCGGTGGGTCCTGCAGACCCATGCGCACGCCGATCGGCTCCAGCTGGTAGCGCTGAGTATCGGGACCGGTGCTGTTGTAGCGCAGCAGCGCGTTCTCGACAAACTGGAGCTTGACATCATCCTGAACCATGAGCGGCGAGATAGGCCTTCCCAGCACTGCTTCGCCTCCCAGGTTTAGATAGATTTCCCGGAAAGTAGGATCCAACTCAAACTGCTGCTCCGCCTTCTCTTCCGAATCTGCTCCAGGGGCTGAACAGGCAGCCGTAAGCAGGATAACCGCCAGGAGAATCATCGTCGAACAGAAGAAGGATCGGGTGCGCAGGACTCCCCACTGGGTCATAATAGATATCTCTTAAGCATCAAATAATCTGCATAGTCTGGATACCCTAATTATACTGGAACAGTGGCATAGTTCTTGCAATTAATTCCTCAAGCCCTGTCCGACTCAAGCAACTTTCTAGACATGATTTTTGGGAATGTGAGAACCTATGGCAGACCAGACATCCAACCCCAACCGCATCGGCTTCCATTACTATCCGGACACACAGCATTATCGGGAGCACGATTTGCAAACCTGGCTTCCTGAGCTGCAGGCGCTGGGAGCCGGAAAGCTGGTGCTGTATGCCCACCCCGAACGCGCCATCCCAGAACAGTTCATCACCGGGCTGATCAACGGCGGGATTGAGCCGATCTTGCACCTGAAGCTACCCCTGCCATCGCCCAGCCGGCTTCCCTCACTGGATTTATTGGCCGAGACATACGCCCGCTGGGGGGTGCGCTTTGCCGTGCTATTCGACCGCCCAAACGTCCGCCAGGCCTGGGCGGCTTCCGCGTGGACGCAGTCTGAAGTTGTGGAGCAGTTCCTGGATATGTATATCCCTCTGGCCGAGCGCTTCCTGCAATCCGGACTGATGCCCGTCTTCCCGCCCCTGGAACCCGGCGGTGACTATTGGGATACCACTTTCTTGCAGGCAGCGCTGCGCAGCCTGCAGCGCAGGGGATGCAGCACGCTGCTGGATTCGCTCACCCTGGGGGCGCTGGCCTGGACGCATGACCGGCCGCTCGATTGGGGCGCCGGCTGCCCACAGCGCTGGCCGCTCTCCTATCCGTACAGCACGCCTCCCGACTCTCAGGACCAGCGCGGCTTCCATATATTTGATTGGTACATGCAGATTAGCGCCTCAGAGCTGGGCGTCGCTCGCCCCATCATCTTGCTGCAAGCCGGGATCGCCCCTCAGGCGCATGCTCCGCTTGTAGATGTGCAGCAGCACGCCGAATCGAGCCTGGCAATTGCCCAGGCACTGGCTGCCCCAGCCGGCGACACAGATCTGTCGATCCCGGAAGAAGTGCTGGCTTGCAACTTCTGGCTGCTGGCTGCCGCACCGGGAAGCCCGTACGCTAACCAGGCCTGGATTCAGCCAGATGGCGGGCGCCTGCCGGCAGCCACGGCCTTGCGCCGCTGGCAAAAGGGCCGGATGGCTGCCACGGAGCAAGCCGAGCAGGTAAAAGGCGCGCCGGCCACCGACAGCCAGGCGGCTCCTGCGGCAACTGCAGCTGCGCTGAAAGCCACCGCGCAACCGCGACCCATCACCCATTACCTGCTGGTACCGCTGTATGCCTGGGGCATCTCCGAGTGGGATATGGAGAGCATCCGTCCGGTCATCGAAAAATACCACCCCACGGTTGGATTTTCCATAGAAGAAGCCTGCCTGGCGGATCGTGTGACGATTGCTGGTGGCAGCAATGCCTTCAGCGATGCGGATTTTCAGCGCCTGCGGGATGCCGGCTGCAGCCTCGAAATCCTTGAAACCGGTGGCAGCCTGGTCGCGGTTTAACTGCGCTTCCATCCTGGCATGGATTTTGCAACACAGTCTTTACGCCCATCACACTCAAGGAGTGAGCCATGACCCAAGAAATTCCTATCTATGCGTCGTCCTACCCCAATCCGATCACGGTTCAATGCCAGGTGCTGAAAGTCATCGGCATGGGCGGCGGGGGTTGCAATGCCATCGACCGCATGATCGAGCTGGGACTGCGCGGCGTCGATTTCATTGCTGCCAACACCGATCATCAGTCCTTGACGAGTAACCTGGCGCCGACCAAGATCCAGCTGGGGCCTAAAACTACCCGCGGCCTGGGAGCCGGCGGCAACCCGGCAATCGGTCGGGAAGCCGCCGAAGAAAGCGCCCGAGAAATCGCCGCCGCCCTGGAAGGTGCCGACATGGTCTTTCTGACCGCTGGTATGGGCGGGGGCACTGGCAGCGGCTCGATCGCCGTAGCAGCCCGCATTGCCCGCTCTCTGGGAGCGGTCACCATTGCCATCGTTACCACTCCATTCACTTTTGAGATGGGTCGCCGCCAGAAAAACGCCATCGAAGGTCTGAAGCAGCTGCGCCGAGAAACCCACACTCTGATTACCATCCCCAACGATCACCTGCTGTACATCGCCCCGCGTGATCTCCCCATGGAGATCGCATTCCGCCTGGCTGACGATGTCTTGCGCCAGTCGGTGCAGGGCATCACCGAATTGATTACCGAAGCGGGCTTTATTAATGTTGATTTTGCACACGTCCGCCGTCTGATCCAGCTCGGTGGCGGCGCTCTGATGGCCATCGGCCAGGGCAAAGGTGAGGATAAGACCCTTAAGGCTATCGAACAAGCCCTGCACCATCCGCTGTTGGGAGATATCCCGCTCGAAAATGCAGCCGGCGTGATTGTCAACTTTACCGGTGGTAATGACCTGACCCTGGCAGAAGTTGAATTTGCTCTCACCCACCTGCATGCTCGCACCGGTCCCGCTACCGAAACTGTCCTGGGGATTATCACCGACCCGCAAATGGTCGACCGAGTCCAGGTAATCCTGGTCGTCACTGGATTGGGCTCGCCCACCCTGGAAGAAGCCATGCAATCCGTCAGCCAGCCGGCCGAGCCACAATTGGTAGCCGCGGAGCTCAAGGCCCAGCCTGTAGCCACCCGCTCCCCTTACCCGCCGCTATCCCACCCGGAGATGCAACCCGAACCGCTCCCAATCACTCTGACTCCGGCCCCGCAGCCGGTTGCCGCCCACAAGGAACGCTATGAGCTGCCGGCGCACTTCGATGATAGCAGCCTCAAAGCTGCCGAGGCTGGTCACGGTCGGCAGGGCAACCGTTTCGATTACCTGGATGTCCCCGCCTTTTTGCGACGGCGTACTTTCCAGGGGAAATAGGCCCGTAGGACTAAGGTGGTTCTGATGGAAAACAGCGCCGTTCAAAAGGTAAACCAGGAAATCTACCGCCGCTATCCGGAATTTTCCGATGTGCGGCCAGATATCCAGACCGCTGACTCTGCCGGTGCAGAAAAGTCGGGCTATTTGCTGACCTATAAAGTCCAGGGCGTTGCCGCCAATGATCGCAAGATCACCCGCTATCTGCGCGTCAGCGTTTCTGCCCAGGGCAATATTGTCAAGGTGACTACCTCTCGTTAAGCAGGCAAACTATGCAGCAAATTTCTCAACGCCTCGAAATCCTGCTCTGGAACCTCGCCATTCCTGTCATGCGTCTGCTGGCTGCAGTTCGCCAGGCGCTGCCTTTACCCAAAAGCCCGCCCCGCTGGGACACCAAAAAACTGGCAATATTGATTGCGGTTTTCGTGGCAACTGCCGGTTTTACTATTTATCGCCTCATCCCAGGCCCAATATTGACCCCTTCGACCGCCTCACAAGCCACCTCTACCTGGGAGCCGGGCGAGCAGCGCAACCTGCTGGTCATCGGTGTCAACCAGCTGAATTCGGCGCAGCCGGTGCTGGAGAGTGCCTGGTTGGTCCTGTATTCCCCCGGATTGGCTCACTTCAGCTTCATCCCGCTCTACCCGCTGCAAGACAGCAGCCGGCCAGACCTGGAGCAGGCCATTCAAACCGCATTTAAAGTTGACCACAATAAGACCCCCAGTGCAGCTTTCCTGAATGCGCTGCGCTCGTCCGGCGCGTGGTGGAACCACTATCTTCTGCTCGACGAGCTGGCGCTAGCCGAGCTGATTGACATGAGCGCATCCCCCAGCCTGCCGGAGCGCCTGACCGGCCTTCAGCTGGTCGCCGACAGCCTGGAAGGCAGGTCCGCCCGTTCACCGGTTGCCGCCCAGGCCAGGCTGATCTCGGCAGTCTGCCGGGGTGCAGTCAATCCGGCTTATCCGACAGATATCGCTGCTTTACTGGATAGATTTTCCGATCACTTATACACCGATATGAAACCCAGGCAAATCCTGAACGAGCTGCGCTGGCTATCCAACGCAGAACAGACCGGACAGCCAGGTACCGCCGAAGCGCCGGCGAATACGTCCGCTATAAGCCAGGCATCTGGCGCAGCCATCACCTGCGAATTTCCCACGATCCAGGAAGAAATCACTTTCACCGGAGGCCAAATTGGATATCCTTAACCCCTTCAATGTATTGGTGGTCATGACCATCACCCTGTTCTTCGTAGGACTGGGTACTTTCTTGATTGGGATTTTTATGCTTGCCCTGCGCACATCCGATCAAGAATTGAAATCGATCGTCAACCAGACCGCCCAACTCGCCCAGAAAGGCATTGCGGAAGATGTGGCCGGGTTGGTAGGGAACGCCTCCAACTTGCTGGACGCCATGAACCAGCTCATCCGCACCAACGCAGGTATTGGCGTCTACATTACCATTATCGGGATGATCATCATTGCGGTAGCAAGCTGGTTAGGGTTCCAAATATTCATGTCACAGCAATGACCGCCCCTCCCGGCTTGCTCCAGCTAAGCGACCGTCTACCCGAGGAAATGCGCCGCGAGACCATTCTGGCCTGGCGCAATTGTTCTTCGGTCTGGCAGTGGCTGTCTCAACCGGGTTCAGTGGACCAGCTTGAATCTGACGAGATGAGCTGGCCATTGGACTTCACCCCGGCTGCCCTGGGTCTCAATGCGCTCGGGGTGCGCTTGCACCTTCCTGGTTTACTGGTTGACCCCTTGCAACCAGCCGCCCCGGAGCTGGAAGCCGCTGCTATACCACACCTACCGGCCGAAGGCGAGAGTACCTCCACCCTCGACCTGATGGGCGTAACTGCCGTGGCCCTTCAGCTGCGGGCTGCCCGTCTTTCGGATGACGGTTGGGGCTCGGCGCTTGAACAACTATCCAAACTGAGCACCGAAACCGCTGCCGATGTGCTGGCCTGCCTGGTTGGGATGCTGCCCGATCCGGCCGAGCTGCTTCTGGCTGTCGCAACGGCACGAGAAGTAGTTTTGGCAATTCACGCACAGTTGTGCACTCCCATGCCTCCCGACGAGCGCATCACACAGCTTGCAGCCCTGCTTGCCACCGCTACGCCTACCGAGATCGAGAGCGGTCTGCGTTGGCTGAGCGCCCATCGCCCCAGCTTAGCTCTGGCGTTAGCCGAAAAGCTGCTGCCAGACCAGCGTGATGGAGAGGCAGGGCAGTTGTTGTCCGCACTGGACTTTTCCGTGTTGCTCGAAAGGGTAGAGCAAGGCGCACAGCAAGCCGAACGCCTGTCCTTGACCCGTGCCACAGAAAGCGCGATTCAGCAATTAACCCAGGCGCTCAATGCCACCAAGTATATCCAGGCACACCTGTACACCCGGGTAGCGCAGCTCAGTGAGAGCCTCTCCCGCTTTGACCAACCAGGAGTTCCATACCCGGCGATTGCCCTGGAAGCATGGAAACGAGCGAACCAGCTGGCGCGGGACGTGGCCGATTATGCCTGCAGCTTCACCTTTGCCTTGTTGGATTCCGGGCGTGGCACCGAAGCCCAGATCTTTTTTAAAGAAGCGCATCTGGAAGTGCGTCACCCCACGCACCCCGGCGTCGCCTTAGCCGGAGCCTGCCTGGCCTGGCAGGATGGCGACCACCAGGCTGCCCTGCCCTCCGCCCTGCGGGCGCTGGCAAGCTACCGTGATCATTCAGCTCCTTCCACTCACAGCTTCCCGCAAGAGCTTTCCCGCCTGGCCCGCTTGCTGCTTGAGCTGGATGCCCCTGCAGCTGCCAACCAGGCTGCGCAGCTGGCGCTTGCCCTACGCCCGGCCGACCCGGCCCTGCTGATCCTGACAGCACAGGCCGCCCTGGCTGCCGGGGAGCCCGCTCCTGCTCTGGATGCAGCCTACCTGGCCTGGGTCCTGCAGCCGGACGATGCCCTGGCCGAACGCCTGTATAGAACATCCCTGGAAGCCGGTGAGCTGTGGCAAGCCGCCTACCTGCGTTACCAGGCGCTGCTTCCCGACCTGGAACAGGCTGACAGCGACCAATTACATGACTATGCGAATTGCGCCTGGCATGCCGGCCATTTCGATTCTGCCCGCTGCGCCGCCACCCAGGCTCTAGCCCTCGATCCTGGCGATGGGTTGGCGCTGGCTTTACTCGGGCGCCTCGCCGAGGATGAAGACTCCCCCCAGGCAGCCCAATATTATCAGCAAGCCGTCCAATCCTCACCGCACCTGGTCGAGCCCTGGCTGGCGCTCTCTGCGCTGCAGATGCGCAATGGCGAGTTCGCCACCGGACAGGTGACTCTGCTGCGCGCTGTCCGGGCTACCCCCGACTCGATCCCAGTCAGGCTCGCCCTTGGCGAAAGCCTGCTGGCACAAAACGATCCTGCCGCATCCCTGGAACATCTCCAGCTGGCTGCCATGCTGGAAGCCTCCCACCCCCACCAATCCAACGGGCTCTCCACGCAGACTGCTTTCCTCCTGGGTACAGCTTTGCATCGCCTGGGCCGCCACCGGGAAGCCCGCCAGGTGTTTGAGCAATCCAGCGCCTACACCGCAGGCATCGCCTCGCTGCCACCCGATTTTGCCGCCGTTTATGCCCAAACCCTGCTTGCCCTGGATGTGGTAGACCCCACCAGGCGTCTGTTCGAGCATGCTCTGGAATCTCAACCGGAGAATCTGGCCCTGCTCCTGGATTACACCGAGACCCTGCTGCTGGATCCCGACCAGCCGGCTGCCGCAGCCCTGGCATTAGAGTCGCTTGAGCAGGTCCTGCAGCCGGCTTCCCAGGCAGCCGGAGCCTTTGAAGCACCCGATTACGACTCCCTGCGCATCCAGGCTGCCGTCCTGCGCGGCGAAGCCCTCAGGCTGTGTGGCGATTTGGAAGCTGCCGGGCAGGCTTATCGTGTCGCCCTTGAAAGTGACCTGCCACCCACCCTGCGTGGGCGCGTGGCGCTGGGTCTGGGGCGAGTTTCGCTGGCCCTGGAACAGTTCGATGCCGCAGTCGCCGCACTGCAAGAGGCCGCCCAGCTCGATTCGCAAAATCCTGCCGTTTTCCGCCTGCTTTCCGAGGCTTACCTGGCGCTGAATCTAATCAACGAAGCCTATACTTGCGCAGAAACTGCCCTTAACCTGGACCCAGATGACCTGGCGGCGCTGATCTGGTTCTCTGATCAGGCCCTGCGTATCGAAGATAGCCCAAACGCCGGCCACTTGCGAGCCAGACCGCGCGTTATCCAGTCGCTGGAGCAGGCTTCCGCTCTGGCGCCCGAGCGCGCCGACTTGCTGCTCAAGTTGGGCGAGCTGCAGCTCTTGAGCGGCGACCGCGTTACCGCTGTCACTACTTTCAGCGCTGTGCAGCATGCCGACCCGGTCACCCCAGTCGAGCTACAGCTGGCTGCCGAGTATTTGCTTCACCTGGGAGATTATGAGAAAGCCTTGCCGCTTTTGGGCCTCGCCGTGCAGCACAGCAGCGGTGCTGGAGTCGCCAAGGCTGCCCTCGGCTCGCAATCGCTCACCCAGGCTCTGGTAGAGATGGCCGCTGCACTGCAGCACTCCGGCAATGCCGCCCTGGCTCTGCAGACCCTCGACCAGGCCCTCAGCCTGGACCCACACAATGTTGACCTGCTGCTGGCTCAATCCGACCTGTATGCAGAGAGTGGCGATACCCGCGAAGCCCTGATCAGCTTGAGGACTGCCCTGCAAGTCGCCCCTGCCAGTCCTGAAATCCACCATCGCTACGCCGGCCTGTGCCTGCGCACCGGCAACCAGGTCGAAGCGTTGGCCCATACCGACCAGGCTGTCAAGGGGTTGATGCCCGATAGCGACCCTGCTTTGCGCCTGTCGGTTCGTACCCAGGCCGCCCGCCTGGCAGCTGCTCTGATCCTGCCGGCACTGGGCCTTTCCTACCTGCAGGACACCCTGCTGGACCCCGCCGACAACGATTTTCCCGGCGATCTGCCCACACCTTTGGTCCTCCCCCTGGCGCACGCTTTCCTGCTGCGAGCCGAACTGGCCCTTGATCTGGGCGACCGGGCGGCTTCTGCCCTGGATTTCTCCCGAGCAGAACGCTTGCTGCCTCAGCACCCACATACTGCGGCCATCCAAACCCGGCTCGCTCTTCATCAGCAAGGGTTAGTCGCCACACGCAAGAATTTATCCACCGGTTGGTTTGACGCGCTGCTGACCGAGATCGGCGCCCTGGGTGATGATGAAGACCTGGCGCCGGATTGGCTGCTGCCCTGCTTGCACTCCCTGGCATGCACAGCCCTTGAGCTGGGCGAGTGGCAGGCAGCTGACAATCTCTCTGCTTTACTGCTAGAAAAAGCACCATCCGAGGCCGCCTCTCACTGGCAGATTGCCCGCTTCCTCCTCTTACGAAGCGAAGTGCAGCGCCTGTGTAGCGGTGTGGAAGCGATTAATATTGCTCCGCCGGCCTTCTCCTCTCCAGATGTGCAGACAAGCTACACAGCCGCACTCGATGCGGCCCAGGAGATTATCCACCGCCTGATGGACAGCCCGGCATTGGAAAGCCTGCACCAATATCTTGAACCAGCAGATGGCAAGCTGCAACTTATGCGGCTGCGTGGCGCAGCCTGCTTCCAGCCCGACCCGGCTACCGTTCAGGCTTTTGCCGAAGCCCTGGCTGCTGTTGCACCCACGCCAGAAGAGACCTCCGCCCTGGTGATGGCTCACAGTGCCACCTGGGATGACCAGCTGGCTTTGAAAGCGGTCCGCTCCCACCCGCGCCATCCTGCAGCACTATTGCCTGCCGTTCTGGTGCTCTCGCATAGCAACCCTCGCCAGGCATTGCGTGTCGCTCGCCCGGCTGCCGCCGCCCAGAACCACCCTCCGCAGCTGGTGTGGCCGTGGACTGCATTCCTGCAAGCGATGCTGGCACGCCTGGCTTACCAGGCAGGCGAAAAATCCGATGATTACTCTTTGGCATTGAAATCTGTCCAATCCGCTCTGCAGCAGCTCCCGGATGAGCCGCGCTGGCAGTCTCTGGCTGGAGATATTTACCTGGACGAGCGTGGGCTCTCAGGCCATCCCGATCCGGGTGCTGCCCTGCCTTACCTGCAGGCTGCTATCCGCCTGGAACCTGGCAGCCCTCGCCATGCCTCGCTCCTGGGCAAAGTCTCCGGATTATTGGGCGACCATCCTGCCGCAGTGGCTGCATACCAGGAAGCTTGCCGCCTGAACCCCAACGACTGGGGCGCCTGGCTGGACCTGGCCCGTGCACAGCAAGCTGCCGGCAGCCTGGATGCAGCAATTTACTCCGCAGACCGGGCGATCGAACGGGATAGCAGCGGCTCCTCACCGCTCGAGCTGCGTGGCCGGCTGGCGCTGGCTGCC
>JBFYSP010000077.1:0-6137 GCA_041301395.1 Anaerolineae bacterium
TGGCGGATGCCGGGTGAATCATCCAGGATGCGCTGGATCACCTGTGCCAGGGCGATTTCGCCGCTCGCCAGCCTTTCGGCCAGCTTGCGGGTCTCGGCCAGCAGATCGGTCTTGCTCAAACCGGGCTCGAGCAGCGGGAGCAGGGCGCCTGCCAGGGAATAGAAGGGCTGGCCGCCGGGGCGGAAGGAAGCGAACAGGTAGCCGCCGGCTTTGCGCAACCGGGGTAATAACCCGGCAAACAGGGCGGATGACTTGCCCGAGCCGGAGGAGCCAACGATGACCGCCACAAGTTTCTTCGCCCGGACGGCGTGCTCCAAAGCGTCTATGAAAGCTTCGCGGCCGAAGTAGAAGGGAGCATCCGGCTCCTGGAAGGCAGACAGGCCGCGGTAAGGGCAGGCGCCCACTACCCGCGGCGGGCGCGCCGATTCGGGGGGCAGGGCTTCCAGGGAGGAAAGAGGCGGAAACTCTACCGGCAGTCCCTCGATTGTCAGCTGGCAGATGCGCTCGGGGCGGTGGATGTCCTTGAGCAGGTGGCGGCCGAGATCGAGCAGGGTGACTCCGGGGGGCAGCTCGTCGCGCACCAGGGCGGTAGTGGTCTCGGAAAGCAGCACCTGTCCGCCGTGGGCCACGTGGGCGATGCGCGCCGCCCGGTGGACATCCATGCCGACGTAGCCTTCCTGGCCACTCCAGGGCTCGCCGGTGTGGATGCCCATGCGCACCCGCACGGCGACGCCTTCCGGCCAGGCATGCCCGGCCAGCCTGTGCTGGGCTTCGGCGGCGGCGCCGACCGCCTGGGTGGCGCGGGCGAAAGCGACGAAGAAGGCGTCCCCCTGGGTGTCGACTTCGTGGCCGTTCCAGGCGGCAAAGACCTCTCGCAGGATCTGGCGCTGGTCGGCAAGCAGGGTGGCATAGTGCTCGCCGAGGGCCTTGAGCAGCTGAGTCGAGCCTTCAATGTCGGTGAACAGGAAAGTGACCGTGCCTTCAGGCAGGTCGGTAAAAGGGATAGCGGTGTTCGGCTGGTCGGTCATGATTCACCTCCCCTAGGTACTAAGCGGTTCCCCCGCAAGGTCCCAGCCGGGATTAAATTGTTGGCTCAGATGGTGGCAGCGATGTGATGAGGCTAGTTGGTTTATTTATACAACAGGTCGAGTGCCTTGTAAATAATCTGGACAAGTTTCACCACCTGTTCCGTTTTTTAGATTAGAATATTGGTATGGATTAAGAATCAATAATGGAGAAATCTATGTATCGCTTTCTTATCGTTATTGAAAAAGCCGACGGCAATTACTCAGCCTACTGCCCAGATTTGCCGGGTTGTGTAGCCACTGGGAAAACACAAGAAGAAGCCGCGCAAAATATGCACGAGGCCGTAACCCTCCATATCCAAGGGATGCTTGAAGACCATTTACCCATCCCTCCGGGGGTTACACTGGCTGAATATATCGCCATCCCTGCCTAATCCCGGGCATCCCCCCAGCCGTAAGCCAGCTTATGGAATAAACCAATTGGGTGAAAGACCTGGTGGTACGCCTGCCAGTACGTTTGCTGCCACCAGGGATGCCGATGCTGTTGACGCTTACAGCTTCGGCTCCTCCAGTTGCGTGATCAGCAAGGCGCTGACCAGTAACAAGCCGACCGCCAGCAACAGGGAGGGGGTGAAGGCGCCGTCGGGAGCTTTCATGGCCTCCATGATGTAGACGAAGACCACCGAGGCCTGGGCAAAGAGCTGGATGACGCCGTTGGAGGTGCCTTCCGGCGTGGGCTGGGTGATCTCGGCGGCGTACTGCATGCCCACCGGGCTGAGGCTGGTGAGGAAGAAGCCGAAGGCAAAGGCGCAGGCCAGCAACAGGATAAAAGAGCCGGCGAAGGTCACGCCGATCAGGCCGGGGATGGCCAGCACCACCCCCAACAGCAGGTAGCGCTTGCGTTTATGCTGCCGGTCGGAGAGCGCCGGGATGACCAGCGCCCCCAGCAGCCCGCCCAGCAGCATCACTGCGCCAATCGTGCCGGCGTCGGTGGGGGTAAAGTCGCGCGGCCGCCCGGCCGGAAGGAGGCGAACAGGTAGCCGCCGGCTTTGCGCAGGCGCGGGATCAGCCCGGCGAACAAGGCGGAGGACTTGCTGTAGCCGGAGGAGCTAACGATGACCGCCACCAGCTGCTTTGTGTGCACGGCGCGCTCCAGGGCGTCGACGAAGGTCTCACGCCAAAAGTAGAAGGGGGCGTCCGGTTCCTGGAAGGCGGACAGGCCGCGGTAGGGGCAGCCGCCCACTTTGCGCGGCGGGCGGACCGACTCGGGGGGCAGGGCTTCCAGGGAAGCCAGGGGCGGGAGCTCAGCCGGCAGCCCCTCGATTGCCAACTGGCAGATGCGCTCGGGTTGATGGATGTCCTTCGGGCCGAACTAACTTTCATTGATCTCTGAGTAAAGCATATTTTAAAGTGACACGTCAATTATCCAGATTGATACAATAATATTCCTGTTCATGTTAGCCAACCGATCAATACCGGCAGACAAATATTATCTTTTCGTATTAATTTTTCATTAATGATTGCGATATAAAAATCCGGTTATAATAATTATTAATGGAATATTAACTATCGTAAGAATCGGAATATTGTTTGAAAGGGGGTAACACCTACAAGAAAATATCCCAAATGCTCATCCAAGGCATAGATTGACAATCATTGATAAACATTTGCCCATTAATTATTAGAGGAGGCAATCCCATGGCAGATTCTAAGGACCCACACGATGAGGGCACAATCCGCACTGTTCTATCGATGCGTCTGAACGGCTGGCGAATTGATTATAAAAAGCTACTCACCGTTCTTAAAATAATCCTAGTACTTGATGTTGTTGCAATAATGCTGATCATCGGTGCGGCCATCCCCACCAGAGCCGATGTCGCTGTTGCACAAGATAGTTCCCCCCAAAATCAAGCAAACCCGCAGCCATCCATCCGCTCTGTGGAAAAGCAACCAGTTACACTGGGAGTCGATGGAGTAATTACCAGCCATTCCCAAGGCAACGAGCAAGCAGTCAAAGCCGATTTCCTTTTAGTCCCACAACTGAATAACCAATCTGCCTCACTCTCGTTCAGCAATGCAGCCAAGCAACCGCCTGTACCGAACCAGGGGGGGACTTGCATTTCGGGCTATGTGATAAACAGCTACCATGAGACGGTGGGAGCCGATTGGGTTGTGAAAATCACCAACAGCGCCGGGGAAACTAAATCAACCAAGACGGACTCGAAAGGCTATTTTGGATTCGCGGAGCTGACTGGCGGGACCTGGGAAGTTGAGGTCGAGGTTCCAGAAGGTTGGCGCCCATACACCCCGGAAAAATTCACGGTCACACTGAGTGGCGAAGGTTCCAGTTGCGCTCAAGTACGCTTTAAGTTGGAAGCTCTATCCTGTATCAAGGTCATCAAGCTGGACGAAGGTGGTATGGTAGGATTCGATGATATGGTGGGGATTCCCGGATGGACGATGACTGCCACACAGGGTGAAACGATACTGAAGTCTGTCACAAATGGGCAGGGGTATGCTTTCTTCGATAACTTACTGCCGGGGCAATGGATAATCACCGAAGAAGATAAATCCGGTTGGGTGCCTGCCGATGGGTACTCAAATGAACAGCTGATTTTTCTAACACCACCACACTGGCCGGGAAGTTGTGAGGAATTGGTGTTTGTGAACAAGCAAATCAATGAAGCCTGCATCAACGTGATTAAGAGGGATACGGCCGGAAACCCGGTGGTGGACTGGGTGATGAACCTGACTCGCGACGATGGCACGCGCGAGCCACAGGTTGAAGTAACTGATGGTGAAGGGGAGGCTGAGTTCACCGGGCTGGCGCTGGGAGATTGGACGGTCACCGAAGAGGTTAAAGAGTGGTGGCGGGTTGCTGGATCTGACAGCAAATCGGTGACTCTCGAAGAGCCCGGCGTGTGTGTGAATGTGGAGTTCGCCAATGAACCACTGGGCTGCGTCGATGGCTACAAGATCAACGACCTGGAAGAAGGGTTGCCAGGCTGGAAGATCACGGCGACTAACAGTGACACCGGTGACAAGGTGGTGACCACAACCGACGAGAACGGGTACTTTGCCTTCAAGTATATCTCGCTGGGTAACTGGGTGATAACCGAGGAGCTTCAAGAAGGTTGGGAAGCGGTAACACCTTCTGAGTTTACCGTGGATGTTCGTACGCCATTTGTGTGCGAGCATGTGCGCTTTAAGAATCGTACACCTTTTGCCTGCGTGGATGTATTCAAAAAGGATTCCACGGATGGTGTCGGTCTACCCGGATGGACGATTGACCTGACGCCGGCTTTCGGCGGTATAGTGCAATCCAAGGTCACGGATGGGACAGGCTGGGTCCGTTTTATCGACTTACATCCAGGGATGTATACGATTAGCGAGGAACTTTTACCCGGATGGGACAACGTTACCCCGACCGAAGTTACGGTTGAACTCTTTGCCAGCGGCAAATGTACTGTGATTAACTTCGAGAATATCCAGGAGAATATGCAGGAACCAGAGGAGCCAGAGAAACCACCGGAACCGAAACCTGCAAAGGATCATCATGATCCCTGTCACCATTGCACAGCCTGGTATACGGTTAAACCCGGAGATACCTTGTGGTCGATCGCAAATCGCTTCAATACGACCATATCTGCCCTGTTGCGTGCAAACCATCTGGGAAATCCTAACCTGATTTATGCCGGCACGCGATTGTGCATCCCGTGATCGGTACTTCATAAAAGCAAATTTTGAATTCTCCTGACCCTCAACTGACGCTTAATCCGCCTCGCCCTTTTACCGGGGGCGAGGCGGGGAAGGGAGCAGGGTCGGGAACGGTGGCGTTGCAAACTAGGGAGATTCTAAATCTTCGGCTCCTCCAGCTGAGTGATCAGCAAGGCGCTGACCAGTAACAAGCCGACCGCCAGCAGCAAGGAGGGGGTGAAGGCGCCGTCGGGAGCTTTCATAGCCTCCATGATGTAGACGAAGACCACCGAGGCCTGGGCAAAGAGCTGGATAACGCCGTTGGAGGTGCCTTCCGGCGTGGGCTGGGTGATCTCGGCGGCGTACTGCATGCCCACCGGGCTGAGACTGGTGAGGAAGAAGCCGAAGGCAAAGGCGCAGGCCAGCAGCAGGGCGAAGGAGCCGGCGAAGGTCACGCCGACCAGGCCAGGGATGGCCAATACCACCCCGAGCAGCAGGTAGCGCTTGCGTTTATGCTGGCGGTCGGAGAGCGCCGGGATGACCAGCGCCCCCAGCAGCCCGCCCAGCAGCATCACTGCGCCAATCGTGCCGGCGTCGGTGGGGGTAAAGCCGCGCGGCCTCACGATGTTCTCGATCCAGGTGTTGATGCCGTTAAAGATGCCCATGCCGATGAAAAATACTCCCAGGATCAGCCAGAAGGACTTAACGCGGAAGGCGTGCTTCAGCCCGTCCAGCATCAGGGCGCGCGTTTCCATGCCGGGAGGGCAGGGAGGCGTGGGCGGCGACTCGCGAGCCAGCAGCAGGAAGAGCAGCGCCGAGAAGGCCGACAGCCCTCCGTAGATCAGCTGCACGCTGGGGATCGGCAGGCTTTCGATCAGGATGGGGGTGAGTACCATGCCCAGGCCGGTGCCTACCAGGTTGGCCAGCGTGACCAGGCCAACGGCGGTGGCGCGTTCATTAATCGAGAACCAGCGGGCGGGCACCTTAGTCCAGGCATTGAGCAGGAAGGGCTGGGCGATGGCGATCCCGATCGTGCTTAGCAGCACCAGGGAATAACTGTCTCCTGCAAGGCCGCGCAGCACGCCAAAGATGCCCATCAGCACCGCCCCGATGCTGACCGCCAGGCGGAACCCGTAGGTATCGATCACCCAGGAGACCGGCAGTGAGAGCGGGATGAAAGCGATCATGAAAGACATCGCCAGGAAGCCGATCTGCAGATCGCTGACCCCGTAATAACTGGCTGCCGGTCCGGTGATGGGAGCATACGAAATCCACAGCACCTGGATCATCAAATTGATGAACATGAAGACCGCCAGGACGACCCAGCGGTAGCGGTACACCTGGTACTCGCTTTCAAGCTGCGCGGTAGTGGTCATCGGTCATTTGCTCCTGATGGATGATTTAGCTGCTGCCCTG
>JBFYSP010000079.1:0-7780 GCA_041301395.1 Anaerolineae bacterium
TATTTTATCTTACAATTCCTTTGACGCCGCCAGTTAACCGTGGTAAAATGCTCATCGCTCTGGGGGTTCGTCTAGCGGTAGGACAGCAGACTCTGAATCTGCTTGCGGAGGTTCGAATCCTTCACCCCCAGCCTCCCCACCGCCTTTTTTGTTGTGACAGCCGGATACGCCGCCGGCTGTCCTGCTTTAAGGCAGGTGGTATAATCTTTTTATCACACTTGTGCGGGAATACACAAAAAAATGGAGCGAAAGCCTGCATGAAACTACACGAGTACCAATCTAAATTGATTTTTGCCAAGTATGGCATCCCGATTCCAAAAGGACGGGTAGCGGCCACACCGGAAGAGGCGAAGCATATCGCCGAAGAGCTGGGTGGCCGCGTTGTGATTAAATCCCAGGTGCTGGTCGGTGGGCGTGGTAAAGCCGGCGGTATCCGGCTGGCGAAGACCTCGCGAGAAGCGGAGGAAATCGCCGGGCAGATCCTGGCGATGGAAATCAAAGGTCTGCCGGTGCGCAAGGTGCTGGTGGATGAAGCTGCCGCCATCGGTAAGGAAATTTACCTGGGAATCACCAACGACCGGGCAGCCCACAAACCGGTGATGATGGCCTCCATGGCGGGTGGCGTGGAGATCGAGGAAGTCGCCCGCACCACTCCGGAGCTGATCATCAAGGTGCACATCGATCCGCTGTTGGGGCTGCGCGATTACCAATCACGCGATATCGCCTATCGTATCGACCTGCCACGCGAGCACTGGCGCATATTCGGTCAGATAGCCCGCGGTCTGTGGCAGGCTTACCTGGACAGCGATGCCACGCTGGCAGAAATCAACCCGCTGGTGATCACCGGTGACAACCGGCTGTTGGCCCTGGACGGTAAGATGGTGCTGGACGATAACGCATTATTCCGCCATCTGGACCTGGCTGAGCTGCGTGACCTGGACGTGGAAGCGCCCTCCGAAGTGGAGGCCCGCCGCTATGGGCTGTCCTTCATAAAGCTGGACGGCAGTATCGGGTGCATGGTGAACGGCGCCGGTTTAGCCATGACCACCATGGATATCATTAAGCTGTTCGGCGGTGAGCCGGCCAACTTTCTGGATATCGGGGGCGGAGCCAGCTCCGAAAAAGTAGCAGCCGCTCTGCGCATAATCCTGACCGACACCAACGTCAAGGCCGTCCTGTTCAACGTTTTCGGCGGTATTACGCGTGGCGATGAGGTCGCCCGCGGCATCCTGGTAGCTCTGGAAGAAGTCAAACCGCAGGTGCCGATGATTATTCGCCTGGTGGGCACAAATGCCGAAGAAGGCCTGCGCATGCTGGCCAACGCCAAAATGATCACCGCCGAAACCCTGGCGGACGCCGCCAGGAAATCGGTGGCCATTGTGAATGGGGAGGCAGTCGCATGAGCATCCTGGTCAACAAACATACCCGCCTGCTGGTGCAGGGAGTCACCGGCAACGAAGGCCTGTTCCATACCACTCAGATGGTGACTTACGGGACGACTGTGGTGGCCGGTATCACACCAGGCAAGGGCGGCGAGTGGGTACTGGATGGTAAGATTCCCGTATTCGACTCGGTCAAGGTCGCCTGCGAATCCACTGGCGCCAACGCCAGCATCATTTTTGTGCCGGCGCGTTTTTCAGCAGATGCGATCTTCGAAGCCGCCGATGCCGGTATACCGCTGATCGTCTGCATCACCGAGGGCATCCCGGTGCTGGACATGATGCGTGTGCGCAACTACCTGGACCAGAAAGGCAGCCGGCTGGTTGGGCCGAACTGCCCCGGCCTGCTGACCCCAGGCGAAGCCAAAGTCGGGATCATCCCGGGCAACATCGCCATTTCGGGTAACGTGGGCGTGGTCTCACGCTCTGGCACGCTGACCTATGAAGTGCTGTATGCACTCAAGCTGGTAGGAATGGGTGTCAGCACCTGTGTCGGGATTGGGGGCGACCCGGTAAACGGGACCAACTTCATCGACTGCCTGCAAATGTTCGAAGCCGATCCACTGACCGAGAAAGTAGTCATGATCGGCGAAATCGGCGGCACCGATGAAGAACGAGCCGCAGAGTACATCGCCGACCACATGACCAAGCCGGTGGTCAGCTTCATCGCCGGGCAAACCGCCCCGCCCGGCAAACGCATGGGGCACGCCGGGGCAATTATCGAAGGCGGTGCAGGCACGGCTGCCGAAAAAGTGAAAGCGTTGCAAGCAGCAGGCGTGAAGGTAGCCAGCCACCCTGAAGAAATCCCCAGTCTGTTGTAAACAACTACGAGTAAATAAAACCCACCTTGAGCCGGCAGAGTTGCCGGCTCAAGGTGTTGATAATTTCGGTGAATTTTAGGGGTGCGCCGGTGAGTCCGGCGCTGTGATTACATGTGGGTGTCGAGATAGGTGACGGCTTCGCCGACTGTGGTGATCTTCTGAGCATCGTCGTCGGAAATCTCACCGCCAAATTTGTCTTCGAATGCCATAATCAGCTCAACCAGGTCCAGTGAATCGGCTTCCAGGTCCTCGCGGAAACGGGCTTCCATATTGACCTTGGACTCGTCCACACCCAGTAAATCTACGATGATATCTTTCACCTGCTCGAACGTATTGTCTGCCATTGATCTTCTCCTTCGAAATCATATTTCTCAATCGTCTAATTGTAACCGCTCGGAACAATCTGTCAAGGAGCGGGTGAGGCAAGTTGACAGGCTGTTTCCTGGCTGGTAAGATAGCTTCATCCAACAGGAACACTCTAGCGATCAAATAGTTACGCCGCCAGGCAGAGAACCGGATGACAGAAACACCAATAATCCGCTTGCGCAAGACAGACCATATCCGCATTAACCTGGAAGAAGATGTGCGCTCCAGGTTGACCACCGGGCTGGAACGCTACCGATTTAACCACCGGGCGCTGCCCGAGCTGGACCTGGAAGCGGTCGACCTGGGGCAGGAGCTCTTCGGAAAACACCTGGCCGCTCCGCTGCTGATTTCTTCGATGACCGGCGGTACCGAGCAGGCCGGGCAGATCAACCGCACCCTGGCAGCCGCCGCCGAGCAGACTGGAGTGGCGATGGGGCTCGGCTCGCAGCGCGCCGCCCTGGAACACCCTGAGCTGGCAGATACCTTCCGGGTGCGAGAAGTCGCCCCAACGGCGCTGTTGTTCGCCAACCTGGGCGCAGTCCAGCTCAACTACAGCTACGGTGTGGACGAGTGCCGCCGGGTGGTTGAGATGATCGAAGCCGACGCGCTGATCCTGCATTTCAACGCCCTGCAGGAAGCAGTCCAGCCGGAGGGCGATACCCGTTTCGCCGGATTGGCCGCCAGGGTAGAGGCGGTATGCCGCGCGCTGAGTGTGCCGGTGATCGCCAAGGAAGTCGGCTGGGGGTTTTCGCAGCCGGACGTCGCTCTACTGGCGGGCGCCGGCGTGGCCGCCATCGATGTAGCCGGCGCTGGGGGCACTTCCTGGTCCCAGGTGGAGATGCACCGAGCAACCAACCCATCCCAGAAGCGGCTGGCGGCTGCCTTTATCGATTGGGGTATTCCCACTCCCGAAGCCATCTTGAATGTGCGCACTGCCGCACCCGAGATGAAAATCTTCGCTTCCGGCGGGCTGCGCTCGGGCGTCGATATTGCCAAGTGCATTGCCCTGGGCGCTTTACTGGGCGGGATGGCCTCCCCCTTCCTGAAAGCCGCTGTCCTATCATTGGATGAGACGGTGCAGACCATTGGTGAAATTGCACATGAAATCCGGGTGTGCATGTTCGCTGCCGGCGCCGGCGATCTGCAAGCCTTGCGCCAGACAGCGCTGATCGAATCTTGAATCAACTCCCAACCACTACCAGGTAGCCACTATGCCGACACCTACGCTCGACCGTTTCTTCCAGGTTTGCCTGCCCGCCATCGAAGAGGAATTGCGCCTGGCAGTTGCTTTTGCAGGAGGACCGGGACTGGAGGCGCTGCACGGCATGCTGGCTTACCACATGGGCTGGGAAGGCGAGACCTCCGGCCCGAATGCCAGCGGCAAGCGCATCCGCCCGCTGCTGGTGCTGCTGGCCTGCGCCGCGGCAGGTGGTGAATGGACCGATGCACTGCCGGGCGCGGCGGCTGTCGAGCTGGTGCACAATTTCTCGTTAATTCACGATGATATCGAGGACAACAGCGATCTGCGGCGCGGCCGCCCGACCGTATGGAAGATTTGGGGCATCCCGCAAGCAATTAACGCCGGAGACGCCATGTATGCTCTGGCGCAACTCTCTGTCCTGAGGTTGCAGCACACCGCCTCACAGCCGGCGGCCCTGCAGGCAGCCGTAATCCTGCAGCAAACCTGCCTGGCGCTCACCCAGGGTCAATACCGCGATATCTCCTACGAGCAGCGCCACGACCTGGCCCTGGATGATTACTGGCCGATGATCGAAGGGAAAACCGCCGCCCTGGTGGCGGCCAGTGCCGAGATCGGCGCGATTGCAGCCCTGGCCGACCATGAGACATGCAGCGCCTACCGCGAGTTCGGGCGCGCCCTGGGGCTGGCCTTCCAGGCGCAGGATGACTTGCTGGGCATCTGGGGTGACTCGGCGCTGACCGGCAAATCGGCCGAGAGCGACCTGGTAACCGGTAAGAAATCGCTGCCGGTGCTATACGGGTTGGAGCAGAAAGGTCTTTTTGCCCTGCGCTGGCTGGCCGCCCCGGTAGAACCGGCCGACGTGCCGGCGCTTGCCCGCCAGCTGGAGCTGGACGGCGCCCGAGAGTACACCCGGCAGCGAGCGGACGAACTGACCAACGCGGCGCGCCAGGCGCTCGAGCGCGCCAACCCGCAAGGAGAAGCCGGGCAGGCGTTGGTACAGCTGGCTGATTGGTTGTTAGGAAGAAATATGTAGGGCGAGATTCTTTCCCGCCGCTAAACAAACTCCACAAACACCTGATTCCCCAACAAACGCCCCCGGCGGGTCAGCCGCAGGCGCTCACCCTTTACCCCTGCCCATTCGAGAAGCCCCAGGCGCAGCAAGCGCTCGATCTGCACTGGGAAAACCTCCCGCAACGATTCCCTAAAACGCTGGCGAAAAGCCACATCTGAGATACCTTCTTCCACCAGGCGCAAGCCGGTCATCATCGTCTCACCAATTTCCGCCTCCCGGTCTACTTGTTGGAGGCTTTGCGTGGCGGGGGTGGTCGGGAAGACCCAGGGGAGGTCGACGGATTGTAGTTCCGCTGACAGGCAGCGCTGGATGTAGGCTGCAGGCGACAACACCACCACGCTGCGCACCCCACCGGCATAGCCGTGCGCCCCTGCGCCCAGACCAAGGTAAGGCAGGTTGCGCCAGTACTGCAGGTTGTGCCGGCAGGCCAACAGCTCGCCCCGGCGGGTTTGCGCCCAGTTGGAGATTTCGTATTGGGCATAGCCTGCATCTTCCAGGCGCTGCATGGCCCACTCGTACATGTCGGCGGCCACATCCGGATCCGGCTCACGCAGCAGGCCGCGCTCGGCCCAACGCCCCAGCGGCGTGCCGTGCTCCAGCGTCAGGGCATACAGGGATACGTGCTCGGGCTGCAAGCCCAATGCCAGCTCCAGGCTGCGGCGCCAGCTATCCATCTCCTGGTAGGGCAAGCCGTAGATCAGGTCGATATTCAAGTTGACGAAGCCTGCCCGGCGCGCCGCACTGACCGCCTGGATCACCTCTGGGTAGCCGTGCTCCCGCTCCAGCAGGCGCAGCTCCTGGGGGTTGGCCGACTGCATCCCCAGGCTGAGGCGGTTAAAGCCCAGCGAGTGAAGTCCTTGCAGATATTCGTGCGAGACCGTCCCCGGGTTGGCCTCCAGGCTGATCTCCGCCTGCGGGTGGATGGCGAAATTGCGGTTCAGTGCATCCATCAGCTGCTCCATCTGCGGCAGCGGCAGCAGCGAAGGCGTCCCGCCGCCCAGGAACACGGTGTGCACTTCCGGCGGCGCTTCCAGTCGCTCGCCCAAGTAACTGATCTCAGCGCAAAGAGCAGCCACATACTGGGGGATGAGCGCATCCAGCCCGGCGTATGTGTTGAAATCGCAGTAGCCGCAGCGATGCCGGCAAAACGGGATGTGCAGGTAAAGACTTAAAGGAACCATATGCGGTAGTATATCCAAGTTTTCCTGAGAAACATAAGCAAAATTCTGGTGGTATAATCGGCAAGTCTTTTCCGGAGACGCCGGCGAGGATGGAAAATTGCTTATGAGTCCTGAATCAACCTCCAAACAAACTAAAATCTGCCCGACCTGCGGCACGCGGGTCAGCGAAGATGCAGCGCGCTGCCTGGTATGCGGCACCGACCTGTCGGCAGCCATCCCCGCAGGGAAATCCGCCAAGGCCGTGCAAGGCAGCCGCATGCCGGAAATCACGCTCAGCCTACCGGCTGCCCTGGGATTGCTGATCATCTTCCTGGGCGTAGGCGCCCTGGTGGTTTATTTTGCCCTTGGGCGCACCACCGGCACCGCCACGAGCGAGCCAACTGTCACACCCACCATCACCGAGACACCCACGCTGACGCCCACCGGCACCGCTCTGCCGCCTACCGTGACTTTCACCCCCGAGGCAACCCCCACCCCGATCACTTATGTGGTCAAGTTGGGAGATAACTGCGGGGCAATCGCCTTCACTTTTGGCGTCACCATCCAGAGCATCGTCTTGCTCAACAATCTACCGGCAGACTGCAGCACCCTGTTCGAAGGCCAGACGCTGCTCGTCCCGCAGCCCACACCAACGCCTACGGCCATGCCCACAGCCACGCTGAACCCCGCCGAAGCTACCGAAGCCGCCTGCGAGAAGGTGGAGTACACCGTGCAAGAGTCGGATACGCTGGGCAGCATCTCGATCAATTACCAGGTCCCGGCTGCCGCCATTCGCGAGTACAACGGGCTGGTGAACGATATCGTCATCTTTGGGCAGCAGCTGACCATCCCCCTGTGCCGCCGCGAGCTGATTGGCGGCGCCACGCCCACCCCGACCACACCGCCGCCCTACCCGGCCCCCAACCTGCTGCTGCCGGCGGACGGCGCGCCCTTCTCAGCCAATGACGAGACCGTCCCGTTACAGTGGGCTTCGGTAGGCACCTTGCGGTCGAACGAGGCCTATGCCGTCACTGTTGAAGATGTGACCGAAGGCCAGGGGCGCAAGCTGGTGGAATATGTCGTCGACACCAAATTCATTTTACCGCTCAGCTTCCGACCAACCGATGGCGTGCCCCACGTGATGCGCTGGCTGGTGGTTTCCGTCCGACAAACAGGCACCGACGAAAACGGTAACCCGGTTTGGACACCGGCCGGAGCACCCAGCACACCACGCGTCTTCACCTGGACCGGCCTGGCAATCCAGGCCCTCCCGGCCACACCCACCCCTTAGCAACCAAAAAGCCCCGGAAATTTCACCGGGGCTTCTTCTTTCAATTCTTATGCTTAAGCCTGTGCTTTGGCTTTTTCGGCTGCCGCTTCGAGCATGGCGGTGGTCAGCGACTTCGGCCGCTCGATCGGCTGGCCCAGGGCTCGCGCCCAGACGGCATTGGCGGTCACACCCAGCAAACGGCTGACGCCAAACATCACCGTGTAGAAGTCGAACTCGCGCACGCCGTAGTGATATTGCAGCGCGCCGCTAATAGCATCCACATTCGGCCACGGGTCCTTGGCCTTGCCCTGCTCGCGCAGCACATCCGGCACCACATCGTAGACCATGCTGGCCAGCTTGAAGATATCGTCTTCCGGGAAATGCTGGGTGCCAAACTCGAGCTGGGCGGCAAAGCGCGGGTCGGTCTTGCGCAGCACAGCATGCCCGTAGC
>JBFYSP010000093.1:0-25456 GCA_041301395.1 Anaerolineae bacterium
GGCAATCTCACCAAACCACGCTTCCGCCTGGCGGCGCTTGTCGGTCAGGTCGTCTAATGAGGCGACAAAGAAGAAGCTCTCCAGGCGCCGCACGATCTCGGGCGGCAGCTCGTAATACACGTAGCGGGTGTGGAAGTTGTAGTGATAGGGGGTAAGCTCCATGCGCAGGGCTTCCAACAGCGGGCGCAGGGTGAACCCCTGGTAGAAAGCGTGGGCTTCGATGGCGTTGCCGCGCTTTATTTCCTTCAACGTGAGGGATTGGAAGAGCGGGAAGTTCACCCGCAATATCTCCCAGCGATGGCGGATTTGAGCGTTGAACTCGACGGCATCCAGCGGGGCAACATCCGTCACCCCCAGCTTGTCGAAATGCACCACCCGGTTCCCATGGATTTCGTGCTCCAGGAACTTCACCGGATTGCTGTGCTTCATCACAACAAAATCCACCAGCAGGTAAGGGCCGGCATCCCGCAGCCAGAAAAAGGTCTGGGCATGCCCATGCCAGGAAGGCTGCGGCACGGCATACTGCAGCTCGATCGGGGATAGCTCCGCCAGTACCTGCCCACCCAGCTCCATGACATCCTCCACGCGCTCATCATCCACATCCACCTGCAGGTCGATGTCCGACCACTCGTCCACCCGGTCGAAGGCAGCCGCGCCGCCCTCCCACATGGCATGCACGTAAGGCAGCGGCTCGAATGCCTGGCGTAGAGCTGAAAGAATTGAATCGCGACTCAATGGGTATTGAATCATGGGTAGGTCGCCTCCTGACCTTGATGCTTTTTTAGAAAATCAAGCGGGTAACCGGCGCTTTCTTCAGGATCCACGCACTTCCCGCCCAGGCAAGCAAAATTGTGGTTATCACCAGCAATCCTGCTTTGGTGAAGATCGATACCGGCAAACTCAAGAACACATACGTCAGTGGGTATAAAACCAGTGGGTGCAGGTAATAAATGCCGTACGAATTGGCTGATAAGCTGCCCCACGGGCGACGATCGCTGTCCGCATGCTTCCGAAAGAAAGCCAGCCCCGCCATTAACGCCGAAAGGCAGAAGCCGTTGAATAACAACGCAGTGAGTACACCTATCCACCCTGTCACGCCGCTTCCCGGCACCACATATAAGCGAAGGGCCAGATACGCTACACCGCTGAGCACCATCGGGAGTATCCAACTCTGGGCAGGCGCGTATCCATCATTGCGTAGCCAGCCACGCCGGTCGGTGTACACCCCCAGGGCAAAATATGAGACGTACAGCAAGGCCCGCTCCGGTTGGAACACCAGAATCCTGGCGCCATTCGACCACACATCCAGGGGGTAAGATTGTACAATCAGGTAGAACCAGGCACTTCCGATCAGCCAAAAGCCCACAAATAAACCCCAGCCCGGCCGATTTACCTTCCGTTCCCAGTTTTGTTTTTCCCGATCAGAGTGATACACAAGCACCAAGCCCAGAAATAACACCAGCAGCACACCTAAAAACCAGTATACCGACTGCTGGTACAGTGGTCCCCAGAAGTCAACCGTATAGAATCGTCCAAAAGACACCGGCACATTCCGAGAATAATAGATCAGGTAAGTCACTAATGGGGCAAAGATGAAAATTCCGGCTGCCCAGGGCAATCCCAGGCGCAGTATCTTGCCCTTTACAAACACAGTTACACTGCGCTCGGTCAGGGAAGGGCAGGCAAAAAAACCAGCGATAAAGAACATAATCAGCATCAGCGGCACATCAAGCACCAACACCACCGCTGTAAAAAACAGGCTTTGCTGCGGATCGACGACATACCACCACTCCGGCGCGCCCACCATGTAGGCGATACCCGTATGCAGCACAATGACCAGGAGCACTACCACCAACCGCAGGTTATCCAGAAAGGTCAGGCGACGACCAGGCACGTTTTCCATCCATCTAATCTGATTTCGGCGCTTTGATTTTATCATGCACGCAGCTCTGCCGGGACTCACTCGCCTTGCGTCGAGTTCGGGTATAATAAAATTTCGTCTGTTTGCCAGCTCGCGACCGTTCCAATCTTTCAGGAGGATTGACTGTGATCGGCATGGACTTCGGGACGACCAACACCGGCGCTGCCTGGTTCGATGGGACTGCCATCCACCCCCTGGCGCTGGACCCCAACAGCACTTCACCCCATATCTCGCGTTCCGCCATCTATATGACCCGCAGTGGAGATTTCTACCTCGGCAGTGCGGCGGTCAACACCTACTTCAAGCAAAACGTCGGCCGGCCGACCCGCTACCGCAAGGTGCGCGTTGGCGAGATCATCCAGGTGTTCGCCGAGCTGCCTACCTTTTACCGGGATGTGTACGTCTTTGAGGACGAGTTCTCCCCCGGGCGGCTGTTCACGTCAATCAAGACCGCCCTGCGCAACCGGGAATACTATGGCACGGCCTTTCTAGGCAGCTGGTACGCCGCCAGCGATCTCGTGGCGATCTTTCTGCTGGGCATGAAGCAGCAGATCGACCGGCAGCTGGGCAAGCCGGCGACTGAGGTCGTGCTGGGGCGGCCGGTGCACTTCTCCTTCAACCCGGAGGAAGACCGCATCGCCCAGGGGCGGCTGCTGGACGCGGCTTTCAAGGCCGGCTTTGAGAAAGTCTACCTGGAGTATGAGCCGGTAGCGGCCGCCCTATCCTACGAGATCAATCTATCCACCCGCCAGAATGTGCTGGTCTTCGATTTCGGCGGCGGCACGCTGGACTTCACCATCATGCAGATCGGGCCAGGCAGCCGGGGCCATGCCGCCCAGCAGGTACTGGCGACGGGCGGCATCCCTATTGCCGGAGATGTTTTCGACCAGCGCCTGTTCCGCGCCGTCCTGCCGCCGCACCTGGGCGAGGGCAGCTTCTTCGTCGATAATGGCGTGCGTTACCCAATTCCCTCCCAAATCTTCGACTCGCTTGCCAACCCGTATGAAATCCTGACGCTGAATACCCCGCAGAACCTGGAGATGCTGCGCAGCATCCACCAGGGGGCGGTGGAGCCGGAAAAGACGCAGGCCCTGCTCGAGATTGTCTCCTCGAACTACGCCCTGCTGGCTTTCGACCTGATCGAGCGCGCCAAGCAGCAGCTCTCGACAAGCTACATCGCGCAGTTTCTGCTGCCAGGCCAAGATTTCACCATCAAAGATCAGATCACGCGCATGCGCTTTGAGAAAACCATCCGCCACGAGACCGACCAGATTCGCGCTGAGCTGCTGGCGACCGTGGAGCGCTCCGGGCTGCGACCGCAGGACATCGACCGGGTGGTGCGCACCGGCGGTTCTTCACAAATCCCGTTATTTATTGAAATGCTGGACGAAGTATTTGGCCCCGACAAGGTCATGGCAATCGACGCCTTCAGCAGCGTGACCGCCGGGCTGGCGGTGCGCGGCCGTCAGATCGCTGACGGGCTGGTCGAGGCGACCGCCTACACACCCAACTCGGCCTCCCGTTCTGTTGAAGAAATCACCCAGGATGGCAGTGTGCGGGAGATGAAAACGGCCAACCTGACGCTAATCGGCAGACAGCTGATGACGCGGCAGGAGCACCAGGGCGGCCGGGTCAGCCTGCCGGAATACATTCTTTTTTTCCTGCGCGGCCAGCACATCTTGGCGCTGGACGCCGGCCGGATTGCGGAATTTGCTCGCTCCGGGCTGGCAGTTGTCACGCTCAAGGGAGCTTTCGCAAAACATCTATCGCAGATAAACCCGCAGCTGCGCGGGACCGCCCACCTGGCTATTTTCCGTGCCGACGAGCACCTCCTGCTGGTGACCAACCGCCAGAAGCTGATCACCGCAAAAGTAGCCGACCTGTACCTGGCGGCTCAGGCCGACCCACGCGGCATCACCTACGTGCTGCCGCTGGAAGCCGGAGAATGGGTGGCCGCTCTCACCGGTTGGCCCGGCGCTGAGACGCGTGACTGGCCGGAGGTGGCTTCGGCCGGCTATATCGTGATGGTCACCCAACCCGGGCAAGGGCGGGCCTTCGATATGCGCCTGTTGGCGGAGCATATCGGCAAGCGGCCCTACTTCCAGCTCGAGCGGCGGGTTACCGGCTCTACACCGTTGCGCGGGACACACCCCGCGACGCTGCGCGGGACACACATCCCGGCATATCTGTTCTCTGCAGCGGCAGACAGCCTGATCCTGGCAGCCACCAATCTGGGACGGGCAGCCGCGGCTCCACTGGCGCAGCTCAGCTTCCAGCCCTACGAGCTGCTGAGAGTGCGGCCTCGCGACGTTGCACGCGGCAGGGCAGAAGAGCGCCTGACCGCCGCCGGAGCCACTTTACCGGCCGGCCCCCGCGACGTCCCGCACAGCATCGCCGGACAAGCTGCGCGGGGTGACCCGCCGATGTGGCGTACCGATCTTGGGCACGACATGCTGGCTCTGAGCTCTGACGGCCGCTGGATCTGGCTGGAATCTGAAAAACTGGTGCAGGAAGGGAGCACTAGTGGAAAAGGCCTGTCCTTGCGACGCAATTTTCTACCGGTAGCCTTTCTCACCCCGACACAGATTTCCAGGCAGGGTGGGGTGCTGGGAGTCAGCAGCCAGGGACGCCTGCTAAACCTGAAGAATCTGCTGCCGGTAGACGCCGCGCTCCAGCCACCTGAAACGCCGGCGACTCTGGAGTTGCAAGCAGGTGAAAGCCTGCTTACCTGCCTGGAAGTGAAACCGTAGAGTCCACCCATGAGCATGTCCCCTTCTCATCTGCTGGGCGTTGTCCTGGCTCTGATCTCGGCCATCAGCTGGGGCGGGGGCGATTTCAGTGGTGGGCGGGCGGCTCGCCGGCACAATGCCATCCAGGTGCTGCCCCTGGCAGCCCTGGCCAGCCTGGCGGTGCTGATGCTCCTGGCCCTGCTCTGGGGAGAGCTTACTCTTTCGCCCGAGAGCATTGCCTGGTCAGCCGCGGCGGGCGTTTCCGGAGCGCTGGGCACCGTGCTGCTCTACCGCGGGCTGGCGCGCGGCGGCGCCGCCACGATGGCGCCTACAGCTGCAGTGGTGGGCGCAGCCGTACCGGTGCTGTTTGCCGCCCTCAGCCAGGGTCTGCCCGGCGGCCTGCAGCTGGCCGGTTTCGCCGCCGGGCTGGGCGGGATCACCCTGGTCAGCAGAGTACCTCCCATAAGCCCAGGTCCGGCCGGCGCCGATTCGGCTGAGCTGGGGTCTTTAGACGGGGTGGACGCCGGGCATAGCAGCAGCAAGGAAGCCGGCCTGGCGATACTCTCCGGGTTGGGATTCGGCGGCTTTTTCGTTTTTATCTCGCTAGGGCACGAGGGCCAGCTGTTCGCCCCGCTGGTTGTTTCCAAGCTGGCTTCGCTGGCTGTGGGCTTGATCCTGCTGAGGCGGCAGCGGCTGCCCCTCCCGTCTCTCCTCAGCAATCCAGCCGCTTTACTGGCCGGCGCTCTGGATATGGGCGGCAATGTGTTTTACCTTCTGGCCCGCCAGCTCACTCGCCTGGATATCGCCGCAGTGGTAGCTTCGATGTACCCGGCAGTGACCGTCCTGCTGGCGCGCCGCCTGCTGCACGAGGAAGTGTCCCGGTGGCAGTGGCTGGGGCTGGCGCTGTGCCTGCTGTCGGTGGGCCTGATTGCGCTATAGAAAAGCGAATCAACAGGGGAGTACAGTATGGAAAGGATGACCTTACTGGGGCGGTCGATTTGTGCAATTTTTCACCAAAGGCTTTTAATGCAGTAGAATCTCTCCCATGCTGGTATTGTTCGCCATTTTAGTCATTGGTACCCTGATCGGCCAAATCTCCATCAAGGGCATCAAGCTCGGCGCAGCAGGTGTGCTGTTCACCGCCATGGTGTTTGGCCACCTGGGGTACACCATCCCGCAATCCATCATGGAGCTAGGCCTGCTGCTGTTCGTCTATGCCATTGGGCTGCAGGCCGGGCCGCGCTTCTTCCGTACCTTTCAGCGCCACGGCATCCAGTACGTGGTGATTGCCCTGGCGATCGTGGGCGTGGGGGCGCTGCTAACGGTTGCGGTCGGCAAATTTCTAGGATTGGATTACCGCCTGGCTTCCGGGCTGTACACCGGTGCACTGACCTGCACCCCGGCCCTGGCGGGCGCCATCGCCGCCGTCGAGCGCATCGCCCCGGGAACCAGCGGGACCGTCTCGGTTGGCTATGGCATCGCCTACCCCTTCAGCCTGGTTAGCGTGGCGCTGCTGGTGCAGTTCCTGCCACGCCTGGCACGGCGCAATCTACACCGGGAGGAAGAACGCTGGGCGCAAGAAAAGCAAGTCGAGTCACCGTCGCTGGAAGCCCGCGTATTTCGCATCACCAATCCCAATTGCGACGGCAAGCAGATTCGGGAGATCAACCCGCACCGCATGACCCTGGTCAACATCTCGCGAATTAAACGCCGCGGCCAGGTGTTTGCCGCTTCGCCGGAAACGGTGCTGGAACTGAACGACCTGGTGATGGTGGTTGGGGCGGCCGACGAGCTGGCCAAAATGCCGCTGCTGCTGGGAGATGAGACGGACGAGCGCATGGATGTGAACGCCAATGTGCTGAGCGTGGACGTGGAGGTGGTGGCAGCCTCCCTGGCCGGCAAGAAGCTGGCGCAGCTCAAGGTTTGGGAGCGCTACAGCGTGCTGATCACGCGCATCCGCCGCCAGGGGCTGGAGATGACCCCGACCGGCAATATGAGCCTGGAAATGGGCGATAACATTCGTGTAGTAGGGGAAAAAAGCGCCGTGGATGCCTTTGCCAAGCAGGTGCAGGGTTCGCCGCGCCGGGCCAGCGAAACCAACATGCTGCCCTTCCTGGCCGGGCTGCTGCTGGGCATCTTGCTGGGATCCATCCCGATCAACCTGCCGAATGGAATCACCGTGCAGCTGGGCACCGCCGGCGGGGCCTTCATCGTCAGTCTGCTGGTGGGGCATTTCGGCGGACTTGGGCCGCTGCGCCTTTATGTTCCGCCGGCCGCCAAGAGCGTGCTGCGCGAGCTGGGGCTGATCTTCTTCCTGGCCGGCGCCGGGATCGCCGCAGGGGCCAACTTCCTGGAAGTGCTGCAAGGCCAGGGCTTCATGCTGCTGGCCGGCGGGGCCCTGATCACCATCCTGTCGATGCTGGCCGGGCTGCTGCTGATGTTCCTTTTCTACAAAATGAATCTACTGGCCGTGATGGGCTCGCTCTCTGCCGGCATGACTAACCCGGCCGGGCTGGAAGCGGCCAACGCTCAGACCGAGACCGAACTGCCGGTGCTCTCCTATGCCAGTGTTTATCCCGTGGCGCTGATCTTCAAGATCGTCCTGGCGCAAATCCTGGTCGAAGTCCTGCGCCAGCTGCTGTGATCCCAAAGTCCCGCGGCGTTCTTTGCCGCGGGGCCAAAGTCCCGCGGCGTTCTTTGCCGCGGGGATATTTCCCTCACTCGACAATCACCGCTGTCCCCTCGCCCTTCACCCGCCAGCCCAGCCGGCTTTCGAATTCCGGGCTATAGGCCGGCAGGCACCAGCGGTACAGCCAGCGGGCTTCAGCGGTGCGCATGTTGACGCAGCCGTGGCTCATCGGCACACCGTAGTTATCGTGCCAGTAAGTACCGTGGAAAGCCACCCCGTTGGTATGGAAGAACGATACCCAGGGCACGCCCACCAGCTCGTAGGCATTCGGGTCCCCGGTCAGCCCGCCGTTGCCCATGTGCTTGGAAGGCGTTTTGCGGTTGATGAAGAACTCGCCCTTAGGCGTTTCCATATACTTCATCCCGCTGGCAATCTGGGTATGCAGGACAACCCGGCCCGCCTCTTCGGCCGTCAACGTTTGGGCTTCCAGCGAGACCCGAATGTGCTTCTCTTGCGCCGGCACTTCCGGCGCAACCGGCGCCAACTCGGCCGGCGGCACCAGGCGCAGGTGCGCCGCCGGGACGATGTAGCGCACCCGCAGCCACTCGTCCGTCAGGCTGTACCAGGAGGTGCCATCCAGGCCCTCCTGGATGCCGGTCACCCAGTGCTGGGATTCATAATACAGGCGGTAGACTTTCTGGTAATAGCCCTGCTTGTTTTGGTAATGCGTCTGGGAAAATGGCACGGTGACTTCGGCCAGCTGCCCCACCTCTGTAGCCGATGCGACTGGGGTATTGAGATGCGCCCCATCTACCCGCTGTATATAGCCGCTGTGAACATAGCTGGATTCCGAGCGTTCCTTGCCCTGAAGGCCAGCGATGCGGTACCAGCGCGGGTTATGTGGCGGGCCGGCAGGCGACTCCACGACCTCCAGCAGGTCGAGCAGCGTATCTCGCTCGATCTTGCCCAACCGCGGGCTGGCGTCATCCGGCTGGCTGTAGTAGGAAATGTAGCGGCGCGCCACCCGGCCGCGCATACCCCGGCTGGTTTTCTCCACTTCTGGGTCTGCTGCCAGGGTAGTCGAAAAAACCCAGGCAGGGGCCAGCAAGCCGCCCAAGGCGAGGCCGGCCAATCTTAGAAAATCGCGGCGGTTAATCGATGTGGTCATGCGACAGGCCGGTACCGGCAGTGCGCCTGGCTCCCGGGTAGAGAAGATTATACTACCGGCTTATTCGGACCCAGCCGGGGGCTTGCGCAAGAGGGAGACGGCGGTGCTGCCCAGAAACAGCAAGATGGCGATGCCGTTCAACAGGCCACCCCAGCGTCGCAGGGTAAAATCGGCCTGCAAATCCCCCATCAGGCGCATCAGCAGGGAAAGGTCCAAGAGAGCCAGGTATACGTAGGAGAAGGGAGAATACCGTATCGGTCGTCCCAGCACCGCCGGAAAAACAATCGGTGCGTGGGCAAAAATCATCGCCATGACAAATCCCAGGAAAATCGCGTGCAGGGCGGCATCGTAGTACAACCCGGCGGCCACACCGCCGTAAACCATGTACAGCACCCCTCCAACCCCCAACCAGGCAAAACCCGAGAGCAGGCAGGCAGCAATAAACTGAGGCAAGCCTAACTGGCGAATCGTTTTACGGGCGATGTCGTTCCACAGCAGCCAGACTGCCAATCCCAGGAAGCCCAGCCCGGTCAGGCGCGCCCCGAGGTCAAAATTCACCAGCGACCCAACCAAACCCAGCAGCAGCAATCCCACCAGCGCAGCAAAAAGCCGGGTTTTCAAGCGTGACAGGCGCAAGATGCGCCCCAGTTCCAACCGCTCGCCGGCAATAGTCAGCACCAGGAAAGCCGTCCAAAGCGGGACTACCCGGTATACCGGCCAGCCGCCCAGCCAGAGCAGGTTGCCCGCCAGCCAGCAGCCGGCCCCGATCGCCATTACGATGGTATACAGGGCGGTGTGCAGGCGGACAACAAGGATCATCATCGCCAGCAACAGCAGGCTGCCGGCCGCGATCAGCGCAAGCGGGAGCCACCCCGGAGCGCCCAGGATCAACAGGAGGCTGCCCAACCCGCTGAGCGCAGGCGCCGCCATAAAAGCCGCCGAAGCCCCGGGTCGTTCTTTGACGCGGGGAAGCAGGGCCACGGCCCTCTCCAGGGAAATCAAGGTACCCAGGAACCCGCTGACCATCAACGGCCCATGCAATGCGATCAAAAGCGGCTGTCCAGGTGGCCAGGGCCAACCAATGCGAATCCAACCGGCCCAGATGGCTGCCAGCAATGAGAAAATAGCCAGCAAGATCAGGGGAAAGCGTAACCGAGCCAGACGATCGGAAATGTTTTTCGGCATGTAAATGGATTATATCTGTAGACAGGCAGCATAAATATGACCGTTGTCATACCGTTCACCAAGAAACTCGGTCATAATCCTCCATATTGCCAAATTATTGGAATGCCACCTGGAGGAACAGATTATGAAAAAGCTGGTGATTGTCTTGCTCTTGCTCTCCGTTTTACTGGGGGCGTGCAGCGGTGGGAACGAACCCGCCGAGACGCCCGCCGCTGAAGGCTTGCCGGCCGATGCGGCTGCTGTAGCTGCCGAGCGCGGCCTGACACCTAACGACGTGTACGCGGCGCTGAAAACCTACATGCCATCCGGCCAGACCGATCCCTATATCATGTTCGCATCGGGCGGCCAGTCTGGTCAGATGCTGGTGATCGGCGTGCCATCCATGCGTATCTTAAAAATGATCGCTGTCTTCACGCCCGAATCCTGGCAGGGATACGGCTACGGCGGCTCGGGGGATGCCGTGCTGGCAGGCGGTTTCATGCCAGACGGAACTGAGATCAAATGGGGCGATACCCACCATCCGGGCCTGTCTGAAACGGCCGGCGAGTATGATGGGCAGTTCGTCTTCATCAATGATAAGGCCAACGCCCGCCTGGCGGTGATCGATCTGCGTGATTTCGAAACCAAGCAAATTGTCAAAAATCCCACCGCCATCAACGACCACGGCGGCACCTTTGTTACCCCCAATACCGAGTACGTGGTCGAGGGGCCGCAGTACGCCGCTCCCATCAATTGGGAGTATGCCCCGCTGGACCAGTACCAGGAAGCCTACCGCGGCGTGATCACATTCTGGGCCTTCGATCGCCTGGCTGGTCGGATCGACCAGGCAAAATCCTTCCAGATCGAGCTGCCGCCTTACTGGCAAGATCTGTGTGACGCCGGTAAAGCAGTGAGCGAAGGCTGGGTATTCTGCAACTCCTTCAACACCGAAATGGCGACCGGCGGCATAGAATCGGGTAATCCGCCCTTCGAAGCCGGCACCACTAAAAACGACACCGATTACCTGCATATTATCGACTGGAAGAAAGCCGAAGAAGTTGTCAAAGCCGGCGGCGCCCAGGAGGTCAGCGGCATCGCCATGATCTCGCTGCAGACTGCCATTGATGAAAGCATCCTGTATTTCACTCCCGAACCCAAGAGCCCGCATGGCTCGGACGTGACCCCGGGTGGCGAGTTCATCGTGGTGGGCGGCAAGCTGGACCCGCATGTGACGATTTACTCGTTTGAAAAGATCAAAGCGGCCATCGATGCCGGCGGCCTGGAAACGGATGTGTTTGGCGTGCCGGTTATCCCATTGGATAAGTCGATGGAAGCGCAGGTCGAGCTCGGACTCGGCCCGCTGCACACCGTCTACGACGACAAAGGCTATGCTTACACCTCGCTGTTCCTGGATTCCGCGGTCGCACGCTGGACCCTGGGCGGCCCGTATGCCGACAAGCACCCCGAGGAAGCCTGGACCCTGGTGCAGAAGCTACCGGTGCAGTACAACATCGGCCATATCGCCGCAGCAGAAGGCGATACCGCTTCCCCCGATGGCGGTTACGTGGTCGCGCTGAACAAGTGGAGCATCGATCGCTTTGCAAAGGTCGGCCCGCTCATGCCGCAGAACTTCCAGCTGGTGGATGTCAGCCAGACTGGCGACCAGATGAAGCTGCTGTACGATATGCCCATCGGCATGGCTGAGCCGCACTATACGCAGATCATCAAGGCCGATAAACTAAACCCATTCGAGGTTTACCCGGAAATCGGCTGGAATCCCGAGACCATGAGCGTCGATCCCAATGCCATCACCAGTGAAGAGCAGGCCAGGATTGAGCGCAATGGCAATAATGTAGAGATCTGGATGACCGTGGTCCGTTCGCATTACAACCCGGAGCATGTCGAGATTAACAAAGGCGACCATGTCATCTGGCACCTGACCAGCCTGGAGCGCACACCCGACGCCACCCACGGCTTTGCCATCCCCGGTTATAACATCAACCTCAGCCTGGAGCCCGGCGAGACACAAACCGTTGAGTTCGACGCCAACCAGGCCGGCACGTTTGCCTTCTACTGCACAGAGTTTTGTTCGGCTTTGCACCTGGAGATGTTGGGTTACTTCCTGGTCAAGCCCTGAACCTGATTGATACGTACGGGGGATGGGATGCTCCGGTGTCCCATCCCCCGGAAGGAATGCACAGGCATGAAGTTTGATCCCGATCCAGACGTGAAAGTCCTGCTGCCGGATGGCAGCCAGAAGAGCCTGCTGACTTACCAGCTGCCCAGCGCCATCCTGGTATTGGCCGCCTTGCTGCTGGTGGTCTCGATGTTCCAGCCGTACTGGAGCATCACCATGACCGCCCCACAGTATCCCAAGGGCCTGACCGTTGAGGTCTACGTCAACCACCTGGAAGGCGACATGGGCGAGATCGATGGGCTGAACCATTACCTGGGGATGCCGCCGCTGGATGAAGGTGGGCGCTTCGAGCGGCAAATCTCGATTCCTGCGCTGGCCATGCTGGGGCTGTTGCTGATCGCCGCTACCTTTATTCACAGCAAGTGGGCCGCCATCCTGGCCCTTCCCGCCCTGTTATGGCCGGTGATCTTCCTGGCCGACCTGTGGCTCATCCTGTATACCTACGGACACAGTATCGACCCCGAATCGGCACTGGGTGGAGCCATTGATCCATTCACGCCCCCCATCCTTGGGACGGGGAAAATCGCCCAGTTCGGCACAGTAGCCGAGCTGCAGGCAGGTTTTTACCTTGCACTGGCAGCCGTGGCAGTCATCCTGGTCGGACTCTGGTTCCACCGGGTGGCTTACAAGCCTCTGCAGGATGCCCGCAAACGCATCAAAACCCAGGAGCAATCTGCTGCATCATGAAAGCATCGGGAGTCGTTCTGCTAGTGGCTGCCTTGCTGGCTGGTACCTTCCAGGTTGCCCGTCCAGTACTGGCAGGCCACGTGGAGCTGGTGTCGGGTAAAGCAGCCGACCTGGTTGTCTCTCCAGACGGCCCTTACACTACCATCCAGGCCGCCCTGCAGGCAGCCGGTGAGGGGGATGTCATCCGGGTGCAGACGGGCGTCTATGCCGGCCCGCTGGTGGTGGAGAAATCCGTCACCCTGGAAGGAGAGGGCGATCCGGTGATCGATGGCGGCGGAGAAGGCACTGTGGTGACCCTGGCCGCGCCGGAGATTACTTTCAGAGGTTTTACCGTGCGTGGCAGCGGCGTGGAGCCCGACCGGGACCATGCCGGAATCAGTGTGACCGCTGCGGATATCACCGTGGCGGATAACCGCCTGGTGGATGTGCTGTTCGGCATCTTTGTGGCCGAGGCCGACCGGGCAGTGCTGCGCGGCAACGACATCACCAGCAAGCCTCAATATGACCAGGGTCGCAAAGGCGATGCCATCCGCGTCTGGTACAGCCAGGAAGTTACCGTAGAGGCCAATCACGTGCACGAGGCGCGGGATGTCGTCATCTGGTATTCCAGGAACATCATCTTGCGAAACAACCGCATCGAAAATGGGCGCTATGGCGTGCACCTGATGTACTGTGACGGCGCGCAAATCCTGGGCAACCAGGTGATGAACAACTCTGTCGGCGCCTACGTGATGTATTCCAACGATATAAACCTGCAGGAAAACGATATCCGCGGCCAACATGGCAGCAGCGGTTACGGATTGGGCTTTAAAGATGCCGATAACGTCCGGGTGTACCAGAATCTATTGGTGGATAACCACGCAGGTGTATTCCTGGATGGGACACCGTATACCCCACAAGGCTTTGCCCATATTACAGAAAATGTCTTTGCTTACAATAACATTGCCGTCTCATTGATGCCGGCTGTGAAGCGAGCGGAATTTACCCAAAATACTTTCTGGGAAAACTCGGAGCAAATGGCCATCCAGGGGGGCGGCCAGGGACAAAATACCTGGTCGGCCAACTACTGGAGCGATTACTCCGGATTCGATGGCGACGGCGATGGCATCGGGGATATCCCTTACCATGCCGAGCGTCTCTTCGAGAACCTGACCGATCGCGAGCCCTTGCTGCGTATGCTGATCTACAGCCCGGCGGTGCAGGCTGTCGAAATGGCAGCTGCCGCGTTTCCGATCTTTCAACCCCAGCCAAAGCTAAGCGATGCCACGCCCAGCATGCGGGCGGCGATTTTACCCGCTGGAGCTGCAGGCGAAGGCGCTCCGCGCACACCATTAATCGTGGCCGCTGCAGCAATCCTGGCGGCGGGCCTGTCCCTGGGGCTGGTTGGCATGGGTCTGCCGCGCAAGCCCGGCGCACACCTGCTAAGTAAATCAACTATAGAGGCATCTCCTTGGAAAGCCAGATAAATCCACGCATCCTGGCGCACAGCGTCAGCAAATCTTACAAGAAGCTTCACGTCCTGCAGAACGTCTCCTTCGAAGCCGTTCCCGGTGAAGCCCTGGCTCTGTGGGGCGCCAATGGGGCCGGCAAGACGACTTTACTGAAAGCCATCCTCGGCCTGATCGAATTTGAAGGGCAGGTCCTGGTCAACGGCTGCGATGTGCGCCGCCAGGGGAAGCTGGCCCGCACCTATATCGGTTATGTGCCGCAAGAGTTTGTCTTTTACGATATGCAGGTAATCGAGGCCATGCTGTTCTATGCCCGCTTGAAGAAGATACCTGCCTCTCGCATTCCACCGCTGTTGGACAGGCTTGAGCTGACTGAACATGCCGGTAAGGCTGTTTCTGCGCTATCCGGTGGTCTCCGCCAGCGCCTGGCCCTGGCAGTCGCCTTACTGGCCGACCCGCCTGTGCTGATTCTCGATGAACCGATGGCTAACCTGGATGCCCGCGCCCGCCGCGAGTACCTGGCTGTCATGCTGGGGCTGCGCAATGAGGGTAAAACCATCCTGTTTGCCTCGCACCGCTTTGAAGAAGTCAACTACCTGGCCAACCAGCTGCTGGTGCTGGTACCCGGGCAGCCCGCCGAGGCGCTGGATATCGATGCACTGCGCAGGCGCTACCTGCCGGAGCTAAACCTGGTGCTGTGGATTGCAGAGGAGCGACGCCCGGCAGCTCTCAGCTGCCTGCAATCCGAAGGATTCCACGCCCATCTGAACGGGCGCGGCACTGTGGTGGTAACCGTGGCCGAAGAGCGCAAGATGGTACCTTTCGAAATGTTACAGGCCTGTCAGATACCGGTGCTCAACTTTGAAGTTGAGGAGGTGCAGGCATGGAATTAACCCTGCTGTGGACCATTGCACGCCGCGAGCTGCGCGAAGCGCTGCATAATAAATGGCTGTGGTTCTTCGCCGTCGGATTGGCCGCGCTGGGGCTGGCGCTTTCGCAAGCCGGCATGTCGGCAGCCGGGTACGCCGGGTTAGGAGGCTTCGGGCGCACCGCAGCCAGCCTGGTCAACGCCTTGTTGCTTTTCGTTCCACTCATCGGGCTGATTGTCGGGGCAGCAACGGTAGCGGGGGATCGCGAAAGCGGCGCGCTGCTTTACCTGCTGGCACAACCGGTCAGCAAGGCAGAGGTGTTCTTTGGTAAGGCTTTAGGCGCTGCACTGGCAGTAGTGGCAGCCCTGGGCCTGGGGTTTGGCCTGGCCGGTATGGGCCTGGCATTTGCCGGCGACACCAACACCACCGCCTACCTGGCGATGGCCGGCTCGGTCCTGCTGCTGGCCCTGGCCTGCCTGGGATTAGGCTTCATGATCAGCACCCTGACCCGCAAGGCCGCTACCGCTTCTGGAGCAGCGCTCATCCTGTGGCTGGGGTTGGTATTCCTGGGCGACCTGGGCCTGGTGGGAGCCACCCTTTCCCTGCGCCCCACGCCGGCCACTTTGCTGTCCATGCTGCTGCTCAACCCGCTGCAGGTGTTCAAACTCTCAGCGATCTACAATCTGCACTCTGCCCTGGATGTGTTAGGACCAGTCGGCCAGTATGCCGTTTATCATTATGGCGATCGCTTGCCGCTCGTCCTGACCGGGCTGCTGCTGGGCTGGATTGTACTGAGTTTCGCAACTGCCTATATCCTGTTCGCTCGCAAAGGAGATTCCTGATATGCGCGCTACGTCGCGTTTCTTTTCAGTAATTGCTCTGCTTCTGGTGCTGGTGCTGTTTTCTGCCGCATGCAGTGCACCCCAAGGCGATGAGCCACAGCCCCCTGAGATTCAGTATGGCCTGGATGAGTGCGATGCTTGCGGCATGAGCATTGACGATGCCCGCTTTGCGTCTGCCACCTTGCTCATGGACGGAGCGTACCGCAAGTTCGATGATATCGGTGATATGATCGTCTATCATATGGATCATCCCGACCAGCAGGTTGAGGCCTGGTTCGTGCACGATCACGACTCGGAAGAATGGATCCTTGCCGAAGATTCTTTCTACGTAGTCAGTAAGGAAATCGAGTCGCCTATGGGACATGGAATCTTTGCCTTCGAAACCCAGGAAACTGCCGAGAAATTTGCCGGTGGATTATCCAGCGCACAGGTGATGAACTTTGAAGAAGTTCGCGCCGATGTGCATCTCAAAGTGCACGGTTAATGATCAAAGTGTAAAACGTCTCGCCTGTGATGGGACGTGAAAACCAATCTACCCAAATAATTTAGGAGAATAAGTAATGAAGAAAAGAACCTACACCATGCTGCTGCTCGGTCTCATTCTGGCAGCTACCCTGCTGGCGGCTTGCGGCCCCAGCACGCCTCCGCCTCCCACCGCCACGCCGACTCCCGCGGCGGATGTGGTGAATGGGCAGCAAAAATTTGCTTCCACCTGCGGATCCTGCCACGGGCCGGATGGCAAGGGCATGCCCAACCTAGGCAAGGACCTGACGGTGAGCCAGTTTGTCAAGGATCATAGCGATGCCGAGATGGTGGCCTTCCTGCTTGTTGGGCGCCCCGCCTCCGATCCGCTCAATACCGTGGGCGTGGATATGCCTCCTAAGGGCGGCAATCCTGCCTTGACAGATCAGGATTTACTGGATATCGTTGTTTACATCCGATCGCTCCAGTAATCATCCAACCGGGGAGCGGAAGACCAGTGAAACAGGCAACAGTATGATCCACCTCGATCCACATTCACTTCCAGAAGCGGATATTAACGGTCTTCCGCTCCCTGATCCGTATCCAGAATACCTGGCCTGCCCCCATTGCGGCGAGCCGGAAGTGGAAGTATTTTGCTACCAGGCCGGAGCGCACTGCCATACCTGCGGTGGGTGGGTAGACCACCCCCGGCCGGCGTGTTTTGGCTCGGAACACTGTTGGGCGGTGCTTAAAGAGTTAAAAGACCAAACCTGAGGGTAAGAGCTGTAAAATCTGGCCGGCTAGCGCTTATGCGCCACTCGCCGGATTGGCGCCGGCCATTCGACGAAGCTGCATTTCATCCATCAAGAGAATATATCCACCCTTTAAAGTCTTCACCATGCCCTGGGCGTTGAAGCGTGACATGAGGCGAATGGTGGTTTCCAGGGTAGTACCGGCCATATCGGCCAGGTCCTGGCGCGAGAGCGGGATGGTGATCAGGATGCCATCCGCCTGTTTGCGACCGGCACGTGCCGCCAGCTTGAGCAAAATGTGCGCCAGGCGGCGCTCAACACGCTCACCGGCCAGGATGTGTAAATCCATCACCGAGTGCAGACGACCTCCCAGCATGCGGATCAGGCGCACCGCTACCTCCGGGTGCTGCTGCAGGAACTGGGTGTAGATCGAGCGCGGGAAGCTGGTCGTTTCGCTGGGGGCCAGGCAAATAGCGGTAGCCGGATGCTCATCCAGGAAAATGGTCGCGCCGCCAAACATCTCCCCCGCCTCGATGATCTCCAGGATGACTTCGCGCCCATCTTCCTCGTGGTGCACCATCTTGAGCCGCCCGCTGTTGAGCAGCCACAGGCGATCGGTCTCGTCTCCCTGATAAAAGATGGTTGCATCCGGCGCGTAGCGCTCCACCCGGCAGTAGGCGCATAGATCGGTCAGGTCGCGCTGCGGCAAGCCGGCAAACAGGGGCAGCTGGCAAAGCAGATCATAGGAAGTAGCGCGACTCGTAGCTGTGGACATCACAGGCTGGTTATTTGGCCAATTATTTACCGATTATATCCCAATTCATCCCAGGTACCTGTTCGACCACTCTCTACTATTTCGTTGGGAATCCCTACAGATGTCGCAGAATTTGTCCAGACATTAATATTGAATTAATCAACTCGGTCGTCGACTATGCTATTCTTGATTCAATCGCCTGGGGAGGTGATTCAGACCTAATCAGGTCCCCATCGTAATTGGAAGCAAATCAAGTAGGAGGGTAATTCAATGAAAAAACTGATCGTACTGTTTATCGTACTGGCGCTGTTGGTGACCAGTATTGGGACGGCGCTCGCCGCTCCCTGGAACAACCCCAATGGCTACTGGATTGAAGACGTAGCGTGTGAAGACGGGACCTATGATGTCTTTGTGCCCAATGATAATACCCAAGCCAGTTTCACCGGTGGGGGCGGAGTTGGGGTGATGAAAGCACTGTACATCGATTTCGGCAGCGGCTATGAAAAGGTGTGGAGTGTCCGCGGGAATGGAGTATTCAAGAATACCACCTGGTGCGAGTGGGTGATGCAGTTTCCCGGCGAACCTCCCCTGTACATGGCCGGGGACGTGCTGATCCCATAACCAACCCATATTCGCCTCCCCAGGCGCTAATGACAGCGCTGTTACGGTAGTTCAGGTCGGACATACCCTCCCACGACAAGCCATAATAGTAGCAATATTGATCATAGAGTTCATGCCAGACTTGCGTACCCCAGAGACTGACATAACGCGGTTTCTTGTTCGACAGATGTACAAGTTTTCTTGATCACTGCCGGGAATGGAAGCTTGCTTAAAGCAGGGATGTTCATTTGAGGTATGGTTCATAACCATGGCGACGACCACGGCAATGCCGCGCTGATACGCAGCTTCGACCAGTTTATTTTATTTGAGATGGATGGAGGTCATTCACAGCCATTCCCTCCGCAAATCGTATTTTTGAATTCACAAAACATACCCGGAGGTTCAGTGCAAAACGCAATTACAGGTGGGGTAAACAAATAATTTCTAGAAGCGCTTGGTTCGCCAAGCAGGCGGATTATGAATGTTATTCAGGGGTTTACCATAGTATCTTCACCAAAAATACCAGGGGGGATTGCCGGGGATAGAATTTCATATGCAGGAATGGCCTCTTCGGGAATTTCAGCATATAGATTTAACTCAACTGCCTTTTTGAGATCAGCCATTTCTTTTTCTACCTCGCCTATTTGCTTAAAAACAGATGCGCGCATTCGATAAGCCTCTGGTAGAGCGGCGGTGATCTGAGCATCTTCATACTCATGTTGTTTATTATCTTGGTAGATCAGATCCCTCCAATATGGATTTTCAGTTGTCCCTGGTCTGCTTTCGATAGTCGCGAAATAAGTGAAGTTATATTTAGAAGCAAGTTCGATTGCCTTGCTGATATCCGCAATGGCCTGATCGTATTCTTCGATGTTTACATTTACCAAGCCACGATTATAGTATGCTTTTCCGAAGTACGGTACGAGCTCGATGGCCTTGTTGAATTCTGCAATAGCCTTTTCGTGCTCTCCCAGGCTTGAATAAACCAACCCCCGGTTATTGTAAGGTGCAGCATAATTGGGAGCAATCTTAATTGCCTGACCCAAATCCGCGATCGCCTTTTCCATTTCTCCAATCGTAAAATATACCACCCCACGGTCGTTCCAGCTTTCGGGCATGTGAGGATCTGCCTTTATCGCTACACTATACTGCTCGATGGCATGATCGTAATCGCCATCAGTGAAGTATTTCATTCCCATCTCGACGGCTTGAACGGCTGCTTGGGAGAAGGTCGTTTTTCCTGAATCGATCTTACCTGGATTGATCGGATCGAAGGGTTCTTGGCCATCATCAATGAACTGGAAAAAAAACAGGATTACTGTAATAATCAAGCCAATTGGGATTATGATAAATCCACCGCCAATTCCTTCCTCGCTGGCCATCGGTGGTTCATAGCGGATATCATCGATATCTGGATATGGATTGCTACTTTTGGCTTTTTGAGATTTGGTTGAATGAGGCACCCGGGTATTTTTTTGGCCGCGAACATCCTGCACATCACCTGATGGGTCGACGATAAAATCAGGTTCATCACTCATTTCACACCTTCACTGTTCAGCTGAAAAAATAGCGCAACCAGGATAATCCCGTATCAAATGAGTATTTAGCGTTCGGAGATGTGTTGTGGACGCCCGGTTAATTTATCTTGGGCATGAATCTTGAAAAGCCCGCTGTCGTCGATTTCAAATATGACCTCGATGCGGGGGGCGCCTTTCGCCGCCGACGGAATCTGATCTATAATATATCTTCCTACACTATGATTATCCTCTGCCATCACCCTCTCTCCTTGCAGAAGGTGGACTACCATCTTCGTTTGCCTATTTTGAGCAGTTGAGAATATGTAGCTCTGGCGGGTAGGGATGGATGAATTCCGCGGGATTATTGGTGTAGCCACTCCTCCGGTTGTCTCCAGCGAGAGCGTCAACGGATTGACATCTTTCAACAAGCTGCCAGTTACCACGCCTTCCAATATGCCAGCCTGGATGGCCGCACCGATGGCTACATAATCATCGGGTTTAACGCCCTGATGAGGTCCCCTGCAAAATAGATTCCCCACTGTCTCCTGCACTGCCGGCATACGTGTCATCCCACCCACCAGAACGATCTCGTCGATGTCCGCCAACCGCCGCTTAGCATCCTGCAGAACCTGGCGCACTGTACCGATAGACTGTTCAATCAGATCTACGGTTAATTGTTCCAGCTTCTCCCGGGTCAGTGTCTTCACCAGGTTCTTCGGTCCGTTGGCATCTGCCGAGATAAAAGGCAGGTTGATTTCACTTTCCTTTGCGCTCGACAATTCGATTTTAGCCTTCTCCGCGGCCTCTCTCAAGCGCTGCATAGCCCGGTATTCCTGGTGCAGGTCGATTTTGGTCTCTTCCAGGAATTCTTCCACCAGATAATCAACGATCCGCTGATCGAAATCGTCGCCACCCAGGATTAAATTGCCACCGGTCGCTTTGACTTCGATGACACCTTCATGAAGGCGGACGACGGAGAAGTTGAAATGCCCACCACCCAGGTCAAAAACAGCAAGAAGCTCGTTCCTTTTTCTTTTATAACTGTACGCCATTGAAGAGGCGGTTGTATCATTGATAAGACCTACCACATCTAGGCCTGCGGATTCACCTGCATCGATGATCGCATTGCGTTGTGTATCGTTATAACAGGTTGGTACAGCAATCACGGCTTTGAAAATATTACCACCCAAAAAAGCCTCGGCGTTGGCCTTTATTTGGCGTAGGATCAACGCTGAAATCAAGCACGGCGTGTATTCGCGTTGATCACAAATGATTTGTATCTCATCGTCGGTAGCTTGTTTTACTTGGCATGGAACGCTGCTGAGCAACCCCTGAATTTCAGGATCACTGTAGGTCCGCCCAAGGTAGCGCTTGATAGAGACAATGGTGTTACTGGGGTTTAGAACCGCCTGGGAACGTGCCTTTGTACCGACTATTATTTCATGGGCTTTACTAAAAGAAACAAGCGAAGGTGTGATGCTATTCCCTTCCTGGCAGGGAATCACCACCGGTTTGCCTTCTTGCATCACAGCAGCGACGCTTTTTGTCGTCCCGAAATCTATGCCAATGATCTTCTCGATTGAAAATTTGTCATCAGCCATAAAACTTAACCCCTTCTAAACTTAATTATACAACTTTAAGATTGTTTAGGCTACCATCTCCTGAGACACTGCCTTGACAAGAATGAAGTTTTCGCCGAGAGAATGAGGTTAAGAGAACTGAAGATCGCTCACCAGGGCTATTTTTAAATCAACCCAGTTCCAGCGCGTGCTATAATTTAGTCGTCTTCCTATAACAAGAGACTCAACTGGTTTCCAGAGGCGCAATGAAATTTTTAATCACCGGAGTCGCCGGATTTTTAGGGTCTCACCTGGCCAGCTTCCTCTCCCGCGAGGGACACCAGGTGCGCGGCCTGGACGATCTCTCGGCCGGCAACCCGCAGGACCTGGTGCCGGATGTGCTCTTCACGCGCGGCGACATAAACGACCGCCCCAAGCTGTGGACCCTCCTGCAGGAGGTAGACTGCGTCTATCACCTGGCGGCGCGCGTCTCGGTACCCGAGTCGATCATATATCCGCGTGAGTACAACGCCACCAATGTCGGCGGCACGGTCAGCCTGATGGAGGCCATGCGCGACGTGGGTGTACGGCGGGTGGTTTTCATATCCTCTGGGGCAGTGTACGGCGATCGAGGTGAGCAGCCTTTGAAAGAAAGCGCCCCACCCAACCCGCGCTCGCCGTATGCCGTTTCCAAGCTGGCGGCCGAGTATTATGTACACACCATCGGGCGGCTGTGGGGCATTGAGAGTGTCTCGCTGCGGGTTTTTAATGCCTACGGGCCGGGCCAACACCTGCCGGTTTCCCACCCGCCAGTGATCCCCAATTACCTGCGCCAGGCGCTGCGCGGTGGGACTCTGGTCATGCACGGAGACGGCGCACAGACCCGCGATTATGTCTATATCGACGACGTGGTGAGCGCCATGATCGCCGCCGCCACCGCACCGGGCATCGATCAGATGGTTATCAACATCGGCAGCGGCACCGAGACCAGTGTACGGGAGCTGGTGCGCCTGGTGCTGGATATCACCGGCTCGCGGGCGGAAATCTTGAGCAACCCGCGCCACGACCCCGGCGTCTCGCGCATGTGCGCCGACCTGGGCCTGGTACGCGAAAAGCTGGGCTACCAGCCGCGCTTGATGCTAGAGGAAGGCCTGCGCCTGACGCTGGAACGCGATACGCGTTTTCGCGGCGAGCCGGCCACCCGCCCGGCAGCGCGCTGAGCTGTAATGCTGCGGTTTTCAGCAGTACGGCGGCTCGACAGGAGGATCAGGCAATGTCTGTAACGGCAGTTGTCGGGATGCAGTGGGGGGACGAAGCCAAGGGTAAGTTTGTCGATTACCTGGGGAGCAGCGCCAGGATCATTGCCCGCTATAACGGCGGGGACAATGCCGGGCACACGGTGATCAATCCCCTGGGCACTTTTAAGCTGCGTTTGATGCCGAGCGGCATCTTCAATCCGGGAGCCACCTGCGTGATTGGCCCGGGAGTGGTGATCAATTTGGCCACCATACTGGACGAGATCCGGCTGGTGCAGCAAGCCGGGGTCGAACTGGAGACACGCTTGTGGCTTTCGCCGCGCTGCCATGTGGTGATGCCCTACCATCCCATGGTCGAGTCAATTTATGAAACCGCTAAAGGCCAGTCCCGCACCGGCACCACCGGGCGCGGCATGGGGCCGGTGTATGCCGACAAGGTCAGCTACAACGGCATCCGCTTGTTCGATCTGGCAGACGAGACGGTTCTGGCCGAGAAGCTGCGCGTCCAGCTGGCGATCAAGAACCCGCTCTTCAAGGCATTTGGCCTGCCGCCGCTTGAGCTCCAGCCGGTGCTGCAGGAGAAGCTGGCGCAATACGCGCAGATCGCCGCCTACGTACGCGACCCGTTTGGCAGAATCCAGGAAGCGCTGACCGGTGACGAAGACATCCTGCTGGAAGGCGCCCAGGGATCGCTGCTGGACAACGATTGGGGCACCTATCCCTTCAGCACCGCTTCTACCACATTGGCAGGGGGTGCTTCGGCCGGGCTGGGGATTGCGCCGCACACCATCCAGCGGGTGGTAGGCGTGGCCAAGGCCTATACCAGCCGGGTAGGCGCCGGCCCGATGCCCAGCGAGCTGTTCGACGAGGATGGCGAGACCCTGCGCCGGGAAGGCCAGGAATACGGCACGGTCACCGGGCGGCCGCGGCGCTGCGGCTGGTTCGATGCCGACCTGCTGCGCTTCACCGCCCAGATCAACGGCGCCACCGAGCTGGCCCTGACCAAGCTGGATGTGCTGGACAGCCTGGCGACGATCAAGATTGGCGCCGGCTACCGGATGGAAGGCGACGAAACGGGCTCGCTGCGACACTACTGGGAAGGGGACGCCCTGTGGCTGGGTGACGCCCGCCCGGAGTACCTGGAAATGCCTGGCTGGCAGCAGCCTACCCGCGGCCTGCGCGATTTCAATGCCCTGCCCGCTGCTGCCCGGGCCTATATCTCCAGGATTGAAGAACTCGTGGGGGTATCGATCTCGATGGTGGCTACCGGCCCGGACCGGGAGGATGTTATCCGTCGCTAGGGGGAATACTATTGCGCAGCTCGGCAGCCAACAGCCGGGCGCGCTGCGGAGCGTCGCCCAGGTGAAGGCTGATATCAAAGCACATCACCAGCTCATATTCGTGCAAGTAAGCCAGGAAAACTGGGTCGTCACACACGGTATCCGCCAGGAGGTTAGGCCGCCCGGCTTGAATCTCGCTCCAGGCCTGCAAAGCGTGCTCACGCAGGCGGGCGTGCATGGCCTGGCGGTCAGCGCCGACGAGCGCCAGCGCCATCAGCAGCCGTTCGGTAGCAGCAAAAGGACCATATACTCGCAGGTTACGCTCCAGAGCGAGCGGGTTGACCTGCAAGCCGGCAACAATGCGCTGAGTTGTCCCCAGCAGCTCGTCGGCAATCAGAAAGGCCTCCGGAAGCAGGCTGCGCCGGTTGGCCGAGTCATCCAGGGTGCGCTCCAGCAGCGAATGCGCAGCATTATCCCAGGCCAGGCGCGGCGCCTGGGCCAGCTGGCGGGCCAGCGAGTCGATCTTTTCGGCGTTGATCGGGTTGCGCTTGAAGGGCATGGCGGAGGAACCCACCTGCCGCTTGCCGAATGGCTCGCTCAGCTCGCCGACCGGCGGCGACTGCAAGAAGCGCAGATCGAAGGCAAACTTATACAGCGATCCGCCCAGTCCGGCCAGCGCCGAGAGCACCTGGTAATCCTGCTTGCGGGGGTAGACCTGCCCGGCCAGTGGGAAGAAAGGCAGACCCAGGCGGGTCGAGAGGCGGGCTTCAAACTCGGCCAGCATATGCGGGCCGCCCAGAAGGTCGGCATAGGCGGCTCCGGTGCCTACCGCTCCCTTGAAGCCCTTGCCCTTCAGATCGCGGCGCGCCCGCCCAACCGCCTGGCGGTCGAGCAGCAGGTCCTGGGCGTACAGCGCCAGGCGGTAGCCCAGGGTGGAGGGCTCGGCCGGCTGCAGGTGGGTGAAAGCCATCAGGGGGGTATCCGCGTAAGCCTCGATCTTTTCGGCAAACAGCAGCAGCAGGGCATCCAGCTTCTCCAGCACAAGCTCCAGCGATTGGCGCAGGCGCAGCGCATCGGCATTGTCCTCGATATCCATCGAGGTGGCGCCCAGGTGCAGGATCGCGCCGCCCAGTTTGGCCTGTTCGGCGTAAGTCTGCAGCTCAGCCATCAGGTCGTGGTGGATCTCAGCCTCGATCTGCAGAGCACGCCCCACGTCGACCGAGTCGCAGTGTACGCGCAGGTCTGCGAGCTGCTCGGGGCGCACCAGGCCATACTCCGCCTGCACTTCCGCCAGGGCCAGCCACATCCGGCGCCACAGGCGGCGCTTGCCGGCCTCGCTCCAGATGCGGCGCATGGCCTGTGTGCCGTAGCGCCAGGTGAACGGCGACTGGTAGGTCTCGTAATCGGTGGTCATGGTCTCATTATACATCCAGGCGTCCAGTGCAATAAACCACGAACCACAAGAAATTTGAATTAGTCAGTTGCACCTTACAAAACCCTGAAAAAGGGGTAACATAGAAAGATGAGCCAAAAACGAACGTACTTTGGATTTACAACACCGCAACAGCGGAAACTGCTCTTCGAAGTCTGGGAAGCGACAGGGAGCATAGAGGAAGCCTGTC
>JBFYSP010000094.1:0-7984 GCA_041301395.1 Anaerolineae bacterium
AACCGGGGCTGGGGCATCGCGGGATTCTAGACCGCTGATACGATCGCGCGGTATACCCATCGAGAAGATGGTCTTTTCGGGGCGGCGCTCAAGAGTGTTGTTTGCCGACGGCTTGAGGCGGTGAAGTGATCAGGCGCTTGACTACTTCAAGTTATTCAGAATAATTTCCATATTGCGTTTGAGTTCGGGGATATCGCGCTCAACCACGATCCAAACTGCTTCTTTATCGATTCCAAAGTAGTGATGAATGAGGAGATTACGCATGGCAACAATATCCGCCCAAGGTACGTCAGAATAATTTGCCCGGAAATCTTCTGGAATTCCACGGCAGGCTTCGCCAATAATGGTGATATGGTTTACCATCCAATTTTGGATCAATTCGTCGTTTTCGAAAGAAGCTTTTCCTAAAGCAGCATACTTCTCGATCCGTTCAATCGCTTCAAGAATATCTACCAGTCTTTCCCGCTCACTTCTCATATTTGGCGTGCTTCTTTCAACACTTCGGAACGGATGCGGGGTCGCAGGCCTGCCTCGGTGACAATATCAACATTTAGACCAAGCAGCGACTGAAGCTCTCGCAACAACCGGGCCAGGTCGAGCATGCTGCGCCCGGCTTCTAGTTTCACCAGGAAATCAATGTCGCTGTCCGGGCGAGCTTCACCACGTGCTACGGATCCAAAGACACGTACATCGTATGCACCATATTTGCGTGCCAACGATAAGATTTGCTCACGTTGGGTTCTGAGAAGCTCTTCCTGGGTCATGATTATCTCGCCTGTTCAGGTTACTGATAATTGATTATACCGCGTGAATTATTGGGCTGGTTGTGGTCTGGAATCCCCGAGCTTGCCCCTTATTTCATGTGTCACCTTGAGTAGCCCAACAGCGCGGGCTACTCAGGGTGACACTCGATTGGCGTGGCCCACTGAGTGCGACTAGCTTAACATATTTTTCCGGGGCGCGTATCTTGTGTGCAACATTCCGCGGTCAGCCGTCGTCGCTCGCAGACCGCAGACCGCTGCCGCACGACGGACGACAACTGCACAGGTCTGTTTCCAGCTGCCGTCCGACATGCTGCAGGCTGACTCTGTGGCTCGGTAAATTACGGGCCGAAATAGATCGCCCGGTCGTAGAGCAGCTCGTTGTCGTCAGGGCCAACCTCCGTGGCCGGCTCCATGTAGGTGCGCCAGTTAATGTAGATTTCCGTGGCGTCCAAATCAAGCGGGCCTAGGAAAATCGGTTGTGCAGGATTGAGCCACCAGTCGTAGAGGTTGCACTCGTAGGGCCGGCCATCCATGTCGACGAACTCGGCATTGAGCTCCATACAGAAATCTTCACCATTGCAGTGCCGCGCCACTTTCCAGGCATACAGGTACTGCACGTCGCCGGGGCATTTGCTCGGGTCGTCGGGGCACAAGAACTCGCGGGCGCTGTCGCCGGGCAGCCCATCTCCATCATAGTGGTTGCTGGTGAGGGTGCCATCCGACAACCCAATCCAACGGTCCTTGTCGACATAGGGCGTGAAGCTGGCATACGTGGCCTTGCCCGTCGTTTGGTGGTTGGCGCCGTACACAATAACGAATTCGTTCACCCCGCTGCGCAGCCTGAAGTTCGGGTAGCTGTTGATACTGGCATTGTCGCGGCTGGCGCCCCACGCATCCTTACCACGCTGCAAGGCGACGTAAGGTTTCTCGGCGATGGCCTCATGGCCGTCCGGCGGCTGCATCGATTGCGTGATCTTGCTGTCCAGTTCCTCCACGCTCATGCCGGCGTACCTGTCCAGGATGGCCTGGCGCAGGAGCTTGAGCGATGGGTATAGCGGCATCTCTGTGTGCCCGGTGCCACGCACCCGCAGCACTGGAACGGGCTCCGGATCGTCGGCCAAAGGCTGAGCGGGCACGACACGATAGGCTTTATAGAGATCACTCCTGGCATAGTCTTCCAGCGCCCCCTGATCGAGAGACGCGGCGATGCGGTGTGCGAAGGCGAACCAGGAGCCCGTATCGCCCGCTCCCAGTGGCGCAATCACCGGCGAGATCGTCTCGACGTTGATGATCGCGTCGGGATAGCCGGCCTTCCGAACGGCCGCGCGTACCCGGCGCTCGGTCTCGCGGTTCCCGGTGATGATGTAGACGATAGACCGGTTGAACTTGTCGGGGCCAAGCGTGTTGATCGTCCCGATATTTACTGCATCGCCGACTGCCAGTCCCCTGGAGTTCTGGATGCCGGGCACTGATATCGCAAAAACCTGGTAGCTGAAGTACAGCGCAGGCGGAGGCGTCTGGCCCACCAGCACGATGGCCTCGTCCTCCCCGAGCTGCCAGTACCCGGGTACCAGCATCGGCTGAACTCCCGGATGCGGGGGTAACTCCAGGAAGAAGGTCACATTCGGGAAGGGGTTGGTCCCGGCTTGGGGAATCTTGCCCGTGCAAGTCTCCTGGACAGGATCATGGGCCCTGAAGTCGCCTGGTGTCAGGCTGAAGCCTGCTTCCTGCAGGGTCTTCTCGAGTGCGTCGACTTTGCTCAGCGCCGACCAGTTCGCTACGCCTGAGGTTGATTCGGTTCGGGCTAAAACCCAGGTGGCGCTTACCCCCAGCAGGACGAGCGCCAGGATCAGGACTATCCAGAAACGTCCTTGGTTAAGCAAAGTTTTCCTTTCCATTTTATTCCTCCTTTCGAGGCAATCAAAAACAATACGCCCGGCTATTCACGCAGCAGCGCGAACTCCAGGCTGGCATGGAAATCTGATATGGTGACCAGTCCCCCGAACGGGGAACTTTGCGTTCTGGGTGCAGCGATTTGAATCCCTGGGATTCAAAGGATCCGCTCGCGGCGCCGTCTGTCGGCCTCCAGCATCAGCTGAACTTTTTCGGCAACATTTTCTGCGATCAGCTGGCAGTGCGCCAGGTGAGCGTTGTCGATGTAGCTGTCCACACCCGCCGGGTCGCAGAACTGACATCCGGTGATCGCCTGGCACTGCGTGCTGCCGAATTCCTTCACAAACCATTTCGACAAGCGATAGCCCTGGTTCATGCTGTGGTTGAATTTATTGAGGCTGTCATCGAAGGCATTTCCGTTAGCCGTCATGATGGCGAGCAGCCTGACGACGCGGGGGATGCTGTTTTCTATTTCGCCGATCTTCAGGCCGGCCGCCATTACGCCGGCGGTGAAGGCGCTGCAGGTTTTTCCCAGGAACAGTGTCCCGCCGATAAACGCGGAAACGGCATCGAACAGCTCGGGGTCTGCTGCAGGGGTATAGCCAAGGTGGAGAAGCACGGCCTGGGCGCAGTGGAACTCGTGCGCTGCCAGGTGGGCGTACAGTCTGGCGTAGGACGCCCGTTCCTCCTGAGGGATGGCCTCCCCGTCTTGGCCGTCCAGGATATGCCAGTAGATCTCCGGCGAGCGCACCACCGGCGGGATGCAATGCGCCGGGAAGCGATCGTTGCCGCGAATCTGCTTGCAATTGAGGGTCTTGTGGCAGGCTAGGAACTGCCGTTTGTGTGCATGCCCCCGGTCGAAGATCACGGGCAGACCACCGTCGAGCTGGCGCAGCCCGTCGCGTAAGCCCATCATCACCAGGGGTGAAGTCAGCGCGCCGCATTCAAAGCCGGTATTGCCAATGCCCCCCGGCATGCCGGCGCTGAGCCTGACCAGCCATTCCCCTTTGATCGAAGAAAGATCCAGGAGGGTCTGCATCACCGTTGGCGCGCAGTGGCCCATGTGCAGCAGGTTGGTGAAGCTCTTTCCCCGGTTAGCCCAGTTGGGAGTTAATTCCGCAGGTTGAATGTTAGTTTGATTTGCCATAGAGACCTCCATATATAATGAGTCATCCCGCTCTGCCCCGTTTCAGGTCGCCCAGCCCAATGCTCGTGACCGCACCCAGCACCAGGCCATACACCAGGTGCAGTACGAAGGAGAAGCCGAACCAGACTGCCACATCGAACGGTTTCATCTGCAGAGCAATGCTGCCGGCCGCCAGCAGCGGCACAGCCAAAACTTCTACGTATAACACGCCCAGTCCCATCTTCTTCAGGAATGAGGCCCGGCGCAGAGGCTCCAGCCAAGCGACCGCTACTCCGAATACGGCGCCCATGCTGAAGCCGATCAGGTAGTACAGGCGCAATCCGAGCGAGGCGCCGCCTTGCAGGAAGATACCGAGCTTTGAAAAAAATGCTGCGGCTGAATTGCCAATGATGGTGTGGGAAGTGTCGGCAGGCCAGCCCAGCAGGGCGAAAATAGCCGCACCGAAAAGATACATCACGAAGGTACCTGCCAGGCCTGCAATCATGCCTGCGATCATTCCCCGAATGATAGTTGAAAACTTCATAGCACCTGCTCCAGCAAATTCCCTGGGAGGTTCGAAGGGATCGAGCCTGCCTGGCTATATTTAGTTTAGCATTGTTACTCTCAGATAGCTATTTAATTTCCGATGCGCGACAATATGGGAGAGGTTAACTGCTGCCATGCTTATATGCCTCTTGACCCGCACCCCCAGGTTGACTATACTGATTGTAGAGCTCGCGCCTTGAACGGCGCGGGGGAAAGCCTGATTTCCAATGTCCGAGAGTATACAATCTCAGATCGCCAGCCTGCGCCTCTCGATCCGCGGGCTGGAGGCGCAGCGCGGGGTGCTGGGGGAGGCGGTGCTCGCCCCAGCGCTGAAGGCGCTGCACGAGCAGCTGGCCGCCCTGGAAGCGCAGGCCGCTGCGCCGTCGCTTCCCACCGAAGACCGGCGCATGGTCACCATCCTGTTCATCGATATCGTCGGCTCGACGGCTATGGCAGAAAAGCTGGACCCCGAAGAATGGCGCCGGGTGGTGGCGGGTGTGCAGGCTGCCCTGGGACAGGCCATCGCTGCGCAGCACGGCGAAGTGGCCCAGTACCTGGGGGATGGGCTGCTGGCTTTCTTTGGCGCCCGCGAAGCCGGGGAGAATGACCCGGAGAACGCCATCCGCGCGGCACTGCAGGGGTTGGCTTTGGTGGAGAGGAACAATATTGCTGGACCGACGGAAGACGGAGGACGGCAGACGGGCATTGGTCCGCCTTCCGCGGTCGACGGTCAGCCGTCTGCGGTCGGGAATCCCGCGCCACAGGCGCGGGACGGTCCTCCGTCTCCCTCCGTCCAGCTGCGCGCCGGCATCCACAGCGGGCTGGTGGTGGTGGGCGAGCTGGGCACTTCTGAGCACAAGGAGTTCACCGCCAGCGGCGACGCCGTCAACCTGGCAGCCCGCCTGCAGTCGGCCGCTCCGCCGGGCGGCATCCTGATCTCCCACGATACCTACCGCTATGTGCGCGGCGTGTTCGACCTGACGCCGCGCCCCCCGCTGACGGTCAAAGGCAAGTCCGAGCCGCTGCACACCTACCTGGTGCGGCGCGCCAAGCCGCGCCCCTTCCGCAGCGTGAGGCGCGGCGTGGCCGGCGTGGAAACGCGCACCGTCGGGCGGGAGGCGGAGATGCAGTGCCTCGAGCAGGCCTACCTGCACGCCTTCGAGGGGCATGGGGTGGCCTGGGCACAGCTGATCGGCGACCCCGGGGTGGGCAAGAGCCGCCTGCTGGTTGATCTGACCGAATGGATCGACCTGCGCGAAGAAACTACCCGCCTGCTGCGCGCCCGGGCCTTTCCGGACGATGCCGGTCAGCCCTTTGCCCTGGTACGGCGCATGTGGTTCGACCGCTTCCAGATCGCCGATGATGCTCCCCTGGCGCTGGCCGAGGCCCGCTGGGTGCAGCGCTTCAAAGAATTTAGTGGTCAGACCGGCTCCGATGAGCCTGCGCATGCTCTGGGACTGCTGGTTGGTCTGCCCTTCCTGGACAGCCCGTATATCAAGGGCATGCGCGAGCATCCGACCCAGGTCAAGGGGCGCGCCCTGGTGGTCAGCCGGGAGCTGCTACGGGCGGTGCGGCGCCAGGCGCCGCTGGTCGTGCTGCTGGAAGATTTACAGTGGACGGATGCCGCTTCCTGGGAGTACCTGGTGGAATTATTCCTGGGCGAGGCGGAAGAGGGGCTGCCCAATGGTGTGTTCGTCCTGGGAGCGGCTCGGCCGGAGTGGCGCCCGCCGGCGGAGCTGGCTGCGCTGCTCGAAGCCCCCGTCCCCGGCGACCCGCATGGCGTGCGCATCGACCTGCAGCCGCTCTCCACACAGGCGATGGCCAACCTGGTGGCAGAGCTGTTTCAGCGGGCGGAGGCTATCCCTAGCGAGATTGTGGAGCTGGTGATGCAGCGCGCCGAGGGAGTGCCGTATTATGCCGAGGAGATCGTCAACTGGTTCATCGACCACAGTATTCTGGATACCTCCGGCGAGCGCTGGCGCTTCCTGCCGGAGAAGCTCAAAGAGCAGCCGCTGCCGGCGACACTGCAGCACTTATTGCTCACCCGCCTGGGCAGCCTCTCAGGGGAGGAGCGAGCCGCCTTGCAGCGCGGTGCGATCTTCGGGCGGCGTTTCTGGAGTGGGGGTATAGCAGCTTTGGGAGTTTCGGATGGCGAGCTGATGCTGGGTCACATGCAGCCACGCGGCTTTGTGGAAGCCCAGCCCGAGTCGGCATTCGAAGGCGACACCGAATGGAGCTTCCACCACAACCTGCTGCAGGAAGTGACCTACGAGAGCGTGCTCAAGCGCGAGCGCCAGGCGCTGCACCGGGTAGCGGCCGGCTGGCTGGAAAGCCAGGCGATTAATGCCGGGCGGCTGGATGAGTTCGCCGGTTTGCTGGGCGATCACTGCCGGCGCGCCGGCGAGCTGAGTAAAGCAGCGGATTGGTACCAGCGCGCCGGCCGCCGGGCATACAGCCAGGGTGCGCCGCGTGAAGCCGTGGACTTTTACTCCGCCGCGCTGGAGCTGCTCCCGCCGGTGGATCGCGAAAGACGCTGGCTGGCGCTGTTGGGGCGGGAAGAAGCCTACGGTGTGCTTGGCGAAATGCATGCCTGCCGGGCGGATATCGAGTCGCTGCTGGAGATGGCAAACGAGGCCGGTGATGACAGCCTGCTGGCTGAAGCTTTTTTGCGAAAGTCTATCTATGCGATGCGCACTGCCGATGAGGAGTTGGCGATGCAGGCGCCGCAGCAAGCCCTGGCCGCCGCCCAGCGTTGTGGGGATGAGGCCATTCAGGCCAAGGCGCTGGCCTTGCTCTCCGTGGTGGCCGCAAACGAGAATGATAAGACCAGCTGTCTGACCTATGTGGCCGCAGCAGAAGAGCTGGCGCGCAGATTGGGCGATCCGGCCATCCTGTCCTTTGTGGTGCAGCGGGCGGCTTACAGCACCGGGCATTACGGCGACCTGGCACGTTCCGAGCAGCTGCGCTGTGAGCAGATCGAGCTCGACCGTCAGCTGGGCGATCGCAGCCAGGAAGCGATCGGTCTGACGAATCTGGCGGCGGATTACGTCACCATGGGGCTCTACAAACAGGGCCGGGTGGTCATTGAACAGGCCATGGCGATCAGTGAAGCACTGGGTGCGCGTCGTTTGACCGCCTATAGCCTGATGAACCTGGCCGAGCTGTACCTGGCGGTAGGAGATTTACGGCGCGCCTCTCCGGCTGCCGAGCGGGCTCTGCATGAAGTGACCCTGGCACAGGATGCCAAGGGGATTTACACTTCGCTGGGGCTGATTGGAATTACCTTGCTGGAGATGGGGGATGCCCCCGGTGCGAGGCGGCGTTTTCAGGAAGCCAGGGAGCTGGCTGTCAAGCACCAGCAGCCGGCTTTTATTTCCCAGGCAAATCTGGCTCTGGCAGCCAGCGCTGTCCGCCAGGGTTTGCTGGATGAGGCGCGCAGCTATGCCAACGAAGCCTGGGTTTACCTAAAAAAACACGGTTGGATAGGGATGAGTCTCCCAGGCTGGGTTTACCTGACCATGGCCGAAACCTTTGATGCCTTGGGGGATGAGGAAACAACTCGGGATGTCGTAGAGACAGGCCACCAGGCTGTCCTGGATGTGGCTGCGATGATTAATGTGCCGGAGTGGCGGCAGTCGTTCCTGGAGGAGGTGCC